>NZ_JDTH01000001.1:600000-900000 GCF_000710615.1 Haladaptatus cibarius D43 | reverse complement strand
CCGACGACGGCGCTCGACGTGACGATTCAGGCCCAAATCTTAGACCTTCTGCGCGACTTGCAGACGGAAACAGGCATGAGCATCATGCTCATCACGCACAACCTCGGCGTCGTCGCCCGGATGTGCGACCGCGTCAGCGTGATGTACGCCGGGGAACTGGTCGAACGCGGGAGCCTCGAAGACGTGTTCGACAGACCGGTGCATCCCTACACCAAGGGACTGCTGGGGTCGCTTCCGGATCTGGAAGACCCCGCGCCGCGACTCCAACCAATCGAGGGGAACGTCCCCGACCTGCTGGATTCGGAGATGGAAGACCGATGTTACTTCGCCGACCGCTGTCCGAAGGCAATGGAAGAGTGTCTCTCCCATCCGTCGATGGACGATGCGGGCGGTAGCGACGAACACGAAGCGCGCTGTGTGCTCACGAAAATGGAGTACGACGAATCTCGCGCGCTGGCGAGCGACCGGTTTGAACGAAACTCGGGAACTGCCGAAAACAGAGGTGAAACCAAATGACTGACCCACTCCTTCGCGTCGATAGTCTTCAAAAGTACTACTTCGAGCAGGACACGCTGACCGACCGCCTGTTCGGACGGGAGCCGAAAAGCGTGAAAGCAGTCGATGGCATCTCGTTCCACATTCAGGAGGGCGAAACGCTCGGTCTCGTCGGCGAGTCGGGGTGTGGAAAATCGACGACCGGCGAAACCCTGCTGAGCCTGCGCGACCCGACCGACGGGCGCGTCGAGTTCGACGGCCAGAACGTCTACGAGATGGACGATTTGACCGAGTTCAGAAAGCGCGCGCAGGTGGTCTTCCAAGACCCCTTCTCCAGCCTCGACCCGAGAATGACGGCGGGAGAAATCATCCGCGAACCGCTCGACGTTCACAAAGTCGGCTCGCGGGACGAGCGCAGGGAGCGCGTACAGGAACTCATGGAGCGCGTCGGTCTTTCCGCGGGACAGATCGACCGCTATCCGAACGAATTTTCGGGGGGTCAGCGCCAGCGAATCGGGATTGCCCGGGCGCTCGCGTTGGAACCCGATTTCATCGTGCTGGACGAACCGGTTTCTGCGCTAGACGTGTCGGTGCAGGCGCAGGTGTTGAACCTTCTGCAAGACCTGCAGAACGAGTTCGGCCTCACGTATCTGTTCATCGCGCACGACCTCTCCGTGGTTCGCCACATCTCAGACCGCGTGGCGGTGATGTATCTCGGCGAAATCGTGGAGGTCGGGCCGGTTGACGAAATCTACACCGACCCACAGCACCCCTACACGAAAGCACTGCTGGAGAGTGTTCCACGCGCGGACACGAGCGAGCAGGAGCGCGAAATCCACACGCTTTCGGGCGACGTGCCGTCGCCGCGAAATCCCCCGTCTGGGTGCCATTTCCGAACGCGATGTCCGAACGTTATTCCGCCGCAGGATGTGGAGATTCAGCAGTCTGCCTACCGCGAGGTGATGGATTACCGCGAACGACTCGAATCGGACGAACTCAGCGTGGACGGTGTGCGCGAACTGGCCGCTGGCCCGGAGGAAAATCCGGCGGAGTTGGACGACGAGACGCTCAAGACCGAGTTGTGGAACGAACTGTTCACCCATCAACTCGAAGGCGGAAATCGGGCCACCGTCGCGGAGTCGTTTGACCGAGTCGTTTCCGGCGACCGAGACGGTGCAATCGAAGTGCTTAGAAAGCGGTTCGAAAGCGTTTGCGAGCGAAAACGGCCGGTGCTTCAAAACCGTGACCATCCCGCCGCGTGCCACCTCTACGACCAACCGGAGTCGGCGCAGGCGGAGTCCGAGCGCGGAATCGAATCGTCCGCAGACTGACTGAACGGGCGACAACTACCCCGATTCGGTCGGTTTTTCGAATCGTCTTTCTGTCGGATTCAGCGTCGATGTCGGACGAAGAGTTATAAGCGAAGAGGCACTACTATAGAAACCCCAATGGTCGCCGGCGAGTACGATTTTTGGCTTCTCGATTTGGACGGGACGCTCATCGACATCGAACCAACCTACGTCGAAACGGTATTCGACCGCGTGAGCGACCGCCTCGGTCGCGAGTTTACGGAGTACGAATCCGAAATCATCTGGCACGGACTGGGCGGGTCGCGAGACGCACAACTGCGCGAGTGGGGCATCGACCCCCCGAACTTTTGGGAGGCATTCCACTCGATAGAAGACCCGCAACTCCGCGCCGAGCATACGTTTTTGTACGACGACGCCGCGTTCGTCGCCAACTTGGACTGCCCGGTCGGATTGGTCACGCACTGCCAGCAGTTCCTCACCGATCCCGTCATCGACCGACTGGGAATTCGGGACTGGTTCGACACCGTCGTCTGCTGTGACGAGCGATTAGGATGGAAACCCGACCCCGCGCCAATCGAGTACGCGATGGCCGAAATGGGCGTCAGGCAGGGTGGTCGCGGCGTTCTAGCTGGCGACGGTTCCAGCGACATCGGCGCGGCGTGGAACGCGGGCCTAGATGCGATTCACGTCGAACGACACGACCCACATCGCAGAAATCAGTGCGTGCTGGGCGACTACCGCGTCAACACCTTCGACGAACTATGGTCGAACGCCGGGCAGGTCGCCGAGTACACCGACTAACTCCGAATCGAGCGCAGTCCGTAATTCTGCCATCCCGTCCTTGCGTTCGCGTGCTGGATTCGCCAGCACGCGAACGCGTTCTTCGCCGAGCGGGACGAATCCCAAATCCAGTTTTTCGGCCGTCGAGCGCAGACCGAGTCCGGCGTCGGCGAATCCGGCGGCGACTTTTCGGGCCGGACTTTCGTGGGCCTTGACCGTCATCTCGAAGCCCGAGATAGATTCGACGAGTTCGTGTCGGGTCGTTCCGCGCTCCTCCGCGAGGTCAGCGACGGCGTTGCCGAGCGTCGTCCGCAGACCGGAGTCCGTTCCACGATTGATAAACGTGAGGTCGCGTTCGACCAAATCGGCGAGTCCCTCGATTTTCTCGGGGTTTCCAGTCGGGACGACCACTCCCCACTCGCGAGAGTAGGACGCGAGTTCGGTGTCCTCACTCGCATCCGTCGGCGTCTTCGATTTCTCATCGGATGACGAACGTCGTTCGTCACCCGTTGCCACCGCGAAATCCGGCACGCCGTTTCGGAGTCGACGGAGGCCTTCCCGGCTACCGAGCGCGAGGTAGCGCGGCGAGTCGAGTTTGTCGAGGAGGCGCGAGAGCGCGGGGTCGTCCTCGCCGACGCCGAAGACGGACGGCGGGCGCACGTCCGGCGAAAACAGTCGTACTTCGACCGACTCGCCTTCCGCGAGGTAGGCCGTATCTGGTTCGACGGTCACCACGCCGTCGGCTTCCACGAGGCTGGTCGTCGCGCCGCTTCCCTTGTCAACCGGGTAGGCCAGCACGCGACCGTTTTCATCTTCGACTAACCCGGTTGGCATGAGTCGCATTCTGCCCTCCCCGTAGCGCTCTTCCACTGCCATCCGAGCCTCGATGGTGGCCGTAGCGGGTTCCGAAAGCCCCGCCGCGTTTCGAATCGCTGGCGCGACGAAGGTTCGGAAGATGGTCAGCGCGGAGACGGGATACCCCGGCAGGCCCACGTAGGCGGAATCCGGAAACCGCCCGATGAGCATCGGTTTACCGGGTTTGACCGCCACGCCGTGTAACAGGAGTTCTCCTTGGGATTCGATGACGCGGTAAATCACGTCCACCGCGCTGGCGCTGGTGGAACCCGACGAAAGCACGAGGTCGCATTCTTCTTCGGCCTCCAACAGCAACCGTTCCATTTCGTCGTAGTCGTCGCCTGCGTGGGGGTAGAGAATCGGTTCGCCGCCCGCCTCCTCGACTGCCGTGGCGATGGTGTAGCTGTTTACGTCGTAAATCTGGCCGGACTGGTCGGACAACGGATTTCCGGGCCGGACAA
This sequence comes from Haladaptatus cibarius D43, assembly GCF_000710615.1. Classification (NCBI taxonomy): domain Archaea; kingdom Methanobacteriati; phylum Methanobacteriota; class Halobacteria; order Halobacteriales; family Haladaptataceae; genus Haladaptatus; species Haladaptatus cibarius. The sequence continues at coordinate 896,099 of NZ_JDTH01000001.1, read as the reverse complement.
GTTCGTCTCCGGTCGAGATGATGCCGACTTTGGGTTTTCCACGAACCGGAACCTCGTCCACGCCGAGCGCGGACAACAGGCCGATTTCCCGCGCCGTGAGTCGCGTTCCGGGGCCGAGAGCGCGCTGTCCCGCAGAAACGTCCGCGCCCGCGAGCATGACGTGGTCGCCGGGCGCGAGCGACGTGCGGATTTCGACGCGGTTCGCGGCTTCACCGCTCGCTCGTTCCGAGTCGCGTGGCGACTCGTGTTCATCAGTCCGTTCGACCATCACTACCGCATCCGCCCCCGGCGGCATCACTGCCCCCGTCGAGATTTCGACTGCTTGGCCCTCACCGACTTCGACAGTGGGTTCCACTCCTGCGTGAACTTCCCCGACGAGATCGAGAATCACGGGGTCGGCTTCGTCCGCGCCGAAGGTGTCCCGCGCCTGCACCGCGTAGCCGTCCATGCTCGCGCGGTCGAATCCCGGCACGTCGCGGTCGGCGTCCAATCGCTCGGCCAGCACTCGCCCTCGCGCGTCTTCGAGCGAAATGCGCTCGGTTTCGGGCGTTAGGTCGAGCGACGCGATGGCTTCGCGGGCGGCGTCTGGTTCCGCGAGGTCGCGGAACTCCTTGCGGTCGCTCATGCAGACCACTCCCAGTTGGTGACGGAAACAGTCTCGCCTTCCGGAATCCCCTCGCGTTCTTCGGGCACTTCGACCCATCCGTCAGCCAGCGCGACGCTGGAGAGCACGCCGGAACCGCTTGCGCGCGTCGGAGTCGCGGTTCCGTTTTCCATCGTGACGCGGACGAACGACCGGATTCCGGGTTCGCTCCGGATTTTCCTGCTGAGTTCTGCGGTCGTCGTCGGGAAGGAATCGACCGGGAGGTGACCCGCCCACTTCATCGCCGGACGGAGGAACTGCATCGCGTTGATGATACAGGCGACTGGATAGCCCGGAAGCAGTACGATTGGTGTTTCGTCCACGACGCCGAGGGCGACCGGATGGCCCGGTTTGAGGGCGACACCGTGAACGAGAACCTCGCCCAGTTCTGCGACGACTTCGGGGAGCAAATCGCGCTCGCCGACCGACGAACCGCCGGTCGTGACGACAACGTCGTGGTCGAGGTTCGATTCGATAGCCTCGCGGAGCGCGTCTTCGTCGTCGGTGACCACGTCGTGGTAGGTCGCCTCGCCACCCCACCGTTGGACGAAACGCGAGACGGTCAATCCGTTCGTTTCGACCACCTCGCCGGGTTCCGGGTCGGATTGAACCAGTTCCTCGCCGGTCGGAATCACGGCGACTGTGGGCCGGTCGTACACCGTCAGTTCGCGGATGCCGACCGATTTCAGCATGCCGAGGTCGGACGGTCGGAGTCGGTGGCCGGGTTCGTAGAGCGACTGTCCTTTCTCTACGTCCTCGCCGATTGGGGCAACGTTTTCGCCCTCCGCGACGGCGTCGAAGATTTCGACGTCTTCGCCGAATTTCTCTGTCTGTTCTATCATCACCACGGCGTCAGCGCCCCCGGGAAGTTCGCTTCCGGTGTGGACTCGAACGGCGGTTTTCGGGCCCATCTCGTGCTCTTGCCGGAGAATTTCGGGTGACCGACCGCTCGCGCCGAAGGTGTCCTGCGCTCGCACCGCGAAGCCGTCCATCGCGGCCCGCGGGTAGTGGGGAACGTTTCGCGGGGCGACGACCGCCTCGGCGAGTATCCGCCCGTCTGCCGAACCGACGGGGACGGATTCGGTGCGGTCGTGCCCGGAAACCGACTCGCGGAGTCGCTCGCGGGCGGCCGACACGCGAGTCGTCTCCTTGAACCCGGACTGTTTTCTGTCCGGCTGGTGGTCGCTCATGTTCGTCCGTTCGAGTCGCCGGGCAAAAAGGAAGCGGGGAACACTTATCATCGGATGGACAACAGTTTCGGTATGTCCCTCCTCGATTACCCGTTCGCGCTGGCAATTTTCTGCGCCAGTTCCTTCGTCGGAAGCGTCATGTTCTGGTACGGAAGCAAAGACCTCCGAACTGCCTACCGAATCCTGACGAACGACCCGAACGACGTTCAGTCGCTCGGCGACGGCACTCCCGTCGAAGTGGAAGGTATCGCACAACCCGAAAACGGCGTCCTCCAGTCGCCGTTCACTGGAAGCGACTGCGTGGCATACGAGTACGAAGTGAAAGAGGAGCGAAACAGCAAGAACGGACGCCACTGGCGCACCATCGATTCCGGCCGAAACCACGTCCCGTTTCGCATCGAGGACGAAACCGCCAGCGCGCTGGTTGACCCGCGCGCCGCGGACTTTCGGTTCAAATCGGAGCGTTCAATCGACGTTCGCGGCGGGAACAAACCACCCGAGCGAGTGCGGGAGTTCATCACCGCGAACAAGGATGTAGACTCGGAAGACCGCACACTCGACCTCAAACTGTTCGAACTGAAAACCGGAAAGGATAGAAAGTACATCGAGAAGCGCCTCGATTCGGGCGAAAGCGTCCACGTCCTCGGCGAAGCGCGCTACGATTCGATGGCGGGAAGCGAGGCGGGAGAGGTGAACACCGTCATCGGTCACGGCGAAAACGCTCCGCGATTCCTCATTTCGGACGCGGACGAACGCGGCGCGGCGTGGCGCGTCGCGTGGGGCGGTCTGCCGTATGCTTTCGGGGGCGTCGTACTGTTTGGGATTGCTGGCTTTTTGCTGGTCGGGTCGTTGTAGTCGCCGCTCGAATCAGAACGAGAGACGGAAGCTCGATTTTTGCGCGATTGAGATTCCGATTCCGCATCCGACCGCGGAGGGGCTGTACGCCAACCATCTGGTTTCCCCATCAGAAACGTGTCGAGAACGACGATACTGACGTAGGAGATGGCGGCCCAGAGGGCGAAAGAGGTGATGAATCTCACGGTCAATCTATCGTTCCAACAGGTAGTAGTTGTTCCGAAAGTTACGTTTTTGCTCCAAGGTCGAACTCATTCGTTTCGAGAGCGCACTTCGGAGTCCTCCGAATCGCGCTCGTGTGTCGACGCGGACAACATGACGACGAATCCGAACAGTAGCCAGACGAAGAATTTCGGGTCGAGCAGTGCGGTGTTGTCATACTCGGTCAGCGTCAGGAAGGCAGTTCCGACGACGGTCGTAATTCCGAAGGCGACGACGGTGATGAGCGCGATTTTCGTCGATACTTCGAACACGCTCGTTTCGACTCGTCCAACTCGTTTTTCTCGCGGTTTTCGGTTGGCTTCTACACACTAATCGGGACGAACTGTCGGGGGAGGGGGAACCACTAAGATGAACCCGAATCGCTGTCCGGTGAGATTTCTATGCCCCCCACTTTCGGCGTGCATCTCCCAGTTCACGGGTCGTTGCGGAAGAGCGCGCTCTTCCGCGTTCTCGTTCACTCCATACGTCGCTCACGAGAACACCACTCCCCATTCACACCGTGGTTCCAGAGGAACAACGCAGTTCGCGGTTACACCGCTCACATGGAGATGCGCTTCTACGCATCTCCCAGACCGCACCCTTTTTCGGCTTTGCCTCCCAAGGTGGAAGCATGTCAGCGCTTCGTGATGCGTTGCGGGAACTTCCGGATGCCGTGTTCGCGGACTTGTTAGAGAGCGAGGGCGCGTACCTCCTCGTCGTCGACATGCCCGGCGTCACCGAAGAGACGATTGATATTGACGTGACAGATGGCCGCCTCCAAATCGAAGCGCGGCGCGAGAAAGACGTGCCCATGGAGTTCGATTACTTGAGCGAGGAGCGTTCGCTGTTCCTCGACGCCGAACTGCCGCTGCCGCCGGATTCGACCGGTTCGGGCGCGGAAGCAACCGTCTCGCGGGGCGTTCTCGAAATTACGCTCCCGAAACGGTCGTCGGCACCAGACCAATCCATCCCTATCAAAGGTCGATAGCGGTAGGTGGTCTTTCTGGCATCTCTTCGCGCGTATCGTCGGTTTTTCGTCGTCGCATGGCACTTCCTGCCGCTCCTGCTTAGCTACGCCCGTGACCGGAATCGGTTTTTCATCTTCGGTCGCTCCCGGCAGGTGAGCAGTGAAACGAGAATCGAGCGGGCGGACACGCTCCTTGAATCCCTTCTCACGCTGGGACCGACATTCATCAAACTCGGCCAACTGCTTTCGACCCGTCCCGACATCCTCCCGCCGGAGTACGTAGAGGAACTCTCGAAACTACAGGACGAGGTTCCGCCCGCAGAGTGGGAGCGAGCGCGGAAAGTGCTCGAATCGGAAATCGGGCCGGTAGAAGAGAAGTTCGCGGAGTTCGACACCGAGGCGATAAGCGGTGCCAGTCTCGGGCAGGTGTACGCCGCGAAAATCAACGGTGAGAAAGTTGCCGTGAAAGTCCGCCGCCCCGGCATCGAGGAACTGGTCGAGGCCGATCTGCGGGTGATTCGCTGGTCGCTTCCGATTCTAATGCGATTCATCGGCCAAGGACGAGCGTTCTCGCTGGAAAACCTCGCCGACGAGTTCGCCCGAACGATTCGGGAGGAGATGGATTACGGTCGGGAGGCGTCGATGCTCCGAGAAATTCGGTCGAACTTCGAGGACGAGGACGGCATCGCCATTCCGCGAGTCATCGACAGCCACTCTGGTTCGCGCGTCCTCACGATGAAGTACATCGGCGGGACGAAAATCAACCGAGTCGATGAACTGGACGAGAAGAATATCGACCGGCACGAACTCGCAGTCACCCTCCAGCGAGCCTACCTCCAGATGATAATCGAGGACGGCGTCTTCCACGCCGACCCGCACCCCGGCAATCTGGCGGTGGAAGACGACGGCACAATCGTCTTCTACGATTTCGGCATGAGCGGGCGGGCGGACGAGTTTATCCAGCACAAAATCGTGGATTTCTACATCGCGGTGGCGAATCAGGACATCGACGGGATTCTCGACGCGCTCATCGAGATGGGTACCCTCAGTCCGGAGGCCGACCGGGCGACGATGGGGAAAGTGATGGAACTCGCAATCGAGGACGCTCGCGGGGAGGACATCGAAACCTACCGCGTCCAGCAAATCATAGAGCAAGTAGAGGATACGATTTACGAGTTCCCGCTTCGCCTTCCCTCGAATCTCGCGCTCGTCTTGCGCGTGGCGACGGTCGTCGAGGGCGTTTGTGTTACCCTGGATTCGAACTTCGACTTCATCTCCGTGGCGACGGAGTACCTGAGCGAGGAGGGCTACCGCGAGGAATCCATCAAACAGTATGTTTCAGAGACGGGCGACCAACTGCAAGCGTCCGCCCAGTCGATAATCAGAACGCCACCGAAACTGGAGCGAACGTTAGACCGCATCGACCGCGACGATTTCTACGCCCGCGTCAGTATCGAGGACGACAACGACGTGTTCGATTTGCTGGCGAAACGCCTCATCTACGGCATTCTGCTCGCCTTCGGCGGCCTGACGACGGCGGTGCTGTACGCGGCGGAGGCGGTTCCCGCCGCCGCAATTTCGGGCGCGATTTCGCTGTTCATCGTCGGACTGCTCTATCGCTCGTTCCGCAAGCGAAAGGGGATTCGGACGACGCCGCAGTTCACGCGGCAGAATCTTCGAGACCGGCGCGGTGGGAAGTAAGCATCCGCTTTATCCGCGACTGCTTTCGATTCCAACTGCCAGGTACTGTTGGGAACATTTTCAGGATTCTAACTTGATATTCTACCCATGTCCTCTAACGTTCGGTCTACCGCACCCGCAGCCGACAGAGAAAGCGGGTGGTGGCTGCTCATCCTCCCCGGATTGGTAATGACTATCGCCGCCGCGATGTATCAGTTCTTCTCCTCGATGGCGTTTAGTTCCGCTGTCGTAGAATCGCTGCCGTCGCTTCCAGCACCCGTCACGTTCATCGTCATGGTTTCCATCTTGACCGCTCCCGCCCTCGTGGCAATCGGTATTCACTTCGACCGAAAATACGTCGCATCCGTGTCGGCGTGGGAACCGCGGTCTGAATACATCCTCCTCGGAATCGCCATGTGGTTCGGTATCGGCATTCCGCTCGCCCTGCTGTATCTGTTTCGGCGGCACAAGTACGTCGGCGTGCCGTGATTTTCCCTTTGACCGTTTTCGCTTGCCACGTTCCGTAGCTTTTCCCTCACCCGCGAACAAGAGTCGGTATGCAAATCGACCCGTTCAAACTGGAACGCTGGTTCGCGGAATACGAACACGAGGCGGACATCATGCTGGCCGAGAGCGGCATCCGAAGCCTCGATGCAGACCGTTTCGACACCAATCCCGGTGAGTTGGGCTACGTCATCCCGACCAATGGCAGTCCGGAGTTTCGCGCCGAAGTCGGCGAGCGCTACGACCGAACCGCCGACGAAGTGCTGTTTACCTGCGGGACGCAAGAAGCGAACTTTCTGGCGTTTCTGAGCCTATTAGGCAAGGCAAACAAAGAAGGGGATGGCCACGCTGTCGTCGTCACGCCGACTTACCAAGCGCTCCACGCTGTCCTGGACTCGTTAGGAGAGGTGACTCGGGTGTCGCTCGAACCGCCCGAGTGGGAACTCGACGTTGACGCAGTGGCCGACGCGATTCGGGAGGATACGCAGGTCATCGTGTTGAACAACCCGAACAACCCAACGGGGCGCTATCATCCGCAGGAGAAAGTCGAAGCCCTGTACGACCTCGCGGAGGATTCGGGGGCGTACCTGCTCTGCGACGAGGTGTATCGCCTCCTCGCGGACGACCCACTGCCCCCCGTCGCTAGCATGGGCGAACGCGGCATCAGCACGACGAGTCTGACGAAAGCCTACGGGCTGGCGGGTCTGCGATTCGGGTGGCTCGTCGGTTCTGAGGAGGTTGTCGAGAATGCGTGGGAGTGGAAGGATTACACCACCATCTCGCCGGGTATCATCGACCAGCACGTCGCTCGGCAAGCACTGGGCGAACAGGAAGACGAGATTTTGGCCGAGAACCGCGAGTTGGCGAAACAGAATCGGGATAGAGTGCGCGAATTTGTCGGTGAGTATGGACTCGATTGGTACGACCCAGTCGGCGTGAACGGTTTCGTCTCGATTCCGGACGGCTTCGAGAATGGGACGGAGTTTTGTCGAGAAGTCGTCGAAAGCGAGAGTGTCGTTCTCGCACCCGGCGATTTGTTTGGATTTGACCAACACTTTAGAATCGGGTTTGGACTTTCCTCGGAAAAGTTGGAAGAAGGACTGGGACGTATCGAATCCTTCCTTGATCGGCAGACGTGAAATGAATATTTGAATGAAATCAGGCGCGCGAGGGATGACTGAGCGACGAAGAAGCGACTGAGGGCTTCGTTTGTTGTCGTGATTTGCCCCAACACAGTCTAATCAAACGAAACTAAGCAAATCACGACAACAATGAAACCGCTATCGCACAGCAACCGCACCATGCCCTCCCCAACCGACTCCTTCGCTCCCTTCGGTCACTCAGTCGCCCCTCGCGCGTTACTCGCGCGCCAGACGCATCCAACCGGGAAGTTGGTCGGTCACTCCTCCTCGATAGCGTCGAGATACTCTTCGAGCAACGACGGAAAATCCCGTCCTCGAAGGTAGCGCAGACCGAAATCCTCGGCCCAACTGATGATGCCGGTATCTTCGGTGACCACGCCCGCATCGAGTTCGCGGGCGAGGATGAGCAAGTCGAAATCCTCGCGGGAGTCGAGGACGCCGCGTCGGAGGGTCGAGCGATACTCGCTTCGCAGGTCGGAGATGACCTCGCCGACGTTCGCCTCGCCGTCGTCGAAGGCTTCCCGAACCGCGTTTTCGGAGACGCGTAACCCCCGGTCAACTCGTCCACTCATTTCGTCGATGAACCGGTAGACGAGTTCGGCGGGAATCATCACCTCGAAGCGAGCGGGGTTTTTCTTGATGACCCACGTTTCCAGTTTCGAAAGGGTGCGTTCGGAGACGTTGCGTTCCTGCAGAATGACTGTGAGTTCGTCGTGAACCGAGGGCGGGATGTAACAGGAGATGTTGAGCGAAAGTTTCGCCCGGGCAATCGCATCGAGCAGACGGTCGATGGCCGACTCCAACGCCTCGCCTTCGTTTCGAATTTCCTCCGTGAGGAACACCGACGTATCGAGGACGAACCGCTGTTTCAGCGGATGTTCCGGCATGATTACCGATTCGTGTGAGAGGGCAAAAGCCCTCGTATGGTAGTTGCTCACACATGTCATGACCAAATCTCAGAAAAATATTTATAATGATTGATGGCCAAGTAGCAACTGTCGCGGGAACCGAGAGAACAAACCGGACGGTCTACGTTCGATTGAATGTAGACGCGGAGCAAAAACCAAGTGGTCGGTAACACGACACCGAGGTCAACGCTCCGACGGAGAACCGAAGCGACTCAAAAAATCGTCCACGCGGACGATTGTGAAGACCAAGTAACGGACGGCGTGAAAACGGCGTTCGTGAAACTGGTGGAAGCCAGCAGGGTCGTACGAGTCGTGGAAAACGTCTCTCGTCCGGGTTCTAATCACGGTTCTCGTGCTTTCTCGTTACACCGACTGCTGAGCGACAGCGCGACAGTTCCAAACGGTTTATACCGGAGCGAACGCAATCCCGCGGTATGGCGAAAGAGCAAAAGGAAGTCCGCGAACTCCAAGAAGGAAACTACGTCATGATGGACGACGCCGCATGCGTCATCAAGTCCTACAGCACTGCAAAGCCCGGTAAACACGGCAGTGCGAAAGCCCGAATCGAGGGCAAAGGCGTTTTCGACGAGAAAAAACGCAGCCTCAGCCAACCGGTTGACGCGAAGATTTGGGTACCGATTATCAACCGGAAACAGGGCCAAGTCGTCAGCGTCGAGAGCGAAACCGTCGCACAGGTCATGGACCTCGAAACCTACGAAACCATCACCATCAAGACGCCCGAGGGAATGGGCCTCTCGCCCGACGACGAAATCGAGTACCTCGAAATGGACGACCAGCGCAAAATCGAACGCTAGATGTTTCCCGGCGCGTCCACTGACCGCGGACAAGCGGACTTCGTGGTGGTAGGTGCGCCGCTCGACGTGTCCACCACGTTTCAGCCCGGAACGCGATTCGGTCCCGAACGAATCCGACGATTCTCCCGGACGTTCGACGACTACGACCATCGCACCGGGCAGTTCTTTTCAGACCTCCACGTCCACGACCACGGCGACGTCTACGCATGGGACGACGCCGAAGAGTACCTCGAATACGTTGAAGGCGTTCTCACCGACATCGTCTGGGACGACGCCTACCCCCTCCTCCTCGGCGGGGAACACACTGTCACACTGGCGGGTGTTCGGGCAACAGAACCGGACACCTTCGTCTGTCTCGACGCCCATCTGGATTTGCGAGAAGCCTACGACGGCAACCCCCTGAGCCACGCGACCGTCACCCGGCACGTCCTCGACATCGCCGACCACGCCGTCATTCTCGGTGCCAGAACCGGAAGCGAAGAAGAGTGGAACCGCGCCGCCGAATCCGACGTAACCGTCGTCCCGCCCGAGGAAGTCGCCGACTGGGAACCCGACTTCGACGGTTCCGCCTACCTCAGCGTAGACATCGACGGTGCAGACCCCGGTTTCGCCCCCGGTACCGGAACCATGGAACCCTTCGGCCTTTCACCCAGAAAAATGCGCGACGTGGTTCGGGACGTAGCCGAAAAAACCGACGTCGTCGGATTCGACGTGGTCGAAGTCAACGACCGCGACGACGGCCAATCGGCTTCGCTCGGCGGGAAGCTACTGCGTGAATTCGTGTTTTCACAGGCTCACGATGGGTAACTGGGAAACGGAGACGAAGTCGGATTTTTAGTTTTCTACGCAATCCCACCAGAATCTCGTGGCGCGTGCGTCAGCAGGGCTGAGGGTTCCGAAGCCTTGCTGACTATCGCGCAAGCGATGAGTATCGCAGGGAGCGGAGCGACCGAGAACCGCAGTCGGTTGGGAGGGTGTGGCTGTGGCGGTTTCTTGGCGGATGAAGGGCGAGCGAAGCGAGGGCTTCGTTTGTTGTCGTGATTTGCTTCGACATAGTCTTCTCAAACAGGAGTGAGCAAATCACGACAATAATGAAAACCGCCACCGCACACCAACCGCACCACGTCCTCCCCAACCGATTCGCTCACTCGCTACGTTCGTTCACTCATCCCTCGCGCGTTATTCGCGCGCCGAGCAATTAGTACAGATTCAGTATGTCACAGACACCATAGCAATTGCGCTGCTTTCGACGTAACTCCGTCTCGAAAATCAAATCAGGTGGAGTCAGGTAGTCCGTGAAATCGAGCGGCGCGGGGTTAACTCTTGAACACGCGCCGAAGTTTGCTCACGATACGTCGCCTGAACCGTCGTGGCAGGCGTCGCCACGTAAACATTGCTTTTCGGAACTTGCCCATGGTCAAACACCTCGGTTACCGCTCATCCCCTGTAAGGGGGAGTAAAAATAGGCCGCGAACAGTCTTAACCGTGATGGCTGCTGGCGCGAAAGCCGGGACATACAAACCGACGGCGCGTGGATAATGTGATATGAACCTCGCCGAACTCACCGAGGAGTACGACGACCGACTCCGGACGAGCGATTTCGCGGACGTGGACGCGAGCGCGAACGGATTACAGGTCGGCCCGGACGAAAAAGAAGTAGAGCGCGTTGCCTTCGCCGTGGACGCCGCGGAGAAGACCATCGAGGATGCCGCGAAGTGGGATGCAGACACGCTGGTCGTCCACCACGGCCTGTCGTGGGGCGGCATCGAGCGCGTGACGGGGCGCGACTACGACCGAATCGCATCGCTCATCGAAAGCGACGTGGCGCTGTACGTTTCGCACCTGCCGCTGGATTCGCACCCGGAACTCGGCAATGCGGCGGGAATCGCCGACCTCCTCGAACTCGATTCCAGAGAACCCTTCGGGAGCATGGGGCCGGAGCACATCGGCCAGCGTGGACGCGGCAAACTGACGGTCGAGGAAATCCGGGAGCGATTGGCCGACGAACTCGACACCGGGGGACAAGCGATTCAGGTGTTCGATTTCGGCCCCGAAACAGTCGAGGACGTGGCCATCGTCACCGGAAGCGGCGTGGATTGGCTGGACGAAGCCATCGACGTGGGGGCTGACGCGCTGATTACCGGCGAAGGAAAACAGAAGGTGTACCACGAGGCGCGAGAGGCCGGGCTCAACGTCTTCCTCGCGGGACACTACGCAACCGAGACGTTCGGCGTGCAGTCGCTCCAGTCGCTCGCGGAGGAATGGGGGCTGAAAACGACGTTCATCGACGAACCGACGGGACTGTGACTGCGAATCGATCGGAACATCTCCACTGCACTCCCGAGAATGACTTCCATACAATGACCACCACAGCGCCATAGAATGACCGCCGTAGAATCGTGACTGAACTACTGTACGATGGTGACTGAACTACCTGATTTTTCATCCTGATTTTTCGAAAATCGTCATACGATTTCGTGGAAACAGATGGTATTAAAAGGGGGGACGACGAGAGTTTGGACGTGTCCTGCGGGTTTCAACGGTTCGAGAGAACCGCCGGGACTATCGGAGTCACGTCCCGGTCTTGCAGGAGACGGGCCGCCGCCGACCGGCCCCGACAGCCGAGCCTTCGGGTTGCGGCTAATCGAAGCGTCTCTGGCGTCTGACTTCGCGTCACGCGCGCCCTTCGTGGCAGTCGGCAACACAGTTTCTCAAGCGATAACGGCGTGAAAAGAGCTAGCATACAGCTCGAAATTGGGATTATGCAGGAAGACAGACTAGCGTATTCGAATGAGTTTCATCGTCGAAATCGAAATCCCAGTGGACGAATTTCCGTTAGGAGAACTCGTCCAACGGTATCCGGACGCACATATCGAACTCGAACAGTTCGTCCCCGCGGACGACGGCTTGCTCCCGTTTTTCTGGATTCGAAACGTCAGTGCGGGCGAAATCGCCGAAACCGAGGAAGAAGAGCCCGCACTCGAATCCGTCACCGTCCTCGACGATACTGGCGAGGGGTTGCTCTGCCGAATGACTTGGAATCGCGACCAACCCGGATTACAGGACATCATCGTGGATGGGCAGACGACGCTCCTCGGGGGCTGTGGGTCGTCCGACGGCTGGTATTTCCAGTTCCGATTTACTACCCACGCCGCCGCGAGTCGGTTGCGTGAGAAACTTTCGGCGCGGTCGATTCCCTTCGAAGTGATGCGCGTTTATTCGGTACAGGAGATGCGCGAACGACAGTACGACCTCACGTCCGAGCAGTACGACGCGCTGGTTTCGACGCATCAAGCGGGCTTCTTTAGAACACCACGTCAAGCGACGTTGGCGGAGGTCGCACAGGAACTCGACATCACCCCACAGGCGTTGTCGGCCCGGTATCGGCGCGGATTGGATTCGCTGCTCGAAAGTACGCTGTACGAAATCGATGATGACTCTGCATCGGACGTATAAACCCCCCGAACTCAGTAACCCAAAGCGACTGGTGTTCGGCTATCTCGGTCACGACGTGACCGTAGAGCGCGACGGGCGCGTCATCGTGGAATAATCGCGGCGTTCAAGCCGATATCTCACACAGGGTGGGACATAAGCGACCACGGCGACGATTACGCTTCCACTCGTGGTTGCGGCGGCACGCGAGCGAATCGAGTAAGTTGGTAAGAAGACGCTGACAAGTAGTTCAGTACCGCGTGAACGTTCCCGACCCGATTTCGATTTTGACGAGCGTATTGTCGGGATAGGCGGTTTCGCTTGCTCCGTAGCGAGGATTGATTTTGGCGGACGCTTCGTGGGTTTCTTCTTCGTCCTCGATTACGGTGGCTGTGCCCTGCACGGTCGCCATCCACTCCGCGTTTCCGTCGGTGTCCTGTTGGAACGAGACGGCGACTCGCGGGTTGTTCCTGATGTTCCCCAGTTTTCGGCCGCCCGTGAGAATCGAAATGACTCCGTCGTCGTAGTGGTACCAGACCGGCGCGACGTGTGGCCGGTCGTCGGAACTGGTTGCGAGATGGGCCATGACGGATTCTTCGGTGAGAAGGGTTTCCGCTTCGTCGGGGAGTGGGTTTGACATGGGAGATAGAAGGTGGCTGGCGGCAAGTGTTTTGGCGTGACTTTTTGCCCTCCGGTGTGTAGCGTGGCATGGCCGATGACGAAAACAGGCGTTCCGAGCTAGTCTGGCGGCTGGTGGTGACGAACCCTATGAGTGCCGAGGCCACCCGATTACGAAAGCACGAGACTATCGTTTCGAAGCTGGTCAGTAGTGAGAAACAAGAACATGGCACAGTATCGAGATGAAAGCTGTGGATAGTACGGAATTTTCCCTTCGTTGTGTCGGATAGAGCAGTATATCAACGTAAAACCTCTCAATGATAACCAAATGGCCATCCAAAGCCCATTAATCAGTACATTCGTACAGTAAAAATCCTGTTTTGAAAACGAATGCGGAACCCTTAACCGTGTCCCTCATCAGTATTTGATTGTAATGGCAAACGGTAAAGTTGATTTCTTCAACGACACAGGCGGCTACGGTTTCATTTCGACTGAGGATGCTGACGACGACGTGTTCTTCCACATGGAAGACGTTGGCGGTGAGGATCTGACGGAAGGTACGGAAATCGAATTCGATATCGAACAGGCACCAAAAGGACCACGCGCGACGAACGTCGTTCGTAGCTAAAATTTCGCACAGGCGATATAGCGTCACCTTATTTCTTTCAGCGTACTACGTCTCCGAAAGCCATGGCTCCGGGATACAACCGACAGTATAGACAACTGAAGCAGATGGTCGATTTACGGAGTTCATGTTCACCGTGTTCAGGCCGGTTATGCAGTGGCTGATGGCGCGACAACTTCGGAAGGAACTACGCGAACTGAAATCGGTGCTGGAGGCGGATGAAGAACCGATTTCGGAAGTGAATCAGGCAGGGCCTTCCGGGGTGTGAATAGTGTGCAATAGAACTGCCTGAACTGCGCTTGTACGGCAAAAATCCACAAATGTTTACTCACTTCCGAAATCCAAAATCCGCTAAAAAGCGTGTTATGACACCACTAAGGCCGGTGTAAACCGTGCATAATTATGGTCGTCTATGCCGGCCTCATTAGTACGATGTCAGACAGTGGGCAGGCAGTCCGACCCCTGAAAGAGACGCTCCCTAATCCGGTAGAGGCAGACAATGTCATCTACAATCCGTCACTTGAAGAGCTACGCGAATTTTCGCGCGAGCTCGAAACCACGGCGGAGTTCGGTTCCCCGTCCTACGTGAGCAGAGAACGCTCGCGCAATTCGGATAAAACGAAAAACGCGATAGACAATGGATTTGGTTCAGAGGATTACGGACATATACAAGACGCACTCGACTACGCACAGGAAGAAGAAATCCTCTGTATCGACCGGCAGATGGGCCGCCATGCCGAGCACTCCTACCGATGCAGATTGTACGTTCCGAAGGAGTACGGTCGCATCGCCCTCGCATGGGCGAAATTGTTCGAACCCGCTGAGGGAGAGGGCGAACCGGATTTCGTCACCGTCCAGATTCCGGAATGGAACGAAATCGCGGTTCGAATCCTTCCCGAAGAAGGTCTCACTGCGGTTCTCGGAAGCGATTACACCGGCGAGGCGAAAAAGTCGTTCCTCCGTTTGTTCATGTTCCACGCCAAGCAAAAGGGCGGCCTCGGCCTCCACGCGGGAAGCAAGCGTGTCACGCTCCGCGACGACGACGGCGAGCAAACAAACGTCGGACAGGCGTTCCTCGGCCTCTCCGCGACCGGCAAATCGACGCTGACCGCTCACGGCCTCTGGCTCAACGAGGACGAGGGCGAGACGGCGACGATGCTTCAAGACGACGTGTGCGCCCTCCTCCCCGACGGCTCCATCGCGGGCAGTGAAGGCAACGGTCTGTACGTCAAAACTATCGGACTCGATGCAGAGGAACAGCCTGCCATGTACGACGCCGTGACCCACGACTCCGCAGTCCTCGAAAACGTGGACGTGGCGGACGACGGCACCGTGGACTTTGACAGCGACCGCCACACCTCGAACGGTCGGGCAATCATCCTCCGCGACTATCTCTCGTCTTCGGGTGAGGACATCGACCTTGATGGGGTTGACCAAGTGTTCTTCATCACCCGCAATCCCGTCATGCCGCCGGTCGCCAAACTCACCTCGAAAGAGGCCGCCGTGGCGTTCATGCTCGGTGAATCCATCGAAACCAGCGCTGGCGACCCGTCGAAGGCTGGCGAATCCATCCGCGTGGTCGGCACCAACCCGTTCATCGTCGGGTCGAAAGGCGAGGAAGGAAACCGCTTCCGAAACCTCATCGACGACCTCGGCGTAGACTGTTTCGTCCTCAACACGGGCCACCTCGGCGGCAAGGACATTGGCGTCACCGAATCGGTAACCCTGCTACGAGAAATCGCCCGTGACACCGTCGAATGGACGACGGACGACGCGACGGGGCTTACGGTTCCGAGTTCGGTGCCCGGCATCGACATCGAAGAGTTTGGCGTTGCCGACAACGTCACCGACTACGAGGCCGAACTGGAGAACCTCCGCACCGAACGGCAGGTACATCTCGATACGTTCGACGACTTGGACGAAGACATCAGAGACTCGGTCTACTGAACTGCCCATTCACGAGGTTTCGAGCTGAAATCGGTTTTCGGTTGCTTTTGAGAATAAAAAGTCGTATGTAACTGTTGTGCCGGACGACTGACCATCCGAGAATCGACTATCGTCTTCCACCCCGTCTATAGCATGTGAACGTCCATTTCGAGGATGCCACCTTCGACTACCAGACGCTCAGGGCGATGAGTTACGCCACTTACGGCGGGGCCGAATCGGGCGAATGTCTGACTACGGTCGAAAACATCGGCGAGGGAAATTTCGAGGAGTGGTTTATCGAATGACGGCGAACCGCCGACCGAGTCGCCGAAACGGCCCGTGATGCACTCGACGGAGAACACCACGAAACCGCGCGAGGGGCATTCTTCCGAGCGCACAACTACTATCGAACCGCGGAGTTTTTCCTCGGTTCGGACGACCCGAGACGGCGTCCGACGTACGAGCGGAGCAGGGAGACGTTTACGAGTGCGCTCGACCTGCTCGACAGAATTGTCGAGCAGGTCGAAATCCCCTACGAAGACACCGCCCTTCCGGGCTACTGGTTCGCTCCCGAAACGGGCGGTGATGACGACGATGATTCCGAACAATCGTTTCCGACCGTCGTCTGCCTCGGCGGGTTCGACTCGATTGCCGAGGAACTGTATTTCCTCTGTGGCGTCCCGACGGCGCTCTCGCGGCTATGCCTGTCTCGTCTTCGACGGGGCGGGACAAGGTGCACCCCTTCGACTCGAAGGACGTCGGGCACGCCCGGACTGGGAAGCAGTCGTCGGCCCTGTCCTCGATTTTCTCGGGGAACGACCGTCAATCGGCGTTTGCCTCCCGAACAAGTGCGTCGAGTGACGGTAACACGTCGAGTTGCTGTAACAGGCCGACCGTGTCGTAGTTCGTCCACATCTCGGCGATTTTCCCGTCCTCAACGCGATACATCTCCATTCCGGAGACGGTTACCCGCTCGCCGGTCGGTTCGATATCCATGAGTTCGCCCTCGTGGGTGCCGCGAGCCGTGTACCGAACCGATACGAAATCGTCTTCGGCAACCTCCTTTTCGACCGTGTACTCGGCGTCGGGAAAGGCCCGGCGGTACGTTTCCACGTACTTACGGTAGTCATCCCGTCCCCTTCTTCGCCCGGTGACGACGGGTCGTGAAGAACCAAATCCTTATCGAATATCTCGTTGATGACTTCGGTGTTCCCCTCCGACCAGATTTCCTCAGCGTCGCGCCGGACGAGTTCCGTGTTCGATTTCGTGGACATTCTATCCCCTTCCAGAATCGACGGGCAGTCTAATCAAATGTCGAGCCGATGCACACCGGGCACGGGTTCGGCGGCCATACAGGTCGCGCGACCGAAACGTTCTTATCAGTGGTCGAATAAGTTCGCGCTCCCGTTCGAAGATGGCAGATACAACAAACGCGATGAACAGAATCGTGGTTCTCGGCCCGCCGGGTGCAGGGAAATCCACGTTCGCCGCCCGGTTGGGTGAAATCCTAAACAGACCGGTTACGCACCTCGACACCCACTTTTGGGAACCGGGGTGGGAAAAACCGGATAGCGACGACTGGGAGAAAACGCACCGAACTCTCATCGAACGACCGAACTGGATACTCGACGGAAATTACGGAAGCACCATCGACGCGCGACTCGACGCCGCGGACACCGTGATTTTGCTGTCCGTCTCGCGGTACGTCTGTCTCTACCGAGTCATCAAACGATGGCTCGGAAATTACGGCCAGACGCGCCCCGATATGGCCGAGGGGTGCGAGGAGAAAGTCGATATGGCGTTTCTCCGCTACATCTGGAACTTTCCCGCGGAAAAGATTCCGGCGATGGAACGGAAATTCACGGAGTTGGACGAGGAAACGACGGTAATCAGACTGGATTCGAATGCGCAACGGGATGCGTTTCTCGCGCAACTCGGCAAGAAATGAACTGAAACGACGGGCTACACGATTCGATTGACCATCTCGTCCACCCTGTCCGACGCAAGTACCTCGTAGTTTTCCACGATGATGTCTCGCCAGCGTTCCGCTTTGTGCGGCGTCGAACCGGCCATGTGTGGGGTGAGCACCGCGTTCGAGAGATTCCACAGTGGCGAATCGGACGGAAGCGGTTCCGTCGAAAACACGTCAAGTCCGGCACCGCGAATCAGGCGGTACTGGAGCGCGCGTATCAGGGCGTCCTCGTCAACCACGTCGCCGCGGGCGATGTTGACGAGGACAGCGTCGGGAAGCAGTTCGAACGTTTCTTCCGGTGTTCGCGCCCGAGCGAGGGCACCGTCGGGAAGGTGGTCGTCGAGTTCAGCCTGGAGATCGGACGCGATGTCGGGTGTGAGGCGATGCGTCAGTAGGAGCGTGGGTGTGGACATACTGCTCACGACGGAGGCCTGCGTGGTAGTGTTTTACCTCGCGGAAGTCCGGATAAAGCGACCGTTATGAACGTCGTAACCGGATTTTTGTTGAGGATAGGTCGAAATTCGCGGTCGGATCGCCTCAGTTCAGCGCCTCCACTTCGTTCGTCAAATCCCGCGGTTCATCGACTGGGCCGTTGATAAACAGGCCGTGGCCGATAATGGCGGACGCAACGAGTCCCGCGCCGATAATCGCCACCGGGAGCGAAACCGAGGTGAGAAATCCGACACCCGCCCCGACCGACATACTGACGGCGATACCGAGCAGGACGAGGTCGTAATACTGCCATTCGTATGCCATACGATACTGTTGTTCGTCCAGCCACGAAAATGTGTGGCAAATAGTCGGAAAATAGACAAAGAGCTATTTCGCAAACGGATTTGCCGGGTTCGGGTTACGTCGGCACTGTTCCGCGTAAAACTCCAAATCGAACGAGACGGAATCGCTTTGGATTTCGTTGTCCACCGTCTCCGGCACCCACCAGCGGAACCCGACGTAGTACGTTCGCCCGGGCTGAAGGCCGCTTGTTCCGGGCGTTTTCGGCGCATCGTCAAGCAAGTGGCCGCCCGAAGTCGAGGCGAGCACGTCGCAGAGCCTTCCCTGCGCGAACGGTTCGAACTCGCCGTGCGGCGAGTTCTCCGGCGTCGAATCGCGGACGAACGTCCGGGCCTCGGCTTCCGTCTTTCCATCGCAGTTATCACAGTCTCCCAGCGGGAACAGCGTAAACTGAATCGCGTCCGCGAGTTCACCGTGGCCCTTTCCGAGACGGCCGTCGGTTTCCACTTCGGCCTCCGGTTCCGGTTGGTTATTTCGTCGTTAGCGAGAAGCGACCCGCTCAACCACACCCGCGCGGGCGATCCGCGGAGGTGAATCCCGATGCATCCCCCGCCGTAATCGCCGGATTTGAGGTCTGCGAGGGTAATCATCGGGCCGGAGTTATCGGACGCTGGCTGTTCATCTTCGGTCAGACAGCGACCGCGATAGAAGACCCACCAGTCGAGTGCGAGGTCGAGTTCGTCCGCGGTGAACCCGGCACCGGTTTTTGCGGCTCGGTCGTCGGTTCGGGCCTGTATGCCCGAAATGTTTAGCACGCCACCGACACCCAGTGCGCCGCCGAACCCGAGGGTGGCCAGCGAGGCGAGCACGCTCCGACGCGTCGGGTGCGGTTCGTGTGACATGAGTAAGCAGGATACTTTGTGAAGGCGGTGATGGGCGAACCTCGTGAGCGACGAAATCCGCCCTCGACGGACACCGCCCGCTATCGCGGTAGTTCAGTTCTCCGATTTCCACGGATTCTTCGGACGTTCGTTGTGGCGGTACTGCTCCGCGTAGAAGTCCAAATCGAACGAGACGGAGTCGGTCTGGATTTCGTTGCCGACGCCCTTCGGAATCTTCCAGCAGAAGCCGTAGAAGCACGTGTGGTTTTTGTCGTGCCGACCGAGGTTGACGCCGCCTCCCAACCCGTCGATTGCCTGCGCGAGCGTTCCCTTGGAGAAGCAGTAACGGCGACCCGACGTTTTCGCTTCAGACTCGCTCGTCGTCCACTCGTCCAAATCGACCGGTTGTTCCCTGTGGTCGCCGAGGGCGCGAATGGAGTCGTCTTCGTCCGTTTCGCGTTTCTTGAGACAGCCGAGTGGAGCGGCAATCCAGTGGATGCTGTCGTCGAGTTCGCCCGTTCCGTCGGCGTCTTTTCCTTCGGCTTTCAGCTCCGGTTCGTTCTGTCCGTTTTCTTTGTCCATCGCGTTGCTCAGTCGGAACCAGACGTGTGCGGGATTGTCGTGGACGTGGACGCTGATGACGCCACAGCCGTAGTCACCGGGTTTCACGTCGCCCAACTGAATCATGGGGCCGTCGAAGTTGTCGTCATCGTCGAGCGGTTGGTAGTCCGTTTCCCATTTTCGCCCTTTGTAGAACCACGCCCAGTCGAGTTTGAGGTCGAGTTCGCCAGCCGTAATCATATTTTCCTCGATGGATTCGGGGTCGTTGAGCCACGCCATCGTGCCCGCGCCGCCGAGTGCGGCACCGGCACCGATGCCGCCGAGTCCGAGAAGCGCTTTTCGCCGAGTCAGGTTGTACGTTTTGTCAGACATGATTGGTTCGTAATCCTCGTGCCCGACGACTTCGCCCAGAAGCCCGTGTCGGCCGAGGACAACGAATCATCATTCAGCGGTAGGGGGCGTATATATACACTCGCTGATGGTTCCATAGACGACGTATTCGGGAGCCATAGAGAGAGTATATGTGTTTTCTGGCCCTCAACGACCGGTTCTCAGGGTTGATAGCAAACGATTTCACTCGGCCATGGGGCGATTGCACTCGAATTATGGCGAATACGTTTCCGTTGGGAAAAAACGAAACCGTCTCCGGCAGGGACAGACCACCGTCGGCCACGACGAGAAAACGGATTAGAGAGCGTATAGCTAATGTCCTGTTCACCCATCCACGTGTGTGACTATTGAATGAACAACCATGATAAAACGGGCTGGAACGGACATAGAGAGCGATGAGCGCGACTGCCGTTCAGCAGGCGCACTCGCCATCGCTCGACGGTGATTCGACCGACTTGACGCAGGATGTCGCGTTCCGGGTGTTGAGTTGCCAGCGACGGCGATACGTCATGCATTACCTCCTCCAGCAGGGCAGTTCCGTCTCCCTCCACGAGTTGTCGAAACAGCTCGCGGCGTGGGAAAACGACGTTCCGGTGGCGGAAGTCACGTACAAACAGCGAATCCGGGTGTACACGGCGATTCGACAGTCGCATCTCCCGAAGATGCACGACAGCGGCGTCGTGGCATTCGACGCCAACGCGGGCACGGTGTGTCTCACGGACGATGCGACGAAACTGGAAGTCTACTTGGACATCGTTCCGCACGACGGGATTCCGTGGAGTAGCTACTATCTCGGCCTCGGCGCGCTCTCCGCGAGCCTCGTGGCGATTGCCGGGGTCGGGCTGTTTCCGTTCACGCTCCTGCCGGACATCGCGTGGGGACTCATCGTCACGACGCTGTTCGTCGCGTCCGCAATCGCGCACAAACGCCACGATACGCGGAACCGACTCGGCAGGGAGGGAAAACCACCGGTATGAACCCCATCGCTAATCCGGAGATACGCCGGGCCGCCAACGTCGGTGGGTTGACACTGCTCGCCGTTGCAGTGCTTTCGATGGCCATCGTCGCGTTTCCGCAAGCTATCGGCGCGAACCACAGCTACGTCGTCGTTTCGGGGAGCATGAATCCGACTATCGACGCAGGGGATGTCGTCATCGTCCGTGATGTCGCCCCCGAATTCATCGAATCGGGAGACGTCATCACCTTCCAGCGCGAACAGGATTCGGTTCCGACGACCCACCGCGTGGTCGAGGTGATTCACGCTGACGGCGAACCGCAGTTTCAAACCCAAGGTGACGCCAACGAGGAACCCGACCAGCAGTTAGTGTCGGCAGGCGAGGTCACCGGAGCGGTCTGGTTCCACATCCCCCTCGTCGGCCACTTGCTGAGCTTTGCCCAGTCGAAACTCGGCATTCTCGCGCTCATCATCGTCCCGGCGGTGCTCCTCGTGATTTCTGAGTCACACTCGCTTCTCGGGGTCGTGAACGAGTCAAAAGAGGAGGGAACTGAGACGCCGGACGAAATCGAATCGGAACCCGTGGAGGGGACTCGATGAGCCAAAAAACAAAATTCGCCGTTCTCGTGTTAGCGGTACTGCTCGCGCTTGGAGCCTCGACAGTCGATATGTCACTCGGTGTGTTCTCCGACAGCGAAACGCTCGATTCCGGCGACATCGGTGCCGGAACGTGGACGAGTACCGAATCGGCCACCGAAGTCGTCGCCGCGAACCCGACCGCGACTTCGGAAAAAGGGAATTCGACTGTGGAAAATGCGACGACGACGGAGAGTGTGAAGAATACGACGGCGACGACAGAGAGTACGACGACTATCGAAAGGACGAATTCGAGTGCGGCGCACTCGTCCGCCAAGAGCTAGTATCACGAGATTCGGCTCTGTTGAAATCCTCTGTCTATGATACGAATGATGTGCTGAATACAGAAGAAGAGTTCAACAGGCTGTATCCGAGGCCGAGTAGTAAATCGCTGGCTGCTCACGTCAATATCAACACAAAACTGATACAGATTGAATAGTACGTTCAGCTATGGACATTCGACCTATTGCCCGCGGATTAGCGTTTTATACTGTACTTGCGGGAGCTATCACGGTCGGTGGCGTCTATTTCCTGACTTACTCGGGACTCTACACGTTAGTTGTCACGGGTGTCGGTTTGCTTTTCATAGTGCTCGGAGGCGCAGCGAGCGGGCCAGTGGGTGCATCCGCTGTCGAGACAGGAGACGCAGAAATTAGCGGGATGATGGTCGAGGATACGCAATTGCTTCCGTCTCCGGGGGAATTTGGCGCTCGTGCGATTCTGCTTTTCTATGGGGCAGGACTGGTTCTGTGGTCAGTTATTGTTCTCACCTTCTTTCAGTCGGGATTACAGTAAGAGAAGTACACGACCGACCGACTATTTGTCCCAGACAGACCGGAGAACAGTGACTGTTTGCTGAATCCGCGCGATGTATTCAGCAAAGCACCAAAATCATATCTCTATTTGAGACTCTCGACGAGTCCCGAGATTTCCGTCTCTTCAAATCTGGCAAAAATCCCCGAAATCACCCTCGGAGCAGTTCCCGAATTTCCCGAAGCCCCTGCACCTCATACGTTGGGTCAACCGAAAGGTCGTACTCGGAACGATGCGGTCTGCGAATGAATACCGAATCGAGGTCGGCGTTGTGGGCCGCGACCACGTCGCTTTCGCTGTCACCGACGAAGAGGGCGGAGTCCACACCGAGGTCGGCGAGGGCTTGTTCCAAGAAATACGGTTCGGGCTTTTTTCGGTGGAAGGCGTCCAGCGTCGGCGGTCTACCGTAGTACGTTTCGAAATGGCGACCGAGGTCGAAGTGGTCGAGCATGAACTCGATAGTCGCGTGCTGGTTCGAGCTGACGATTCCCATCGGGCGGGGAAACGACTTCAGCGCGTCCACGTCGTCGTAGGTCGTGGTACGGCCCGCCTTGAGTTCGCGCAGTTGCGCGTTGGAGGCCGCGGTGTCGCGGGCTTCCCAGAATTCGGCCGGGGCGAAATCGTAGGCGTCACACACCCGTTTCAGGTCGTCGGGAGTAACGCTGCGCGAGACGGCAGCCAAATGGTCGTCGTCGGGTTCGACGCCGAACTCGGCAAACGCGGACAGCGCGGCCTCGCGGAGGGCGGTTCCGTTCGGCGGTTTCACTAACACACCGTCGTTGTCGAACAACACCGCATCGTAGCTCATTTTCGAAGCGATTGCACGGAGAAAAGTTATCGCTGGTGGTTTCGATATTGGGGTACGGATTTCGGCTGTCTTTTCATTCGACCGACACGACATTCCACTCGTCGTCGGTGAGGCGCTGTTCTGCGAGCGTTTCGCCGTCGCCGAGCAGGCGGAACGAAAACCCTTCGCCGTTCCGTTCGGTTTGGAGTCGAGTCGTCATCACGTCGGCCGTAACTTCGGTTCGCCGGTCGTCCGGAATCCAGTCGTCGCGTACCGCGGTCAGTCCGTAATCAGCGTACGCGACACTGGTCGATTCCTCGATTGTGCCGTCGCTTCTGACCTCCGCGACGATTTCCTCGGCCGGTTCGGTTTCCCGAATGACGAGCGTGTAGGTCGTTCGTGACATACGAACTGCTTTCGTGCAGTCGTCTATCCGCGTCGGGGTTGCATTCGCAGGTCGTTTTTATTCCACTCGTTCGAGGACGATTCCGTTGGAAAACCCGCCGCGCTCGTCGGCTTTCTCGGCCCGAAGTCGTTCCAGTTCGTCGGGCGAAACATCCACACAGTCGGCCAGCGCGTACACCACTTCGAGTACGTCCGCCAGTTCTTCCGGGTCACCTGATTCGTGGAACTCCGCGACTTCTTCGTCCAACTTTTCGTCGAGTCTGCGCTCGTACTCATCGTTATCCACGACGTGCGTTTTCGGCGTATCTCCGTTTTCCTCGATTATTTCGGGGATTCGGTCGCGGACGAGTTTGTCGTAGTTCATGTGAAAAGTAGCTGAACGAACGATAAAAATCCCCTACCGTTCCACACCATCGTCCGCTATCGTTGCGGTTCGAAGGCGTAGAAACTGTCGTCGTCGCTACCGGTGTAGACGCGCTCGTGGCTTGCGGCAGGACGTGTTCTTACTGCAGCCATCGTTTCGAAACGGCTTCGTTCCGTTCCGTGCGTCGAATCCAGCAGGTAGACGCGGCCGTCACTCGCACCGACGTACACCGTTCCGACGACGGCCGTCGGTTGTGTGAGCAGGCTTTCGGTCTCGGCGGTGAACGTATCCGGTTGGAACACCCATTCCATCGTTCCATCCCACGGCGACAGCTTTCTGAGTCGCTGGCCACGGGTTTCGGGGTGGCCGTATCGAGTGTCGCAGACGGCGTAGAGCGAGGCGTTCGTCACGGTGAGATGTACAACTGCTTCGTCACCACGGGTTCGAGTTTGCCAGAGGACGCTCCCGTCCATGCCGAGAGCGTGGAGATTGTACCCGGCGCAGGCGGATTCGGTGCCACTGCCGACGTACAGGCGACCGGTTTCGAACGCGAGCGATTCGACGCCGCAACCGGGGTCGAACGACCATTCGAGGTGACCCGATTCGCCGTCGAGTGCCCACACCCGGCCGTCGCCAGCAGCGTAGGCCCGCAGTTCGCTGGCCACGACAGTCGAGCAGGCCGGGCCGTGGAACCGCCAGCGTTCGTTGCCGGACTCGCTGTCGAGGGCGACCAAACCGGTTTCCGTGCCGACGTAGGCCGTTTCGCCGACGATGGTCGGACTGGTCGTCGTGGAACTATCGAGCACGGTTTCCCAGCGTCGTTCTCCCGTCTCCGAATCGAGAGCGAACACGCGGTCGTCACTGACGACATACAGGTCGTTACGGAAAACGAGGTCTTCCGTAACAGTTCCATCTGCGTGATGCCGCCAGCGGAGCTGTCCGTCTTCGAACGCGGAGATTCGTCCATCTTCGTTCGCGGCGTACACCACATCGTCGGTTCCGACTGTGGGTGCGGCGGTAACCGGACTGCCCGTATCGAAGCACCACGTCGGTGCGGAGAGTGTCGAACGAGAGGAAGAGACGACTTCCGAGATACCGGCGACGCCGACCGTGTCGAGAAATGACTTTTGAGTATTATGAGACATGCTACCAACTAAAAATTGGTTTGACTCGAAGCTACTTTATTATCGCATGCCAAAACGAGATTATACGGCGGTTAAACGGATTATTTGACAGTCAAATCGGTTATTCGGCGTTCGACCCTTCGAACTCCGCTTCGGCATCGTCCGCGGCAATCACCCTGAACTGGAGTTTGAACACCGCGCCGTCGTCGCTGTTTTCGACCCAGATGTCGCCGCCGTACTTCTCCAGCAGACGGTCGACGAAAAAGAGGTCGAGGCCCTGTCCGTGGTGAAGTGGGCTGATTTCCTCCCGACCGAAAATCAGGTCGCGTTCGTCCGCCGAAATTCCCGGGCCGTCGTCAGCAACCGTCAGTGTGGCGGCCGACTCGTCGCCGTCGAGTTGGACTGAAACGGTTGGTACTGACGAATCGTTGTGTTCGACGGCGTTTTCGAACACGGCCTCGATTGCAGTTCCGATGGCAGCATCGGCGGCGACGAAGACGGGAGCGGAACCCAGTTCGGCAGCGAACTCGGCCTCCGGATACCGTTTCCGCGCGGCACGGAGTTCGGCTCGGAGGAGTTCGTCAAGGCGAATGGGCGTAAGCGATGGGTCAGTTCGCTCGGAGAGCAGTTCATCCAGATTTCGGGCGGTTTCCGCGTACTTGACGATGGAATCGATACGTTTGCGGGCGGTCGAAAGGGATTCCACTAATTCCTCGTCCTCCAGTTCGTCGGCCACTATATCCACGTGTCCGAGGACGACGTTCGCATCGTTTCGTAGGTTGTGCCGGAGGACGCGGTTCAGGATTCGCAAGCTCTGTTCGTACTGGCGGCGCTCGGTGAGGTCTGTGAAGAATCCGGCGTATCCACGCAGTTCGCCACCAGTGTGAATCGGGACGCACGACCCTCGACCGTAAATCATCCGTCCGTCTTTCATCGTCGTCTCGAATCCACCGACCCACGGTTCGCCCTTCGACAACGATTCTATCATTGCTTCGTACACGGCTGGTTCGCTAAACAGACTCATCGGCGTGTCCCCGACGAGTTCGTCCCTGCTGTAGCCGGTGAAATCGACGCAGGCCTCATTTACATCCTGTATGACGAAATTCGCGTCGGTGATGACGGCGGGATTTCTCGTCTCCCGAAACGCGGTCTTGTAGATGGCTGGGTCGGAGGACACCATGTCTCGATAAACAGTCGAGAGGCTGACCATATATTTGTACCGAGAGTAGGCATCTTTTAGACAATTCTTAGAAAATGTAGCAGAAGTGTTTTTATTATCCATACAGTAAAGAAGACACGAGAATGCCCCGCCAACAGCTCATCGACGAGCTACCAATTCCTTCAAACCATCTGACTGAGATTGCGGCGGTGACGCTTCCCGAGCCGATTGCGGCGCTATCGAAGGAATACGACACTATCGTTGGTGACCGAGACGAGTTCCTCTGGCAATGGATATACACGCTGTTTCCATCGTTTACCCTTTCGTCCGTTCCGGCGGAATACGCGGAGACGGCCCGGACGCAGAAGACAATTCTGACGATGTTCGTGACCCTATTGGACGACCTCGCGGAGAAGGGCAACGACCGAGAAACCTTCGAAGAGGCGTGTCAGATTCCGTATCGTCCCGAAACTGTGAACCCCGGCAGAGAGGGGGTAAAAACGGAGCAGTTAC
Source organism: Haladaptatus cibarius D43 (assembly GCF_000710615.1). Lineage (NCBI taxonomy): Archaea > Methanobacteriati > Methanobacteriota > Halobacteria > Halobacteriales > Haladaptataceae > Haladaptatus > Haladaptatus cibarius. Next base: position 869,301 of record NZ_JDTH01000001.1, on the reverse strand, counting down.
GGTTCATCAAACGCGTTTGGGCGGCGTTCGAAGAAGGTATCGAAGTTGCACCAAAACACGACGAGCACAGGGACATTTTCGACTGCGACCTCCGCCAAACACTGACTGCTATCGACTACTCTCGCGTGTTGAACGACCACGTCGAAATCGCCAACATGGCGGGAATAGAGCATTATGATCCGCACAACATGTTGATGTTTCCGTACGCTGGCGTCGATTTGATGTTCTCGCCGTCGTTCGACGCGAACGACCTTTCCACACTGCGGTCGGTCATCTGGGAGTTACAGCGGATGGCCCGAATCGGCAACTGGACGACGACGTGGGAGCGCGAACTCGGCGAGGGAGATTACACGGCCGGGCCAGTCATCTACAGTCTGCAAGAGGGTTTCATCTCGTTGGAAGATTTAGATGCCACCGACGACGACGCCATCGAACGAGTGACCGAACAGATTCGGTCACACGACATCGAAGACCAGTTTATAAACGAATGGGAACGGCGATACGAGGCTGTGCGGGAGCGACAGGAACAGGCGGACAGCATCGACCTCAATGCATTCGTCGATGGGATGCGGACGGTGCTGGCGTACCAACTCGCGGCGCGCGGTCGAAAGTAAGAAGAACAGCAGTTCACGCGTCTGTCACGCTGTTTCACTGCGAAACCATCGTACCGCGTACCACGGTTTTGGTTTGAGCATACTTTGTTATCTTTTACTGAACTCCCTTTTTCACTGCGCGTTGATTCGGTCGTTATTTCAATTTGTTGAATAAAATTGGTAAGTTTGACATGAATAATTGTTTTTAACCATGCCCTGTGTACGCAATTGGCATGGCATCGGAATTTGGAGCACTGTCGCTGGTACCGCCGCTACTTGCCATCGTACTGGCCGTCGTCACGCGCCGAGCGATGCTGTCGCTGTTCATCGGCATCTGGGTCGGCGCCATCATCATAGTCAACGAAGTCAGCTTCGTCGGTGGTTTCCATTTCGAACCCACAAGTCCGGGGGTCGCGCAGATGTTCGATTGGGTTATCAATTCGATCGGCAATAGTACGTTCAACGCGAAAATTCTCGTCTTTACCCTGCTGATAGGGGCCGGGATTGCACTTATCTGGCAATTGGGTGGTGCGTTTGCCATCACGCGATTCGCCACTCGGCGAATCGACTCGCATCGTAGGGCGGGAATTACGACGTGGCTCCTCGGCCTTCTTTGGAACTTCGACGATTACGCCAACAACGCCATCGTCGGCAGTTCGATGAAGGACATCGCAGACGAGATGAAGATGTCTCGCGAGAAATTGGCGTACATCCTCGATTCGACCGCCGCGCCGATGGCGACCATCGGACTTTCCAGTTGGGTGGCGTTCGAAATCGGACTGATACACACCCAGTACGAGGAACTCGGCATTCAGGGAGAGACACCCACCGCGGCCACGACGTTCCTCCAGAGCATCCCCTTCAATATGTACGCGATTCTCGCGCTGGCGATGGTCGGTATCATCGTCATCACACAGCGCGATTTCGGCGAGATGCTCACCGCCGAAAACCGCGCTCAGCAAACTGGAAACGTCATTCGCGAAGACGCCCAGCCACTGCAAAGCATCAAGGAGGATTTGGGCGAACCCGCACTCGAAAACGCACCCCTCAGGATGTTCGTTTTGCCGGTCTTTGCGCTCGTCAGCGTCGTCATCGCTGGAGCCGTGATAACGGGATACGCCCCCGGGCGGACACCGGTCGAGATGTTCGAAAACACGGACGTCGCTGGCGCGCTCGTCTGGGGTTCGTTCGCCATGGTCGCGACGGGCATCGTCCTGTCGCAGGTTCACGGCGCGATGAGTTTAGACGAGACGATGGAAACCGTTCTCGACGGATTCGGGACGATGCTTCCGGCAGTCAGTATCCTCGTGTTGGCGTGGTCGATTGGTTCTGTCGCCACCGCGCTGGAAACCGGCGCGTATGTCACGGCATACGCGGAAGGAGTCGTCTCGCCGCTCATGCTTCCGGTCGTCATCTTCCTCATCTCCGCGTTCATCTCCCTCGCAATCGGTACGTCGTGGGGAACGATGTCGATAATGACGCCAATCGTGGTTCCGATGGCGTGGAGCATCGGCGGCGAGTCGTCGCAACTCATCGCAATGGCCGTGGGTGCGATGTTCAGCGGCGCTATTTTCGGCGACAACTGCTCGCCCATTTCCGACACCACTGTTCTCGCATCGACGTTCTCCGGGTCTGACCACATCGACCACGTTCGTACCCAGATGTACTACGCGGGAACCGTCCTCATCGCAACGGCGGTCATGTACCTGTTGTACGGACTCACGAACATCAATCCGCTCATCCTGCTTCCGGTCGGTGTCGTGGTGCTGGTCGCACTGGTCTACCTGTTTTCGGAGTGGGACGCAAAGCGCAAGAACGTCCCGTCGAAACCGGCGGCAAAGCGACAGTCGAGGCCGGACGTGACCAGCGACGACTAGGCTGGTTCACTCCGCAGTTCGGAGTGACAGTTTATCTGAAAGTTGTTTGCTCACTCCCGAGAGATACGCCGTACCCCAGACAGCGACGACGAGCGCCCCCATCGTGTTGTAGAACAAATCGAGGACGGTGTCGTCCAATCCGTACTGGGTGAGGATTTTGCCGATAGCGAGCAGACGCCCGATTTCACCGACGAAGAACTCGATGAGTTCCCAAACGACACCGAACGCCATGACGAAGAGCAGCAGGTAGACGAACATGAATTGCGGCGTCAGGTTCAGTCCCTCGGTGTATCCGTCGATTGCTCTGGCCGTAGCGTAGGCAGTCGCCGCAACGAGCGAGGACGACAGGGCGTGTGTCATATGGTCCCACCACCAGAGCGATTTGTACGGGCTCAGGTCGATGATTCCGGGAATTTGGAGCGTTCCGAATGCGTGGAGGAACATCGCAGTCGTAATCCATAGCACAAGACCAACGTCCATCGTGATGCCGTAGTCGCGCTTGAGCAGGGCGGGCAGTTGTGTGACCACTAACCCGACGAATGCGTTGACGATGATTCCGGTATTCCTCTCCCAAAGTCCGGCGATGAAGATGGCGACGAGTCCAACCTGCATCACACGAACCAGTTGGGACTGTCGTTTCTTCGAGAGGTGGAGATGGTCGCGGATTTTCATGCGTACTTCGCCTCCTCTGCGAATCGGGCATCCGCACGCTCGCGCCGCCGGAAGTACCAGCGGAAAACCCCGCCAGCGACGAGTCCGCCCGCAGTCGCAGCGATGAAGACGTACATCAACTGCGTATTCGTCCGGACGAACGGCGTTCCCCACATGCCGTGAGCAAACCCGGCTCCGACGGCCCAGAAGCCCGCGACTGCCATCGTCGTGATGACGACGAAAAACACCGCGAACCACGGCGTCATTCGAACTTCGGTGAGCAGATGCAGGTCAACGACGAGGAGCAGTGCCAGCGTTGCGATTGACAGCGCAGAGACGAACTCCGTGGCGAAATCCGGTTGAAAAACGCTGACCGCGAGCGGAAGCGCGGCAACCAGCAGGAACGGAAACGGAAGCATCTCCCGCCACGACCTGCCCGAAAGTATCGGTGCGATTCCGACTCCAACAACCGCGATTGCGAATCCCGCGGTGACCAGTTGCTCAAACACGATGCTCGTGATGGCAAACGAAATGACGATTCCCAACAATAACCACGCCAGCGCGGCGTTCGTTGCCGTATCCCGGACAAACCAGTTCTCCAATTGTGTCATCTTTTCCCCCAAACAAGGATAGCTACACCGCTCGGCGGATTCTGTACCCTTCCGGAGAAACACGACGAGTGAACGTATAAATCGAATGTCACTCGATTAGTGAGGTTGCTCGGATGCGATATTCCGTGTCGGCAGCGAAAAGAGACAGAGACGAAAATCGAGAGCGTGTAACTAACCCAGCAACACGTCGAGAACGAGCATCACGACGATGCCGAACATCATCCCGAGGGTGGCCGCACGCTCGTTTCCGCGAGCGTGCGTTTCGGGGACGATTTCGTCGCTGATGACGAACAGCATGCCGCCTGCGGCGAACCCCATCGCGTAGGGAAGCATCGGCGTGGCGACCTGTACCGCGAAGGCACCGAAAACGGCTAGCGGAATCTCGACCAGTCCGGTTCGGATGCCCGCGATTGCGGCGTAAAAGAGCGACTCGAATCCGGCGTTTCGCGCCGCGACGGAGACGGCCAACCCCTCCGGAACGTTCTGAATCCCGATTGCCAGCGTCAGCGCGAGTGCATCGCCGAGATTGCCCGCACCGAAGCCGACACCGACTGGAAACACGCCACCAATCTCGATGCCGGGGAGGATGAGGCTCGTGAAACTCGCGGAGAGTATGACCCCCGCGGCGAATCCGAGCGCCGAATCCAGCGAGCGTTCCGAGGGGTTTTGCCAGACCAGAACGAGCAGTGCACCGAGCGTGTTGAGCGCCGCGATAATGAGGCCACCAGCGAGTCCCCACAGGACACGGTTTTGCCCCAGGATTCGAACGAACAGCTCTTCCAGCATAGCGCAACTCGTCCTGTCAGACGAATCGAAAAAAACAAAAAGCCGCGGTCGAAACGCCGCCATTTCGGGCGTGGACGGGCAGGGGGATTGAAATTCACCGAGGTTGACGGGCGTGTATGGGATTTTGTGACATCTGCGAAAAACGTAAATCGAAGGGGACGCAGTTGGTCGGGCGAACAGGGGAGTTGTGGGTGTGTCGCGGCTGTATGATGCGGGCCGTCACCGGCAAGAAAGAGGAACTGTCGTTCATGCACTAAGCCGAGTTTTATGTCGTTCGTCACCGTGGTGAAACGCAATGACGAGCACACGGGCACGCGGGACGTTCGAGGAGTCGTCGGAGGAACCCGAACTGTCGCGGTTGCGGTACGCGAAGAACGACGCCGATTTCGAGAGCGAGGGAACGCGCTGTGCCGGATGGCTGTACACGCCGGAAGGTGAAACGAAACCGCCGGTTATCCTGATGGCCCCCGGGTTTGGCGCGGAACGGACGTTCGGCTTGCCGGAAATCGCAAAGCGGTTCGTCGCCCGCGGATTTGCAGTGTTTCTGTTCGACTACCGAAATTTCGGCGACAGCGACGGCGAACCGAGAACCCTCGTGCACTCCTCCCGACATGTCGAAGATTGGGAAGCGGCCATCGACCACGTCCGGGGACTCGACGCCATCGACCGGCGGAAAATCGCACTGTGGGGAACGTCGTACAGCGGTGGCCACGTCATCGAAGCGGCGGCGGACGACCACCGAATTTCCGCCGTCGTCGCGCAGACTCCCTTCCTCGACGGGCGAGCAGTGACGCGGTCGGCAGGAATCAAGAAGTCGCTTTCAGGGACGATTTCGGGAGTGCGCGACCTCGTCCGAAAGTACACGTTCCGGAGCCCGCGAACCGTCCCAATCGTCGGCGACCCTGACGAGTTTGCAGTAATAAACGCGCCGGGTGCAAAAGCGGGATACATGGACATTGTCCCCGACCCGCCGGTGTGGGAAAACGAGGTTCCGGCGCGCGTGTTCCTCGATATTCCGCGTTACCGCCCGATTTCGGTTATCGAGGATGTGCCATGTCCACTATTCTTGCTGGCGGGGCGGGACGATGAAGTCGTCTCCGCCTCCTCGGTACAAGAAGCCGCGGAGAAAGCCGACGCGACCTACGTCGAACTTCCAATCGGTCATTTCGACGTGTACGATTCGGCGTCGGAGGAGGTTCTGGGCTACGAAATGGCGTTTCTCGACCAACATCTTCGTGATTGACAACGCGGGTGACTTTCTCCGGGAAAAATAGATTGATTTTATATCGTATGGTGTTGTCTTGGATAATACCCGACAATGCAGATATCAGGCTCACTAAACAACTGTGAAACGGTGGATGGACAAATCCTCTCGGTGGAACATATCTTCGACGTTCTCACTGCTCCGGAACGGCGCGCAGTGCTGTACGTCCTGTGCAAACGAGAGAACACCATGAGTGTAGACGATTTGAGTAGTTACGTGGCGTCGGACGAAATCGATTTCATACAGGATTCGTCGGAACAAATCGCTACGTCCCTTCATCACCTCCATCTGCCAAAGCTCGAACAGTTTTCGCTCGTCGAGTATGACCGCGATTCGAACACGGTGACGGCAAATGGACTACCACGGCGACTCAAGCGGTATCTTCAAATCACGGCGGCGGACGAAATGGAAGCGTGTTCAGAAGACGCAACTACGTCGGAGCGGACTGCTTAGCCGACGATAGCCCCTCGATTCTTCCTCGTCCCGACATCCCTCAGCCGAAAGCGTGGCCGAGGAACCACGCGCCAGTGATGATGACGGTTCCGCCCGCGAACAGCAGGTAGTTCGCCTTCGTGTCGCTGGCCAGCGTGATGTCGAGCGTGAAATGCCTGTCCGAAACCGGCCAGAACGGGCGAATCCCCATCGGCGTCAGCACGTCCGCGAGGAGGTGGGAAACGATGGCGAGCGTCCCGACCAACAGTCCGAATCCGGCAAACCACAGTCCGGCAGAAGCACCAGCCTCGATTCCAGCGAGAACGCCCGCCACAGCACCCAAGAGTAATCCGACGAGGAGCGCGAACGGAATCGAATGTGTGGGGCCGCGATGTTGGAGTCTGCTCGTCTTCGAATCGAGGTCGGGAAGCATCGCCAGCGAAAGAGAGAGGCAGACACCCAAAAACGCGTGGTTTGGCAGTCCGGCGGCGACAAGAACACCGCCAATCGGCGCGTAGAGCGCGAGTGCGACGCCGAAATGACCCGGTTGGTACATAGTTTTTGCAGGTACCGAGCAGGGTTAACTCCGACGGAAACCGGTTTCACGAACCCACTCGTCAGACCCAGCATGGACGGATTGACGGCGGTCGTCACGGGCGGGACACGAGGAATCGGTCGGCAGGTTGCACGCACATTTGCGGACGAAGGTGCGAACGTCGCCCTCTGTGGGCGCGAGGCGGATGCAGTGGACGAAACCGTCGCCGACATCGAAGACGCGGGCGGGAGCGCCGTCGGCCTCCGGGCCGACGTGCGCGACGAGTTCGACGTGGAGCGACTGATGGAAACCGCGGCCAGATTCGAAAACGACGGTATCGACATCGTCGTGGCGAACGCCGGAATTTACCACGGAGCGCCGGGTGAGACGCCGCTCACCGCCGAACCCTACGCCGCGTTCGACGACACGTTCCGGACGAACTGCCGGGGCGTGTTCACCACGATTCGGGAGTCGCTCCCCCATCTCACCGAAAACGCCAGAATCGTCGTTCCGACTGGCGGAATTGGCCACAAAACGGAGGCCGGATACGGTTCTTACGCTGTCTCAAAAGCCGGGGCAGAGGCAGTTGTTCGCGGGTTTTCCGCGGAAATCGACCAGCCAGTCATGGGACTCGACCCCGGTGTCGTCGCCACGAAAATGATGCACGGAGAGGGCCGCGACCCCGAGGAAATCACGGGGATGTTCGTCTGGGCAGCAACGGACGTGGAGGACGTGACCGGCGAAATCGTCGGGCTGAAACAGTGGCGAGAAGCGACGAGATAGGGGAACCGGACGAACGAGAGCCGAGGAAATCGGAGATTTTCACAGGTGAACAAACGCTTTGCGTTTGCGAGTTACGGAAACCAAGGATTGTCAGGTACCGCGAAACTTCTTCTTTCGGAGGCGTGGCCTGCGCCTAACAGTAGTAATCAGTACAGTAGCAAGCCAACCTCTGCACCGAGTTATCGACACCGTCGTTCTTCGTTGCCCCATTACAACCACGCAAATGGCAGAATAGTTCCTTAATTTGCATTCGGTCACATCATTCAGAGCCGAAACGTTAAGTCAGCAGTGTGAGAAATAGTGTCTACCTGATGGCGAGTGAAGATGTGGGGAAGACGCACACGCCGGAGTTGCCCGATTCGGTAACTCGGTGGCTGGACGAGAAAGCCGACGAACTCGACATTTCGCGCCAGCAACTGCTCTCGGAACTGCTTACTGCACATCGCGCTCTGGACGAGGACGACGATATTGACGGCGAACTCGACACTCTTCGCGAGGAGTTCATGTCGAAACTGGCCGACGTGCGAGAGCGCGTCGTGCAGGTCAAACGCGAAACGGACAGGAAAGCATCCGCCGACCACGACCATCCCGACCTGCGAAACGAACTGGCCGACATTCAGCGCGCGGCCGAGGAACTTGACGCCCTGCGCGAGCGCGTTGCGGAGAACCGCGAGCGCACGGACGACGGGTTCGAGAACTACGAATCGGTGCTGGAGTACCTCACCGAGACGACCGACGAGTTGGAAAACCGTCTCGACGTGCTCGCTCGCGCGCTTGTCTCCGTCCGCGGTCAGACGCGCACGCTCGCCACGCAAAACGCGACACGGGCCGCGACCGCGGAACTCGCTCGCACGGCGAACCGAAACGGCATCACGAGCGCCAAATGCGGCGAGTGTGGGACGGGCGTCACCATCTCGCTTTTAACCGAACCGTCCTGTCCCCACTGTAGCGTGACGTTCGAGGACGTCGAACCGAAACAGGGCTTTTTCGGGTCGAATCGACTCGTCGTCGGTCGGCCGCCTGCAATCGAAGGGGACACGCTCGATTCCGACGTGGACGAACTGGTGGATGAAGTCGAGGCGATGAGAGACGCCGAAGAAATGAGCGAGGACGAATAGATGACGGACAGAGGGCCTCCGGAAGACGAAACGAGCAAGCGGGACGAACCACTCTCTGACCTCGCTGAACGAGTAGAGTCGCGCCGGAATCGAAATCCGGGCCGCGACCGCGGCGAGTTGGACGACGCGTTCACCCAAGAGAGCGTCGGCGACGTGGACGTGGGCGACATCTGGGCCGACTTAGAGGCCGAGGACAGCGGCGAACTCGTCGTTTCCGCATCGCAGGAAGAGAGCGAGGACGACCGCGACGTTCGCACGATTCCGAAATCAACCTGCCACGGCTGTCCGAATTTCGGCGACCCGCCGAGCGTCCACTGCACGCACGAGGGAACGAACGTCCTCACGATGGTCGATACGGAACAGTTCCGCGTAGCCGACTGCCCCATGGTCGTGGACGAAGAAACCCCACTTACCGAATGAGTGGACTCACCGAAACGGCTCTGTCGCTCATCCAGCAGTACGGCTTCCTCGCCGTCTTCGTGTTCGCGTTTTTAGAATCCTCGATGCTGTTTCCGCTCTTCCCGAGCGAATTTGTCGTTCCAACGGCGGCGGGACTGCTCGTCCGCGACCCGGTTTTGTTCGCCCTGTTCGTCATCGCGATGACGGTCGGAACGGTCGTCGGCAGTCTATTGCCGTACTTCGTCGGCCACGAGGGCCACGACGCGATAGACAAGTACGGTCGCTATCCGTGTTTCGCCGGACGAAACCGACCGTGCGAGTCGCTGGTTCCGTAGATGGGGCAAACACTCCGTCCTGTGGGGGCGACTTCTGCCCGTTTTGCGCTCCGTCATCTCGATTCCCGCCGGATTCGCGGAGATGGAGTTCCGGAAGTTCGTCGTCTACACGACGGTTGGCGCGCTCGCGTTCAATTTGCTGGTCACGGGATTGGTGTACGTTGGCCGGGACGACCTCCTGCATCTGCTTTCGGTGCTTCCGTAGGCTGCCTGTTTCCAGCGATTTCACACTCCCGCAGTACGTGGCGCTTTTGAACCTCCACGCGCTACTCCGGGGTATGCAATTCTGCGACGACTGCGGCTCCATGATGAAATCCATGGGGTCGAAGATGGTCTGTGCGAACAGCGACTGTCAGGCGACCACCGCAAAGGACGAAGAGCGCGCGAAGGAGTTCGTCTCCACGGAAGAACAGGGCGATTCGGAAATCATCGAAACGGAAGAGGGCGCGGATTTTGAGGGCAAACCGACCGCCACGGACATCACCTGTGACAAATGCGGCCACGGCGAAGCGTGGTACACCATCAAACAGACCGCCTCCGCCGACGAACCGCCGACGCGATTTTTCAAATGTAAGGAGTGTGGCTATCGCTGGCGGGGATACAACTAACTTGCACAGTTCTCGCAGTTTTTGACTCCAGACCGACGTTTTAGGTATTGCCACGACGACGGTATGGTATGCGATTACATACCCGCGACGTTAGCCAAGACGTACGCGAACTCGGCGGTTTGCTCGGTGACGTGCTTTCTCGGCTTGGCTCGGAGGAAGCGTTCGAGTCGGTCGAAACCCTGCGAACCGAATCAATCGACTACCGGCGTGGGGAAACCGATTCCCGCGATGCGGTTCGGGGCGAAATCAGTGGGCTGTCGCCGGAACTGTCGGGGCACGTCGCCCGTTCGTTTGCGACCTACTTCGAACTCATCAACCTCGCGGAGGAGCGCCAGCGAGTCCGCGCGATTCGGGAGGGAACGCAGGAAGGCACCTTGGATGATAGCCTTCGGGCGACCGCCGAAACGCTGGCCGAGGAGGATGCCGACCCGGAAACCGTCCAGCGGGTGCTTGCGGACGTAGCGGTCGTTCCGACGTTTACCGCCCATCCGACGGAAGCGCGCCGGAAGACGGTGAAGGCGAAACTGCGGTCGGTTGCGAGCCTGCTGTCCGAGTTGGACGAGCGCAGACTGACCGACAGGGAGCAGGCGAAACTGGAGCGACAGTTGGAAAGCGAAGTGACCGGACTGTGGGAAACCCGCCAAGTGAGAAAGCGCAGGCCGGATGTGACCGACGAAGCGCGAAACGTGCTCTGGTATCTCGAAAACGTCCTGTTCGACATCGTCGGTGAGGTGTACGACGAACTCGATCGCACGGTCGGCGAGGAGTTCGACACCGACGTTCCGGAGCTATTTTCGTTCCGCTCGTGGGCCGGGAGCGACCGCGACGGCAACCCCTACGTCACGCCCGAAATCACGGCGGAGACGCTTGCCAACCAGCGCGAGGTCGTGCTGGAACGCTACCGCGACGAACTGAAACGACTTTCTGGGGTGCTAAGTCAGGACGGTGACCGAGCCCGGACGAGCAATGAGTTCAAATCGAGCCTCGAAAGCGACCGGGAGCGATTTCCCGCCATCGCCGAGCGGGCGACCGACCGCTATCCCGACGAACCCTACCGCCAGAAACTCGCCCTGATGCGGGTTCGAATCGACCGCGTGGGCGACGTGCGACCCGGTGGCTACGCCGACGCCGAGGAACTGCTGACCGACGTGACCGTCATCGCGGACAGCCTCCGCGAAAACGGCGGAGAGGCGGTCGTCGAGACGGAAGTTGACCCACTCTTGCGGCAGGTCGAAACCTTCGATTTCTCTCTCGCCTCGCTGGATTTGCGCGACCATCAGGAAAACCACACAACGGCGATTGCGGAGGCGCTGGCCCGCAAGGGCTTCGACTACGATTCGATGAACGAGGAGGAGCGCGTCGAATTGCTCACGGACGCGATTTTGCAGGACGAACCGATTATCAGCCTCGACCCGGAGGGGCTTTCGGAGACGGCTGGTCGGGTGCTGACGCTGTTTTCGGAAACCGCGAACTGGCAGAAGGAGTACGGACAAACGGCAATCGACACCTACTGCATCAGCATGACCGAAGAGGCGAGCCACGTCCTCGAAGTGCTGTTTCTGGCAGACCAAGCCGGAATCGTTGATTTGCCCGGCTACTCCGGACTGGACGTGGTTCCCCTGCTCGAAACCGAGTACGCCCTCTCGGGTGCCCGGCGTATCATCGGGACGCTGTTCGAAAACGAAGCCTACGCCGCGGCATTGGAGGCCCGCGGCGGCAGTCAGGAAATCATGCTCGGCTACTCCGATTCGAACAAGGAAAACGGCTTTTTGGCGGCGAACTGGAGCCTCTACAAGAATCAGAAGCGACTCGCCGAAATCGCCGAGGAGTACGACGTGACCCTTCGCCTGTTCCACGGGCGCGGCGGGTCGATTTCCCGCGGCGGCGGGCCGATGAACGAAGCCCTGCTCGCGCTTCCGCGTGAAACTGTCTCCGGACAGGTGAAGTTCACCGAGCAAGGCGAGGCCATCGCCGAGAAGTACGCCAATCCTGCGATTGCCGAGCGCAACGTCGAACAGATGTTGGACGCCCAGATTCGCGCGCGCTACGACGCGATAGACGAAGGCTCCGAATCGCTTCCCGAGGAGTGGACGGAAACGATGGACGTGGCGGCGGATACGGCCCGTGACGCCTACCGCGACCTGCTCGAATCGGAGGGATTCGTCTCCTACTTCGAGCAGACGACGCCGATTCAGGTCATCGAAGACCTGAATCTCGGGTCGCGCCCCGCCTCCCGTTCCGGCGAGCGAACCGTGGAAGACCTCCGGGCGATTCCGTGGGTGTTCTCGTGGACGCAATCGCGCTGTATCCTGCCGGGGTGGTACGCCCTCGCGGCCGGATTGGACTCCGTCATCGAGGACGGAAAGATGGACACTCTGAAAGAAATGTACGAGGAGTGGCCCTTCTTCCGCACGACGCTGGACAACGCCACGTTGGCGCTCGCCCGCACCGACCTCGAAATTTCGGCGGAGTACGCGACCCTCGCGGAGGACGACCTGCGCGAGGAGTTCTTCCCGCGATTGGAGGCGGAACACGAGCGTTGTGTCGAGCTCGTTACGGAAATCACAGGCCGGGACGAACTGCTCGAACGAGAGTGGCTTCAAAACAGCCTCGAACGGCGAAATCCCTACGTTGACCCGCTCAACCTGCTTCAAGTGAACCTCCTTCGTCAAACCCACCTTACCGAGACGGAGCGTCGGGCGCTCCGTCTCACGGTAACCGGCGTTGCAGCGGGGATGAAAAACACAGGATAGTTGGAGGAAAGAAAATAAAATTGTAGCCACCTCGAATATGGCCGTTTCAATCGGTGCTATCGAGGTTACACTCTATTGATGTCGCTATCGCTTTCACCGAGATAGGTGACGATTTCGTCCAGTTCCTTGATGGTCATCGCCTGTTCCTCGTTCGTGCCCGCGATGGACGATACCTCGTTCGACACGCGAGTCGCCGTCTCTGAGGCATCGTCTATCATCGTTGCAACCTCTTGCGTACTCGATGCCTGTTCGTCCGTCGCGGCGGTTATCTCTTCCATGCCGATTGCGGTTTCGGTGGCCGAATCCACGATTCGTTCGAGTTTTTGGCTGGTTTGCCGGACGGCGGTGACCGTTTCGCTGATACTGGTTTCGCTTTCGGCGAGACTGTCGAGCGTGCTTGCGGTTCGGGATTCGATGCGTTCGACCATCGATTCGATTTCCGAGGCGCGAACTTTCGACTCCTCGGCGAGCGATTTGACCTCTTCCGCGACGACGGCGAACCCGTTGCCCGCTTCTCCGGCGCGAGCGGCCTCGATGGACGCGTTGAGCGCGAGGAGGTTCGTCTGGTCGGCCACGTCGTTTATCATATCGACCGCGTCACCGATTTCGTGAACGGCATTCTGGAGTTCCTCGGCATCGACGACCATGCTCTCGCGGGCGTCGTCGGTGGCTTTCGACGCGCCGATGGCCTGCTGACCGAGTTCTTGGCCCTCCTCGGCGAGTGACTGGGATTCTCGGCTCTGCTTTTCCACTTCGTTCGCGCTGGCCGCGATTTCCTCGACCGTCGCGCTCTGAGTGGACACTTCGCTGGCGATTCGCTCCATGTTGTCTGACATCTCGTCGGTGAGCAGGCTGATTTCTGCCGAACTCTCCGCGACTTCTCCGGCGGATTCGTGCGCATCCATGACGTGGTTTTCGGTCGATTGCCTGAGTCCACGGGAGCGTTCGATTTCCCGCTTCATCTGCTGGCTATGGGAATGAACGTAGGTGTCTGCCGTGATTTGCATGTCGAGATTGAGAACCCGGAGGACGGACAGCACGTCCTCGAAACTGTCCTGTACGGCGTCTTGCACCGAAGACACCAGTTCGTCAACGTCGTTTTTCGGTTTGGCAAGTTGTCCGCCGTCGGTCGCCGCGGGCGACACTCGGTCACGAATCAGAGATTCCATGTCGTCTTCCAGTCGCTCGCTCAACACGGAGGAAATGAGGTCGTAGTAGACGCCGTACTGGCCGAGATAGAAGTTGAGCGGCATATCCAGCATGTCGTGGAGTTTGCCGATTCGCGCCCGGTTTTTCACGTACTCCTCACCGTAGGTACCGTCCGCGAGCGTGACGAGGTACTCGCTTTGGGTCGCTTTCAGCGACTCGATGTCTCGCGTAGAATCAGCAAGAATCTCGCTCGTCTCCTCGTGTTTCAGTACGTTTTCGTAGAACCGGTCGGCGATTTCCTCGCGGTTGGCTTCAAACGCCGGGCGAAGCGACGTGAGTCGCTCCGCGTCTTCGCCGTCGAAATCCAGCAACGATTTTCGTCGGTCGATTTCCGCCGCATCGATACCCATTTCGGCGAGTTGCGCGTCCATGTCCACCTGTGCGCCGAGTTCCGAATTGCCAAATATTTCGTCCGTGTCGTCCATGTTCGAAATTCGGTCGAACGTCTTTAAGTTACTACCGTTCTCATCAATGAAAATTACGGGGCAAACGTTAGGGGTGTTCGTGCCGTGCGCTGGTTCGGGAAAGTATGGACGGAGTCAACAGACGACGATTTCTCGAACTAGCGGCAGGAACGGTCGGACTCGCTGGCACTTCACACGGAGCGACCCAAGGGGCGTTCCGGTTCAATCGGAGAATGGTGTTCGAAGACCCTGACGTGCTGTCGGATGCGTATTTAAACCGCATCGTTCTCGTCACGGATACGTCGGAAGCCGAAGCGAACGTGCCATCCGTCGGTAGGTGCGGATTCGACGACCCGTGGCCGCCGGAGAACGTGGACGCATTTCAGGGCCTGGTAGTGGAGTGGCGAAATCGGGACACGGCCAGATTGTTCGGGACGGATAGACGAGTTCGGGCGGAAAAACTCGTTCGACGCCACCTCTTTGTCGAACGCCGAGAAACGCCGGTCGAACTCGGCACGCCGTTCATCATCAGCAACGTCGTTCGCTGTCCAGATGGGTTGGTGGGCGTCGAAGCGAATCAGATTCCGGGGATTCGAATCGAGACGCCTTCCGGCAACGAGGAGGGCGTGGGATGAAAGAGTTGTTTCCCTGAAAGTATTTATCCGATGGCGCGCGAAACGACGTGTGAAACGCCGTCGTTTGCTCTCCAGTGCCGCATTCGCACTCTCCGGTTGCGCCAGTCTGTCGACCGACAGGAAAGCGACGGGAACCACACGGACGACGAATACGACCCCCAAACCGAATACGGTAACGAACACGACGAAGGAGACAGAAACGACGATTTCTAAATCGTTCAGTCGAACTGTCGGCGAGACGATTTCCGCGGAATCCGGACTGAAACTCACGATTTCTGACTGCTGGATACAGCACTCGCTCATCTGGGCAAACTTCCCCGACGCACTGACGGTTACTGCACACGAGGGGAAGCAGTTCGTTTTCGTCCTCGTTTCGGGGACGGGCGACGTGCCACCGCCACGGTCTGCGTTCACTCTTTCACTCGACGGGACGACCTACTGGCCGAAATCGGAGTTCGAAAACGAACCCCTCGAACTGGTCGATTCCGACCACGACGAGAAACCGTATCAGACGCAAAATGAAAGGCAGAGTAGCTACGGCAACGGATGGCTCCTGTTCGAAATTCCCGACGAGACAGCGGGAGAGATGGCGATTGGATGGGAGGGTGAGGATGCCACCGCCGAATGGTCGCTAACCGACAATCAGGTTTCCGCATTCACCGCACCGCGTCCGAAGTTCGAAATCGTCTCGTTCGACGTGCCGGGGCGCGCCGAATCCATCCCGTTCGAAATGAGCGTAACTGTTCGGAACGTCGGTGACGGAGACGGGTCGTTTCGGGGCGTGTTGAATCAGCGCGGCAACATGGTACTGACGTGGTTTACGCTTTCTGTGCCCGCCGGAGAAACCCGAACGTGGCGGTACGATTATCGTCACCATGCCGAAAAACTGGCTCTCGTGTGGGAAGATGGAACTATCGACCGCGATGTCGAAATCGGATAGAAAACAGATACGGTTTAGGGCTGTGCGATGGTTAACCAGAAGACGAAGACGACCACGCCGCCGAGCGTCGTGCTGGCGACGGCGTGGGTACGAAGTTTGTCGAGCAGGTGGTGTGCGTCGTCAGAGAGTTGTGCAACTTCGTACACCTCGCCGCCGAGTTCACAGCGCGGAAGGAAGTCCATCGCAACGTGGAGGAAGACGCCCGCGGCGAAGCCGAAGACGATGCCGTTGACCGCGTCGCTGGACGGAACGTTGAGAAGCGCAGAAAGGATTGCCGTGATGCCGACGCCCGCCGCGGGGAGCAGGAGAACCGAGACGGGTTTGCCAGCGCGCTGGAGGCGGTGGGCCGCGACGTAGCCTGCCGGGCCTTTGTGGGAGACGATGGCGAGTCCGAGCAGGAGGCCGAGGCTCGGCATGTTGCCGTACACGAGTCCGATGATGGCCCCTGCGGTGAGCGAATGGGCAGTCAGTTCGAGCGCGGCGTGGTCGAAGGGAACGTCCAAGTGCATCAGTCGATGGCCGATGGTGTGCGCGCCGAAGCCGGTCAAAATACCGAAGGCGATACCGAACCCGCCGAACTGTGGATGGTGGCCGATTGCGTTGGGAACGAGGAACACCGCGGCGCTAGTTATCATCGCGCCGCTGGCTAGACCGAACGCCCAGACGAGTTTTCTCGCGTGCGTAGACTCGCCCGAACGCGACCCGAGCGCGGCGGCCCCTGCCATCGCGGCGAACGCGACCCACGCGATTGCGAGCACCTTGTCCAACTCCGCGGACACAGCAAAGCCCGACAGCACGACGAGGGCGAGAAATCCGAGGAGTCCGATTCGAGACAGCCGTGACATGGTTATTAATCTTTGACTGAATCTTATTACACCGTCGGTTTTCGGCCACAACACTAATTTATTGTGACATACTCGGCACGAGTAATGCAGACGAAGACGGTTCGAAACACCCTTCCCCTTCCTGCCGGTCGTGCAGTGCAGGTGCTTGTCATGGTCGCCCTGTTCGCGGTGACGATGCCCTTCGCGGACGCAGTCGTGTCCGGAACGCTCTCGCGCCTCGGATTCTCCGTGGCTGGCACTGGTTCGCTTCAGGCACTCCAACTGCTGTTCATCGGGGGAATGTCCGCCAGCGTCGCGCTCTGCTGTTTCGCCTGCTGGCGCGTCGTGCGGTCGTAAGGTCATGCGTGCGTTCCAGTTTACGTGGCAGGATTGCCTGTTCGTCCACTGGCCGGTCGAACGAGATGCGCTTCGAACCGTCGTCCCGGATTCTCTGGCGCTCGATACCGACGAGGGACAGGCGTGGGTCAGCGTCCTCGCTTCCACCATCGAAAACGCCAGACCGCCGGGTGTGCCAACCAGATTCGGAATGACGTTCCCGCAGGTCAACTTCCGAACCTACGTCCGCCTCGGTCAGACGGCAGGCGTCTATTTTCTGAGCCTCGACACCAGCAGTCGCCTCGCGGTTCGTGTCGCCCGGTCACTCTACCGACTGCCGTACTACTACGCGGACACCGTCGTGGATTCCGGGTCACGCCACCGATTTCGGAGTCGGCGCATGCAACGCAGCGCACCCCCAGTCGAGTTCGAAGCGACCTACGAACCGGAAGGGTCTGCAAAGACGCCGGAATCGGGGACGCTCTCCGCGTTCCTCTCGGAACGCTATCGTCTGTTCGTCCCGCAGGCGGGACTCACGACCAGAATCGAGCACGACCCGTGGTATCTGTATCCCGCGACTGCCGACGTGAGCGCGGAATCGCTGTTCGAAGCGGTTGGACTGTCCGAACCGAACCGGGAACCCCGAGTTCGGTACTGTCCACGAATGGAGTTTCAGGTTCGGACACCGACGCGAATCGAGAAGTAAGTTGGAGTAAAAACAGGGTTCGGGATACGTGTCAAAGCGTTCTCAAAAGTCGTCTTCGACCGACTCTTCTTTTTTACCAAGAAACTTCGAACGTTCGCTCGGTCGCCGTCTCGTCCTCTTCGACTTGGACGAACGCGCCGCTGTCATTGAACTTCTTGACGATTCCTTCGACGATTCCTTGATCCATCGACGCTGGATATGGCGTTTCGCACACCATTCGGCCGCTGGTTTCGCCGGTTTTCTCGAAGTCGTAATGACCGACATCGCCTCGGTGGTGCATCTGGTACACGTCGTCGAGCGCCGTCAAGGCGGTTTCGACGTTGTCGATTGCTGGCGGCCATTCGACGGTTTCCGGAATCTCTTTGCCAATCGTTTTCACGGTTCGCGGGCCAATCGCGTCCACGAGTTCATCGAGCGCGTCAATCGCGTCTTCGAGGGAGTACCACTCGCCTTGCTGTGGTTCCGGAATTCCGTGACTGTCGAGTACGTCGATAACGCGCTTTCGATACGCGTCCGATAGTCGTGAGACGCCCTCCACGAGGGATGAGAGTGAATCACCTTGTACTTCTGTACCTGCTGTTGCCATCTGAGCCATAAAAAACCTGTCTCGCACGTATATTAAATAGGTTACTATTATCAGTTTAAATAATTGGAGAAGGAGTTAATAGATTGGCGGGAAAATACCAGAGGTAGACGACGACACCGTCGTATATCCGCCAGAAATGTTTAGTTAGTTATTGGTAAATCGTGTCGTATGTTACCACCCATAAGTTTATTATTTTTAAACTATTGCATCTAAATATGAGCGTCGAAGACAAATCTTCCGAATCCGAAACAGCGCACGAAACCTACGAAATCGAGGATGTGGCTTTCATCGGTCGCACACTCGAAGAGTACGTGCGTATGTTCGACCTCGACTTAGCGGAACTCGATGACGCCGCGATTCTCGACTGTCCGTCGGGTGCCTGCGCGTTCGTCGCCGAGGCGACCAAACGCGGCATTTCCGCGGTCGGCGCGGACGTGATGTATCAGTCCGACTACGGCGACCTCGACGAACGCGGCGAGGTGGATATCGAAATGGCGCTCGACGGCTTCGACGGCGTCGAAGACCTCTTCGAATGGGAGTTCTACGGCGACGTGGATGGTGTTCGAGAACACTGGACGAACGCTTACGAAACGTTCCTCGGTGACTACTCCGCAGGGCTTTCCTCTGGTCGGTACGTCCCCGCGAAACTTCCGAACCTCCCCTTCGAGGACGACGAGTTCACCCTCACGCTTTCGGCACACTTGCTGTTCCTGTACGCCGGGCGACTCAGCCACGAGTTCCACGTCGAATCCCTGCGCGAACTCGCTCGGGTCACCGAGGACGAAGTCCGCGTTTACCCCCTCGCAGACTTCGAAGGCACGCCGTATCCGCGACTGGACGAGATTCTCGAAACACTCGCAGAAGACGGTCACGGCGTCGAAATCGAATCCGTCCCGTTCGAGTTCCAGCGCGGTGCCAGCGACATCCTCGTCATCGACTGCGCTTGAGTTCAGTTACTCGTCTTTCGACTGGTTCCCGTTGACGCACTCGCCTCCATCCCCCATCGATTCTATTGTCTACTATTTATCCACTGCAATCATAAAATCCAAATATACTTGCCGCGGCACCGTAGAGAGTTTTCCATGAGTCGGACCGTCGCCGTCGCACATTATCCGGAGGGTGCTGGTCACGCGACCCGGATGCTCGCCGTGGCACAAGCACTGGAAGGGCCGGAAACAGATGTCGTCCTTGCCGGTGGGGGTCCCGGGTCGCAGTTCATCGAATACAACGGCTACGAGGCCTACCACCCCGCGACAGTCGATTACATCGGTGATTACCAAGGAGGCTCTCTTTTCGACGTGCTTACACGGAGCGTTCCGAACAGCGCGAAACGGGTGTTCGATTTCGCTCGATGGCTTCGACGAGAAGACCCCGCCGCGCTCATTACGGACGACATGTTCGCCGCGATGGCCGCCCAACTGACCGATACGCCACTGTACGTGCTCACCCACAACGCCGCGTCCTACTACGACGCCGCGGTCGAACAGGCGTTCACGTGGTTGCTCAACCGATACCAACTGTCGGTGGCCCATGCGTTCCTCTATCCTGCAGTTTGGCCGCCAGACAGGGGCGACCCACCGGGCGTCGTCCACATCCCTCCAATCGCGCTCGAACCGAACGGCGCTGAGGCACCGGACGACGTGGGCGTCCTCGTGGTTCCCAGTACGTACTCAACGAACTTCGACGAACTCGCGCGAACGCTTCGGGCGGAAGGCCACACCGTCACGCTCGTCGGCGACGACAACTGGGAGTGCGCCGCCTCGCTCCTGCCGTGGATTCGGTCGGCCGACGTGGTCGTCTGTTCGGGCTACTCCACCGTGATGGAGGCCGCCGTGGGCGGAACGCCCTGTATCATCTATCCCTTCACGGACGAACAGCACGGCGTTTCGCGCGTCATCGAGCGCAGAGGGCTTCGCGGGTTCCAAGTCGAACACTCGATTCCGCACGTCGTCCGTGCTGTGCGCCACCCGCCGGAATCGCCCAGCCACGAAAACGGAGCGGAACGGGCCGCGGAGTTCGTCCTCGACCATATGGAACGAGAAACGGCCCCGATACCGCGGTAATTTGCCACTGCCGAAATCGGCTTTTTTGCCACCACTGACCTGTACGTATGGCACAGGTGACGGTTGGCGCGCGACTCCACTTCGGATTTCAGAACCTCTCGCTCGCCTACGAGCGACTGTACGGCGGGCTTGGAGTCGCACTCGAATCGCCGACCGTCTCGGTCGAAGCCCTGCCCGCGGACGAAATACGATGCGAGGATTTTCGCGAGAGAGAGTACGCACGCTGTGCGACGGATATTTTGGGCGTTCCGGGTATCGACCTGCAAGTCCGAGAAACCCTCCCGGGTCACGTCGGACTCGGAAGCGGAACGCAACTCGCGCTTACCGTTCTCGCCGCAACTGCGCGAGCATACGATTGCCGACCCGAAATCCGCGACAACGCGCCCGCACTCGACCGCGGCGGGAGAAGCGGTGTCGGCGTTTCGACGTTCGAGCGGGGCGGATTCGTGGTCGATGCAGGACACCCTACCGAACGGTTCACCACCGACCGTCCCTCCCGCGGCGAGTGGTCGGTTCCGCCCGTCGTGGCCCAGCACACGATTCCCGAGGCGTGGCGCTTCGTGGTCGTGCTTCCGGAGGCGGAACCCGGACGAAGCGGCGACAACGAGGACGAAAGTATGCGAACGGTGGTCGAACGAGCAGACCCCGCGATTGCGGACGATATTTCGGCCGTACTGCTCCGTCAGGTGCTTCCGGCAATCGCGGGAGATGACCCGGAGACATTCGGGGGCGGAGTCGCCGAAATCGGGCGATTGAACGGCGCGTGGTACGCAGACGAGCAGGGAGGCGTCTATCGACCGCCAGTCGGCGAACTCGTGACCGAAATGGAAAAATCACCCGCAATTTTCGGCGCAGGGCAATCTTCGTGGGGGCCTGCCGTGTACGGCGTAACGACGAAAAAAGACGCAGACAGCGCGGTTGAGGCGGCGGAAATGGCGCTCGATTCCGCGAGCGTCGGCGGTGACGTGTTGGTCGCTCGGCCGAGAAACACGGGTGCGAGCGTAAACGGTAAGCAGTAGGCCCGAGTGTCACCGATATGAACCGAATCCCGTTCGGCGTCTCCCAGTTCGATTCCCTTATCGGCGGCGGCTCCCCGCCGGGGAGCGTCGTCCTGCTGGCGGGCGACGCCGGGGCGGGTGCGCGCGAGTTCGCGTACACCAGCGCGACGATAAACGCTCTCGGACACGCCGACACCGACCAGTTCGACCTGCACTACGGCGAAGTTGATTCCCGTGCGAACCTTCCCGAGGAGATTCATTACGTGTCGTTCACCGCCAGCGCAGAGGAAATCCACGCCGAAATCACGCACGCCATCGACGAGGAACTGGTGTCGCCAGCATCGGAACTGATGGCGTTCGAAGACCTCTCGACCGAATACTTCCAGTTGAGTCCGATTCCCCACGACTGGTACGTCGAAAAGCGAAGAACCATCACCGACCTCGGGCAGAGTCACAGTCGTCGGGACATCCTCGAAGCCCTCGGAGAGTACCTCACCGACCACGCCTCGGGTAACCTCGTCGTCATCGACTCGCTCACCGACCTCATCTCTCTGCCAGACGAACAGGCGGACTGGCACGAAATCTCGATGTTGTTGAAAGGGATGAAAAAAGCATCCCAATCGTGGGGCGGGCTGATTCTCGCCCTCGTAGACCAAGAGAGCATCACGGACACGCAAATGGGAGAACTGATGGGCGCGACGGATGGTACCATCAGCTTCGAGTGGGAAAGCGGCGGCAACGAGCGCGCCCGAACCATGTTCGTCCGGGAGTTCCGGGGCGTCCTCTCGCGCATCGAAGACGAGAACATCATCCGCTTCGAAATCGAGATTCAAGGCGACGGGTTGGACATCAGCAACGTCCGAAAGATTCGATAGTTCGTTTTCGAGGTGGGAGACGGGATTTGCTATCGCAGATTCGACCTCAGCGCGGCGACGTGTACTCCATGCCGAGGAACTCCCGCGCTTCGTCGGGGTCGGTGATGACTCGCCGACCGAGCATCTCCGCGAACTCCACGGCGAGTTCGATGACCTCGGAGTTCTTCTGAATCACCTCGTCGCGGTGCGGATACTTCCAGTAGGCGTCCTCGATACCGACGCGGACGACGTTTGCGCCAGCGAGCAGGCCGAGAATGAGCGTCGGAAGCCAGTTTCTCCCGCCGGGGTTGACGCCGACGATGGAGTCCTCAATGGTTTCGCGGGTGTTGTAGATAGAGGAGATGACGTTGAGATACGACCACGGGTCGTTGTTCGTCGTCTGCGCGTGATGCGCGCCGAGGTAGAGGTTGAGCATGTGCGAATCTTCGTTCATCTCCTCTTTGTCGAACAGTCGGTGTTTCAAATCGTAGAGAACGTGCGTATCGTACAGTTGGAACACCGGTTTGATACCGTTCTCCCCGAAGAATCTGACCCCTTCCTTGATGGACGACGGAGAGTGGTAGGTGCCAGCACCGAACAGTCCTATCGGGAGGACGACCGACCCTTGACAGTATTTGTTGCCCTCGCCCAGTCGGAGCAGTTTCTCCGTCGCCGTGACGTAGTCGGCGTGCGGCCCGGTCGTCCACGTCTGACTCGTCGTGACGACTTCGCCGCATTCCTCGAACACGGGGTCTAAAATCTCGGCGAGCAGTTCCGGGTCTTCCCACTGCGGGCGTCGTGCTTCGTTTCGTGGGTGGACGTGTACCGCCGCGGCACCCGCTTCCACGCTTTCGACGAGTTCCACACTCTGTTCTTCTTTGGTGTCCGGCACCGCCGGATAGTGGTCGCCACCTGCCTGCCACCCGGGATAGGCGCATTCGATGATGACCGGACCGTCCATCGTGTCGATGGAATCTTCGCGGTGAACCGGGAAGAACTCCTTCGCCATTTCCGGCGTGAACGTCGAGGAGGATTCCAGTTCGTTGAACGCGAGGTCGTCGTAGAGATTCTGATGGAGAGCGTCGCGCCGACCGGCGTTTTCGGCCGTCTTCGCAGTTTTATTTCCAGACATAAATACTAAAAAAGAGCACCATTACTTCAACCTTTGTTTTAAATTATAACTTTTGAATATCTGCCCACACAAAACATGAAGGTTAACGAATTATTTATTAATTGTTTTCAACAGAGTCGTACATCGTGGCGCGATTTTATCCACAGATGCGTGGTTCTCATTGGGTTTGCCACGTTCGGTGTTCGACTGATTTTTCTCTTCATGTCCGTTCACCGTGACTTCGCACGCTCGTCACGAGAGTTCACTCACTACGTTCGCAAACCCGTCGCAAAATCATGGGACTACCGGAAGACGACCGACGCTGACCAGCGTCGGTCGTCTTCCGTCATCCATTTTACTTCGTAAAAGTGGGACTACCGGAAGACTCGCTTCGCTCGCCATCCATACTCCCATTTTTGCTCCGCAAAAAGTGGAACCGCCGAGAGTCGAACACCGTCGTTCCGCTTCGCTCCACGACGAGCTTCGGACTCGCTACGCTCGTCCGACATCGCGCAAGCGCGAATGCGACGCTCGGCGCTCGACTGATTTTTCTCCTCACGTCCGTTCGTCGTAAAATCATGGGACCGCCGAGAGTCGAACTCGAGTCCTACGGACCCCATCCGCAGAGGATACCACTACCCCACGGTCCCGCGCATTTCGGAAAAGGCGAGTGCGTGAGTTAAGCCCTTCGTTTCACTCCTGTTCTCGCGGGACGACGAGGTCGCCGTCGTCCCGCACCGCGAGGCTGGCCAGCGGGTCGTTTTCGTAGGCCGAAACGCCGTGATAGCGCCCGACCACGTAGCCGTCGTGGTCGCTCTCGACCGTCGCCTTTTCCTCGCCGTGTGGCGTTACGATGTCCGCGATAACGTCACCCTGCTCGAAGGTGTCGCCAGCCTCGACGCGATGGCGGACGATTCCTGCCGTGTCGGTGTGTGGATGAACCGCGCGCTTGACCGGGAAATCGACGGGCGCGGAGAGACCGGTCGGTTCGGGGTCGCCGGGGAGCATATCCAATTCGCGCATGACGTTCAGCAGGCCGATAACACCCTTCTCGCGGGTATCCTCCTCGACCACTTCGAAGCCGCCGAGTTCGACCGTGAACGCGGGGATTCCGGCGTTGTTCAGCGCGGCCCCGGCGGTCGAACGCTGGAGGTTCTGCTCGACGTACTCCTCGGCGGCGTACTCGTTGATGAACGGGAAGTCGTAGGCATCCACCAATCGTTCGAGTTCGTCCGCGAGTGCGTTGGCTTCCGCCTCGGTTCGCTCGCTTCCGTAGAGCACTCTGTCCCGAATCACGAACGGAATCGACCCGACCTGTGCGGTGTGGAGGTCAACGAGCGCGTCTGCGGAGTCTTCGAAGGCGTCGTAAATCCTCCCGTCGATGAGTTCTTGCACGCGCGGCGGACGCGACCCGTCTGCGTCCGGGTCGGGAAAATATCGATTCGGGTCGTCGCCGTGGTAGTAGGAGGTTCGGGACGTTTGGCGCAGACCGGCGGGGTTCAAGTTCGGAAGACAAACTACGGAACCCCGAATTTCGGATTCGAGGTTCTCCTGCATCACGTCCTGTGCGGTGGCGAGGGCGGTGACCTCGTTACCGTGAATCGACGCCGTAATCCAGAGCGTCGGGCCGTCTTCTTTGCCTTCCGCGATGAGGACGGGGAGTCGTTCGGGAGTGCCAGTCGGGAGGTCGGTTACGTCGAACCACCCGGTGACGAGTTCGCCGGGGACGGATTCTGCAGTGCCGAGTTTCATACCGAGAGGTGTTCGGCAGGTGGTAAAAACTCGCGTGTATCAGCAATGTGTCGAAGCCAACTCGCCACGATTCGAAACGAGTGGAGCCACGAGTTCGACATCGTGGATTTCGAAGGGGGGTCTCTACGTAGTGTCCATCTCCGACCCCGTCGTGGAATCGAGACACGACGCCTGTGTCGTCGAGAGACTCGACCGAATCGCTCCGTAATCGAACATGCCGATTTGTGTTTGAGACTGGTCACAGTCGAACAGTTGCGACGGAACCGAAAGCGAATCCTCCGCACCCGTGTCCCACACTCGAATAGACAGGTCGTATGTGGACGGTTCGTAGAACGCGATGTCCACCACCGAATCCGTCGGAAACTCGAACGTCCTGTCGAGCACCATTTCGTCGGTTTCGAGGTCGGTGACCACGATGACGGCGGTTCGAAATCGGATTCCCGCGTTCCAAATACTCACTGTGTGAGGTGGAGAGTCGCCGTCAAATCGCCCGATTTCCACGGGTCGAAGCGACATTCCCGGGTCGTACTTCCCGAGGTTACCTCTGGCAATCGACGGGGTTTGATGGTCGGTGGTCGCCGCGGTGAGGGCACCGACGCTAAAACAACCGACAATCGTCGTCACCACGGCGGGAAGTCCGGCGAGGAATGTCCGACGATTCATACTACCATAAATAATATACATAGATAAGCCGCTTTTGGCGGATTGAGACAGCGTTTATCAGTGTAGTACGCCATTCAATGACAGAGTATTCTCATTCAGAACGAGGAACAATACCGCAAGAGCGGTTGTGAGAAGAGGAGAACTCGTGCCGCGAAGAGACATCAACTGTGAACGTGTCGAATCCAGAAATCAGACCAGTACGCGTTCCAACGAAACGACTTTGCCAGTTTCCGCATCCGAATCGCCGACCATCTTTCCGAGACAGGCCGCCGACCCGTTCGGCGTGAAGCAGGCGACGAGCTGATTTTTCTCTGCCTCTTCCGCGTCAATGACGCCGGGAGCGTACACCGGCGCACCGTTTGCCACTTGTTCGGCCGCGTTCGGTGCGATGGTGACCCTCGGAAGGTGTGTCAGTGCGCGTTCCGCTGGCTGGACGATTTCGCGCAGCCAGTCGTCGTTGTCCTCTTCGCGCCATCTCCCAAGAGCATCCGAGAGGTCGTGTAAGGTGACGAGGTCGGTGTCGTCGAAGGGGTCGGTTCCGGTTCGACGGAGATGACCCATGTGCGCGCCGGTTCCCAGCGCGAGTCCGAGGTCGTGACAGAGCTTTCTGATGTAGGTGCCGCTCTCACAGCGAATCCGGAGAAGCGCCTGTCTGTCCCGGACTTCGAGCACGTCCAATTCGTAAATCTCGCGGACGCGAAGGCGGCGCGAAACCGCGCTCTTTCGCGGCGGTTTCTGGTACAACGGCGCTTCGAATTCGGAGACGATTGCTTCGATGTCCCCCGGCGGTTCGTCGTGGAGTTCCAAAACGGAGACGTACTCCTTCGACCCTTCGAGAAACACCTGCGAGAGGCGGGTGGCCGTGCCGGTCAGCGTCGGCAGACAGCCAGTGACTTTCGGGTCGAGGGTTCCCGCGTGGGCCGCCTGCTCGACTCCACAGAGGTCACGAACCCACGCCGCGACTTGGTGGGCCGATGGGCCGGGCGATTTGTCGAGGTTGATGACGCCAAATTCGAGCAGTTCGTCGGGCGAACGCTCGTCTGGTGGGCCGCGAAGCGTCATCAGAAATCGTATGAGACGCCGGTAATCGGATACTTGCCCTCGTCGGCTTCCGGGTCGTAATCCTCGACGGCCGTCGTCAGCATGTCGAGTACGTCCTCGGGATTCCACCGCGCCGTGTTGACGCTCAGGTCGTAGATGGTGAGGTCGGTGATGTCGATGCCGTAGTACTCCTCGTACCGCTGGGCCTCACTGCCTGCTCGGGCGCGGGTTTCCGTCGCGGCTTGTTTCACCGTCTTTTCCTCGCGGTCGGCGATTCGGGCCGCACGAACGTCGAGTGGAGCGTCTAACCAAATTCTGAAATCGGCGTGCTCACCGGCAAGCCATCCCGCGAGGCGGGATTCGAGGACGAGGTCGTCCCGTTCGACGGCGATTTCGCGGAGTCGCCTGTCCAAATCGCGGTCGATTTCCTCGTCTTCCTCGGCGAGTTTGTTGAACTCAAGCGGCGTCAAATCGCGCTCCGCGGCGAGTTCGCGGAAGATGTCGCCGCCGCTCACGTGTTCCAATCCGAAAATATCGGCGAGTCCCTCGGCAGTCGTACTCTTTCCACTCCCCGGTGGACCGGAGACTGTCAGTAACATATTCCCTCTCGAACGGGCACCAAGAAAGAGGTTTTGAACTTACGTCGGCGTCGTCTGGATGTTCAGCGCCTTGCGGATGAGTTGCGTGAACGCCATCGAGCAGAGGAAATACCAGATGATCCACGCCTGCATCGGGCCGAGGATGCCCTCTTGCCATGCGAGTGGGCCGCCAGCCATCGGAATGATGATTTCCTGCGGGACGACTGCACCGGTACCGATTCGCCAGTACATCCAGAGGAAGACTGGGATGGTCAGGAACATCGTCCAGACCATCGGACGGAACTGCTCTTTGAACATGCCCATCTGGTCGCCCATCGCGTCCATCTGCTCTTCGCGGATGCGCTCCATCTCCTGCTCGTCGCCCTTCTCGCGGGCTTCCTTCTGACGCTTCTGGATGTCCTTCATCCGCTGTTGGTACGCACCCATTTTGTCCATATCCATCAGGTTGTCCTGCAAGAGCGTGGAGTACAGTCCCGTCAGCATCGCGAGAATCATGATGACGACGTAAAACGGAACCGCCGATTCTATCGGGCCGATGAATACGTCCACGGCCCCGCCGACGACACTGCGAACCGATTTGATGGAGTACCCTGCGAACAGGCCGATGCTGGCCACTGCCGCGAGTTTGTCCCATTTCGACCACGTCGTGCCATCCACGTCGTCCACGTCGGCGGACGAGGTCGCGGCAGTGGTACCCGTCGAATCGTCGAGCGCGCTCTCGACTGCATCGGGGTTGGCGAGTTCGAATCCGTGAATCCCGTCCACAAGGATACCCTTCTCTATCATGCGACCCCACTGTCCGCTCGTGATGTCGTCGCTTACGTCACCCCACTCGACCTCGTCCGACCCTTCGTCGGTTCGTTCGTAGACGACCGAGAGAGCGTCGGCCATCGCCGAATCCTCGGCGATAAGCGATTCCACTTTCTGCGCTGTCCGTGCCATTACGTCGAATTTGACGTTCGCCATTAATCAACCTTCGCCATCGACACGAGGAGACTGGAAGTTGTGATTTTGGCGGCGAGGAACAGCAGACCAGGTACATAACTGATTGTGAGAGAAAATGAATCGTGAGGAAATCACGACTTCAATGAAACCGCACGCCCCGCACCCACCCGCACCCACCCGCACCCACCCACACACCTCCCCAACCGACTCGCTTCGCTCATCCCTCGCGCGAAAACTGGCAGGCCTTCGGAAGTGAACTCCTCAGGCCTGCCGACGCACGCGCCACGAGGGTTTGTGTCGGTTTCGGAATCCGAGAAATCCATATGGCGCGCGAAGGCGGCCGTCAGGTCGCCCGCGCGAGGGATGGGCGAACGAGCGCCAGCGAGTGAGCGAATCGGTTAGGAGGGGTGGCGAACGAGATTTCTCCGAAATCTCGATGGCGAGCGGCACCGCCGGGAGCGCGGCGGGGGTATATGTTGTCGTGATTCGTCCACAGAAATCCATTCAAACGCAACTGCACCATCCAGATGTTACCGAAATCCACACGCAATCCCGAATCGTTGGTAACCAAAACTTTTTGTCGAATTCACATTAACTGTACGACATGAGCGGTACGTTGAACCAACTGCTTCCCGAAGACGACTTCTGGCGGACGGCGACGTTCTGCGTCTTCCTCGTCTTTCTCGTCCCCCTCGTTGCGATTACGGGTGCCTTGGCACCGGAAGCACTCGTCTTGGGTGTCTTTCTCGCATTCGTGGCGTGGGTGGTCGGTCAGTGGAGCGACTCCGCCGACGAGACGGCGCAAATAGAAGACGAACAGGAGTTGGACGCACTCGAAACACTGCGGAAGCGCTACGCCAACGGCGACATCGGCGAGGCCGAGTTCGAACAACGACTGGATAGACTCATCGAAACGGAATCACCTGTGCCGCGCGAAAAAGAACTGTCGTTCGAATAGCAAACCGCTTTTGCTTCGTCAGGCTTCGCGTTCGACCGTCTCCTTAATCTCGTCCCACACTTCGTCAGGCGTCTGCTCACCGTCGATGCGGACGAGTTCGCCCGTCTCTTCGTAGTGGTCGATGACGGATTCGGTGTTTTCGCGGTAGACGCGCAGTCGTTCTCGAACCGTCTCCTCGTCGTCGTCGTCACGCTGGATGAGTCGTGCTTCGACTTCCTCGTCTTCCGGTGGGTTGTACTCCACGTGGTAGACGTCGCCCGTTTCGGGGTCAAGTCGGCGGCCCGTCAGTCGGTGGACGAGTTCCTCCTCGTTTACGTCCAAGTACAGGACGACGTCGAGGTCTGTGATGTCGTCCAGATACTTTGCCTGCGAGATGTTTCGTGGGTAGCCGTCGAGGACGTAGCCGTCGGCCTCCGAGAGTGCGGCGTTGACGATTTCGTTGACCACTGGGTCAGGGACGAGTTCCCCGGCGTCCATGAAACTCGCGGGAGTTCCGTGTTCCGTCTCCATGTGTTTGTTCTCGCGGAGCGCGTCGCCCGTTGTGACGTGTTCGACACCGAACTCGTCGGCGAGTCGCACGCTCTGAGTTCCTTTCCCGGCACCGGGCGCACCCAGAATCAGGATATTCGGATTCATGCTCACACCTCCATCGCCATCGCATAAAGGCTTAAAGAAACCGTCCGAGCGTTCGGGTTTTTGGTGTCGGGTCACGAACTCCCGATATGAGCAGATTCAGCGCCGACACGCCGAAAGAACGCCGAAAGCTCGTTATGGATGCCATCACCGCCCACCGAGAGCGCGGCAGTCCGTTCTGCACGCTGTTGGCCGAATACGATTTCGAACCCGCCGAAATGGAAGGCGAACCGGAAAGTGACGATGAGTGGGAAGGTGAAGATGAACGGGACAGTGAAGACGACGCCGAAGTCGAGGAGGCCCCGCCGTGGATACAGTTCGGCGACCAAACGCTCAATCTCGATTGCACCGACGAGGAACTCGACCGTCTCAAAAACCTCCTGCGCGAGTTCCCGGCGTTCAAAATCGAGCAGTTGGAAAGTCCGGAAGAGGCGGAGGGAACGAACGTCCGCATCAGCGCGAAGGCCGACGTGAACAGAATTGCACAGTTCGTGGAACAATCACTCCAAACGGTGTACGAATGTCCAAAATCAACGACGGTTTGGGCGGTCGAGGTGTAACGAACCGCCACGATTTTCGTAGCTGTTATGAATATCGGACGCAACTACTGCGCCACATGACGCACAGACACGCCATTAGAGATTCCCTTGACAGAGAACGATGGACGGATGCGATTCAGCGGCATACAGGACAGATAATCGACACTGGGTGGTACGTCACATGAGCCTGTTAGAGCGCGTCGTTATCCCAGTCGCCAGCGAGAAAGACGCCGAATCTACCTGCGATGCCGCACTGGAGCGAGTCGAGTCGGCAGGCGGTCGGGTTATCGCCCTCCACGTCGTCGAAAAAGCGGGCGGTGCACCGGACAAGGCGTCCGTCGAACAGCGCGAAGAACAGGCGGACGAGATTTTCGAAATCGTTACGGAACGCTGTGATGCGCTCGGCGTTCCGGTCGAGACGAAAATCGCATACAGCACTAACGTGGCGGACGCTATTTTCGAAACTGCCGACGAGGTCGAGGCTACGGCAATTGCATTCACGCCTCGCGGCGGTAGTCGCTGGATGAAACTCCTCACCGGGGACGTGGCACTCTCGCTCGCCACGAAGACGAATCGGCCAGTCGTTATTCTTCCGGACGGAGAGGACGACTGATGGCGGACGAGGAACTCGCCAAAGACCTCGGCCCGCTGGCCGCCCTGACAATCGGTATCGGGACGATGATTGGTGCGGGGATTTTCGTCCTCCCCGGCGAGGCCGCGCAGATGGCCGGGCCTGCAGTCGCCCTGTCGTTCGTCATCGGCGGCGTCATTTCGCTGTTTACCGCGCTCTCGGCCAGCGAACTCGGGACGGCAATGCCGAAAGCCGGTGGTGCATACTACTACATCAATCACGCGCTCGGCCCGCTGTTCGGTTCCATCGCCGGACTCGGCAACTGGATAGGACTCGCCTTCGCCTCGGCGTTCTACATGCTCGGTTTCGGGGATTACGTGAAAACGCTCATCGCAGTGCCATCACTGTGGATTCTCACTCCCGACCAAGTGGGTGCACTTATCGCTGGCGCGCTGTTCGTCCTCGTCAACTACGTCGGTGCGAAGGAGACGGGACGACTCCAGAACATCATCGTCATCACGCTCGTCGGTATCCTCACCGTGTTCTCGATACTCGGCATCACGCAGGGCGATCTTTCGACGCTCCAACCGTTCGCCCCGCGAGGAACTGACCAAATCATGCCCGCGACTGCGCTCATCTTCGTCTCGTATCTCGGCTTCGTCCAGATTACGACTGTCGGCGAAGAAATCAAAAATCCGGGACGAAACCTCCCGCTCGCCGTCGTGGGAAGCGTCGTCATCGTGACTATCATCTACGCCATCGTGATGGTGGTGCTGATGAGCATCGTCAACTGGACGGAACTCGTTCCGGACGTGACCGGAACCCCGGTTATCGACGTAGCCGAAATCGCCTTCGGCACCGTCGGGCTTGCCGCCCTCGGTGCCGGACTCATCACGTTCGGTGGCCTGTTGGCGACGGCGTCCAGCGCGAACGCCTCGATTCTGGCGTCCTCGCGCATCAACTTCGCCATGGGTCGTGACAAACTCGTCACCCCGTGGCTGAACGAGATTCACGAAAACTTCGGAACGCCGTACCGTTCCATCGCGGTGACGGGTGGCATCATCCTCGCGCTCATCCTCATCGGGAACGTGACGCTGCTCGCAAACATCGGGAGCATCCTGCATCTCATCGTTTACGGCCTGCTCAACATCGCCCTCATCGTGATGCGCGAGGCAGACGTGGACGAGTACGAACCCTCTTTCCGGGTGCCCCTCTATCCGATAACGCCGATTCTGGGCGCCATCCTCTCGTTCGCGCTCATCGGGTTCAACGACAGGGATGTCGTCATCCTCGCACTCGCGTCGATTCCGGTCGGAATGCTCTGGTACTTCTTCTACGCCAGAGAGAAAACCGACAAACAGGGCATCCTTAGCAAGTACATCCTTAGCCGTTCCGAACAGATGCCGGAACCCGCAGTGTCCGCGGCATCGTCGGTCAAACCGGACGGCGGCGACTACCGCGTGATGGTTCCGCTGGCGAATCCGAAAAACGAAAAAGACCTGATTTCGCTCGCCAGCGCGGTTGCGAGCCAACGCGGCGGCACCGTCGTTGCAACCCACATCGTGCAAGTGCCAGACCAGACGCCGCTTGCGAGCGGTGCCGAACACGTCGAGAAACTCGATTCAGAGTCCAAGGAACTGCTCGAAAGCGCCCGCGAGGACGCCGAAACGTTCGGCGTTCCGGTCGAAACTCACACCATCCTCTCACACCGCTCGTTCGAAGAAATCTTCGACGCCGCCCGAAGCCACGATGCAGACCTCGTGGTCATGGGTTGGGGCAAAGACAGTCACGGGTCGCCCGGACGTGCAGAAAGCGCCATGGACGAACTGACGAACGACCTGCCCTGCGACGTGGTTGTCTACCGCGACCGCGGATTCGACCCCAGCAGGGTGCTCGTTCCGACCGCCGGTGGGCCGGACTCCGCCCTCAGCGCCGCAATCGCGCGAATGCTCCGGTCGGAGTACGACTCCGAAGTGTCGCTTCTCTACGTCGCCGACGACGGCGAAGAAGACGGCGAGCAGTTCCTCGCCGA
Organism: Haladaptatus cibarius D43; assembly: GCF_000710615.1. Classification (NCBI taxonomy): domain Archaea; kingdom Methanobacteriati; phylum Methanobacteriota; class Halobacteria; order Halobacteriales; family Haladaptataceae; genus Haladaptatus; species Haladaptatus cibarius. Next base: position 836,157 of record NZ_JDTH01000001.1, on the reverse strand, counting down.
CTGGGCCGACGAACACGAATTGGCCGACGCGAACCTCATCGTCGAATCCGGCGATGTGGAAGCAGCAATCGAACGGGCCGCGCAGGACTGTTCGATGCTCATCATCGGCGCAACCGAGGAAGGACTGCTCTCGCGCCTCGTCCGCGGGTCGCTCGCGCTCGACGTGGTCAACGACGTGGACTGTTCCGTTCTCCTCGCCGAGAAAGCACACTCGCGGTCGCTCCGAGAGCGACTGTTCGGCTAAGCAACCGAACGGTTTTCTGTCGAACCACTTTCTCCGTCGAGATCCACGGACGCCATTTTTGACCGACTCAATTACTCGTCGGCGAGTTGGTTTGCGCGAACGATGACGTAGATGAGAACGATTCCAGTTCCGACCGCGAGGATGAACTGTGTCGCAAGCGTGAACAGGAGTCCGAACACCGGAACTAGTCCGAATACCTCAATCAGAAAGAATTGCAAAAGCATTGGTATAAGGGCAGCCACGCCAACCGCTCCGATGAGTTTTGCAAGCGGGAGTGCTTCATTGAGTATCTGCGCTGTATCGAGTTCATCCGGGGAAAACGTGAAAAACGGTCGAGACGACATTATCAGATGGTGTACTTTCTCTCGTATTGACTTTTGTGTGTCGTTGCTCGAAACTGTCTCGGTCGAATGATCACAGATTTCGACCGAGTCGAAACCGGCTCACGACCGCCAGTAGGCGGGCGTCAGCAGAACCAACACCGGCAGGATTTCGAGTCGGCCAATCCACATCAGCGCGACCATGAACAGTTTCGAGGTGTCCGAAAACGGCAGATAGCTGTTCATCGGGCCGAGCAGTTGGAAGCCGGGACCGACGTTGCCGAGCGTGGCGGCAACCGCGGACAGCGCCTCCAACGTGTTCAGATTCGGCCCGCCAGCGCGCTCCGCGTTGAGAAACAAGAGGAGTGCACTGACGAAGAAGATGACCATGTAGAGCAGAGTGAAGACGTAAATGCCGCGGACTGCGCGTTCGTCCAGCGCGCGTCCGCCGAGACGGAGCGGTCGAACCGCTTCGGGATGAACCGTCGTAAACAGTTCCCGGCGAAGAGATTTCAGAATCACGTACCAGCGAACGATTTTGATTGCGCCGCCGGTCGAACCGGCGCTCCCGCCGATGAGCATCGCCGCGAACAGGAGGTACTGCGCGGAACTATTCCACGTGTTGAAGTCCATGCTCGCGTATCCCGTCGTCGTGACGATGGAAGCGATTTGGAAGGCGGCGTGTCGAAGCGACGATTCGAAGTTACCTGCGACGGGCGCACCGCCGGGGACGAACACCAATTCCTGATGCGTGAAGAGCAGGGCGGTCAAAATCGCGGAGAGGACGGCCATCACGCCGACGTAAAATCTGAACTCTGCGTCACGAATCAATTTTCGCGGGTCGCCGCTCAAAACGTGCCAGAACAGCGCGAAGTTCGTCCCCGCCGCGACCATGAAGGGGATGATGAGCCACTGCACCACTGCGGAGAACGCCTCGATGCTTCTCGCCTCCGGCGAGAAGCCGCCGGTAGACATCGTCGTAAAGCCGTGCGCGACGGCGTTGTAAAGCGTCATGTTGGGCGCGAGGGGTTGTCCGACGAGTGGGCCGAGAAGATGGAGTCCGTACAGCAGGACGATTTCCAGCGCCGTGATACCGAGATACGCTTTCCAGAGCGCGCGCGCGGTTTCCGCGATTTTCGGCGTGAGCTTCTGGATGCCCGGGCCGGGCGCTTCCGCCTCCATCAACTGCGCGCCACCGACCGACAACTCCGGGAGGATGGCGACGGCGAGAACGACGATTCCCATCCCGCCGAGCCACTGGGTCAACTGCCGCCACATCAGCAGTGCGCGTGAGTGTGTTTCGAAGGAGATGTCGCCCATAACGGTCGCTCCGCTGGTCGAAAAGCCGCTCATGCTCTCGAACAGCGCGTTGACTGGATCTGCGAGCGTCGAGGGGCTGGAGACGACGTTGATGAACGGGAACTGCCCGAGAAGGGTGATTTGGTTCCCAGCGATGACGTAGGGAAGGCCACCGACGATGGACACTGCGAACCACGTCAGCGCGACCATCAGGAAACCCTCGCGTGCACCGAGGTCGGGGTCTGGTTCGAGACGTTCGAGCGAACTGCCGACCACCAGTGCAATGACGATGGTCGTCACGAAGGTTCGAATCGCATCCAACTCGCCGTAGTAGGCCGCGATGATGAGCGGAAACAGAAGCGGTACCGAGAGCCATTTGACGACGGTGCCGACGAGGCTCACGCTGGCCCGCCAGTTGACGCGGAGATTCATATCACGTCGTTTACTTCGTTCAGGACGTTCGTATCGACGAACAGCACGATGTGGTCGTTTTCCTGCACGACCGTATCACCGCGGGGAACGACGAACTTCCCGTTCCGCGTAATCGCGCCGATAACGACGCCCGAGGGAAGGTCTGCGACCGCCTCGTGAATAGGGCGGCCGGTGAGGACGCTGTCGGCGTCGATTTCGATTTCCAACACCTCCGCGCGGTCGTTCTCGATGAGTGCGATGTTTTCGGCACCGTCTTCGCGGGTGAAGCGCGTGATTTCTTCGGCGGTTACCTCGCGGGGGTTGATTGCCACGTCGATGCCGACCGCCTCGAACAACGAGACGTATTCGGCGTCCTCGACGATTGCAATCGAGCGTTCGGCACCGAGTTGCTTTGCCAGCACCGAGACGAGGAGATTTTTCTCGTCGTTTTCCAAGGCGGCGACGACCACGTCCGCCTCGTCCACGTGTTCGCGGGCGAGGAACTCCGCATCGGTCGCGTCGCTCGCCATGACCATGGTTTTCGGGAGGTCTTCGGCCAATTCCCGCGCGCGCTCTTCGTCTTGTTCGATGAGTCGTGGGCGCAAATCTCGCTGTTCGAGCAGTCGAGCAGTGTGAAAGCCGATTTCGCTCCCGCCGATGACGACCAGTTCCTTGTCTGCGTCCGGCGTTTCATCGGGCGCGACTTCGAGCGCGAACTGCTGGACGCTTTCCGGACTGCCGATGACGACGACCTTGTCGTCGGCCTGAATCACGGTTTCTCCGCCCGGAATGTCCACGTCGCCGTTTCGGATAATCGCGGCGAAGGTGAGCGATTCGAAGCGGTCTGCTTCCCGCACTGTCTGATTTGCCACTGGACTCTCGGCCCGAACTTCGAACTCGGCCATCTGCACTTCGCCACCTGCGAAGGGGTCTACGTCGCGCGCCGCAGGCAGGCCGATGACGCGGACGATGTCCATCGCGGTGAGAAGATTCGTACAGACCATGAAATCGACGCCGAACGCGCCCTGTTCTGCGTGTTCCCACGTATCGAGGTAATCCACCTTCTTTGCCCGTGCGATGGTGAACGGGTCGTCTATGGTTTTCGCCGTCCCGCAGATGACGAGGTTCGTCTCGTCGTCGTCAGTGCTGGCGATGACCATGTCCGCTTCTTCGATGCCCGCCTCTTGGAGCGTGGCGAGCGAAGTCCCGTCGCCCTCGATTGCGAGGACGTCGATGGAGTACGTGAGCGAGTCCACACGCTCTCCGTCTCGGTCTATCACGATCACTTCGTGGGAGTCGGCGAGACTTTGAGCGATGGACGAACCGACCTCACCGGCACCGACGATGATGACGCGCATGCGTTACCCTCCGTATCATTCTTGTCGAGGTGTTTTCACCCACAGCGTAAGGATATTTCTCTTTGGAAGGAGCCAGAGTCACTTTTCAGCAATTCGACCCAGAGAACGGCGATAGCTCGGTTTTGCTGTTCATCGGGTAACAGTGCCGGGTATGGTCGGGTAACAGTATTGGGTACGGTTGCTTGCACATTCAGCTCCAACCCTTCTCCACCTCGGAACGGTACGATTCCGGATATGGCAGAGCATACCCGCACGTTGGGGTTCCGTGTTGCTTTCGCACTGGGATTAGGGACGATGATTGCCGCGGGTATCTTCTCGCTCTCGGGAACTGCAATCGCCCAAGTCGGTAGTAACGCAGTTATCTCGTTCGTCATCACGGCGGCGATTGGGGGCGTAACTGCGGCCTCTTACTCCGAATTTGCATCGATTTACGCGGAAAACGGCGGCGGCTACCTCTTTTCCTCGCGGACGTTCGAGGACGACCGCCTGCTCGACACCCTCGGCGAGGCGAACCTCGACGTGGACTACACCGTCGAAGGACACATCTGTCGGAGCGTTTCCTTCGACATTCTGAACACTACTCGTGAGGACGAGGCCGACCTCATCCTAATGGGGTATCCGAAAGAACACGAGGACATCGCGGAGGCCGTGGAGTACGACTCGCCCTGCGACGTGCTGTTCGTGGACGGATTCGGCGAAGAAGCGCCGACCCTCGACAGCGTCACGGTCGGAACCGGCGGTGGGCCACACCACCAATCCGCGCTCTCGCTCGTGAACGAACTCGGACGAAGCGGTTCCGAGGTTCACGTCACCAACGTGACCCCGGGAGGTGAGGGTGGGACGGCGGAAGACCTTGACGGGACGCTGTCGGAACTCGGGGACGTTCCGGCCGTGGAGACACACGATAGGCAGGCCGACACAGTCGCCGAGGGGTTGGTCGACGCCGCCGACGAACACGACAGCGTGTTGGTCATCGGCGCGTCCCGAACCCGCCTGCTGAAACGTCGGGTGTTCGGCAGTACGCCCGACCGCGTCGTCTCCTACGCTAAACTCGCGGGCGTTCCGGTCATCGTCTGTTCGCACCCGACTGGCGTTTCGGGACGACTGGAGGACGCGCTGTTCCCGGTCTATCGAACGCTCAAAAAATTCCGCCGTGGTCACGCACCGAAACCGAGTTCGAACTGAAAACGGAGTTCGAATCGGTTTTCGTTTCGATTCGAGCGAATCGGGTCGAGATTCGGCTTAAATTTCCTCGTGAATCCAGTAGTGGGCGATGTGGCTCGCGTCCACCCAGTGAACCTCGTCGTCGGCCTCGATTTTGATGTACGGGTCTTCCTCGAACTCAACGTTGTGGGTGTGGAGTTCGAGTTCCTCACCACCAGCCGTCTTCACCATGATTTCGCCCTTTTCTTTCAGCTCCGACTCCAACCGCTGGTAGATTTCCGTCATTCCAGTGGAATCAACGGGGGGATAAGCGAAATATTTTGTTGCCAACGAGATACGGAGAATGGAGAAACGAGATTGTTCAACTGGGGAGAATGTAGTCATGCATGACGAGTGGGACAGAAACAATTCGGCGCGCGCTGGTGCGAGCCGAAGGGCATCTCGCCCGGAGGCTTGCACTGACAGCGTGCGAGGGATGACCGACTGAGTGTCAGCGAGTGAGGAAATCGGTTGGGGAGGCGTGTGGCCGGTTGCGGTGCGGAGGTGGTGGCGGTTTTCAGTGGTGTCGTGATTTGCTGAAACACAATCTAGTCAAATGGGAAGAAGCAAATCACAACTCCAAACGAAGCCACCGGAAGAGCTTTGCTCTTCCGAGGCACCGGAAAACCGCCGGTTTTCCGTGGCTCGCAAACGCTTCGCGTTTGCTCACCCGTGAAAATCTTCGATTTTCTCCATCCCTCGCTTCGCTCGCCCTTCATCCACCGAGGAACCGCAACTGACCACGCCCTCCGACTCGCATCAAGTGTGCGCCACATGGTGCTCGTAAATCTCCAAAAATCCGATTTCCATCAAATTTCTACAACACACCAGTATCCCGAAGCAAGTCAGCAAGAATGTGAAAGTAGAGGACGACAGCCGAAAACACCGCGACTGCTGGCGAAACGAAGACCAAGAGTGCCACCAGAACACCCCCGAGGAGAACGTGCGACAAGATACGTTCGTGCTCTAAATCCGTGCTATCCACGTCCTCGAACACCCAGTCTTGGTCACCGAAGGCGGCGACCGGGTTTTTCAGGCAGGCCGCGAGATGTCGCCAACTCCCGGTTCGAATCCGGGTGAGGACGAAGTGGTCTAAATCGATGAAAACGGAAAGAAGGACGCCGTAGACGAATAGTCCGGCGAGAAGCGTGGTTCCGAACCGCTCCGAAAGGGGTACGAGGAGAGGGCCCGACACAACTACGCCGATGAGGAAATGCTCCCGCGAGTACATCTATCGAATCCGATACGGCGACGGGAGTAAAAGGTAGCGTCCCGCCGCGAATTCGGGACGGTTTTCTCCCCCCTGTTCACTTTCACCAGATGGCTCGGATTTTTATACTAAATCTATCGATTCGTTCGTTACCCCGAACACCTTGCGTGTGAATCACTTTCGAAGTTCGGTACGTTCATACTGCCTCCACCGCAGTAGTTTACGCGATGGCAGGACACAGCGCGGAACGCGTACCGCTCGCTCGACTCCCTTCCGGCGTCGAACTCGAAACGACGGTTCACACCTACGATGGCGCGGACGACGGCCCGACCCTGTACGTGCAGGCGGCACAGCACGGCCGGGAAATCAACGGGAGTGAGGTGCTTCGGCGCTTCCACGAAGCAATCGACCCCGACGAACTCGCCGGAAAAATCGTCGCAGTCCCGGTCGCAGACCCCCTCACGTTCGACCGCGTGTCCTACACCACGCCCGAGCAGTTAGACAGCATCAATCCGAACATGAACCGGGTCTGGCCGGGTGACGAGGAAGGCACTCTCCACGAGCGCATGGCAGCAACCCTCTGGGAGTACGCGACGGGAGCGGACGCCATCGTAGACCTCCACACGGGCAGTCCGAACATGATGCCTCACGTCGTGTTCATGGAGGACGACGCGGAATCGCGTGCGCTGGCGGAAGCGTTCGGTACCGACCTCCTCCTGTCGGAGCAGGCGGGCGACGACGCCGACGTAGAGTGGAGCGAGCGCGATTTCGGCGGAAAGTTCCGCGTCGCGGCCACCCGCGAAGGAATCCCCTCGATTACGCCGGAACTCGCGCACAACAAGGAAATCGTGGAGGATGCGGTCGAAACCGGTCTGACCGGCCTGCTGAACGTCTGCCGAGAACTCGGTATGTTCCAGCGGTCGCCCGTCGAAAACGGTGATTGGGAACTCGCGCGAAACCACCTCGGTCGGGTGGATGCCACCGATTCGGGCCTGTTCGTGGTCGAATCGAATCACGAACTTGGCGACGAAGTGGCCGCCGGGGAACGAATCGGAACCCTCTACGACCCGGCGACGTACGAGGTGTTGCAGGAAGTCGAAACCGACCGCGCTGGCGTGTTGTACGCGCTGACCCGCGAAGCGACGGTTTGCGGCGGCGGCAAACTGCTGAGCGTTGCCTTACTCCGGGACTGAGTGGCGAGCGTTGGGTGTTCCAAGGCTTCTGGAGATTCCGGAGAAAGGAATCCCGGCGCGACAAAGCCCGGTACTATCTGTTTGATTTTTCCGAGTCCGGGAATTCGGGTGACGGCGACGCCGACAATCCATTGGGGACGCACCGGTTTCGAAATCGTGACCGCTTGGTCGTAGTAGCCGTTAGCGTCGCCTTTCGTGATGAATCCGGAATGTGGTGCCGGGCAGTTTCTCAGTTCGGCGCAGTTGTCCGCCTGCGCGAGATATGCCGGATTCGCCTTCCCGTACCAGTTTTCGCCCCTTTCGACCCAAAATCGGGCGCGATGAAGAATCGGTATCGCGGAATCGTCGCCGTTCGGTTGGAAGACGAGCACGTCGCCCGAATCGCCGAGCGAGCGGTAACTTTGGTTCCTGCCAGCACGAGCGGAAACGACGCCGGAGCGACTCCCGGGCGGCGTCACCCGATGTTCTTCCATGACGACGACGACGTCCGTCTGTTCGATGTTCGGGGCCATGCTCCCGCTAATGACCGTGTAGGCTGGCGGCCAGACACCCATCATCGCCACGACTAACAGGCTAACGACGAGGACGACGGTAATCGTGTGCGCGACCAATCTTCGGAACCTGAACACGACCCATCGAAACGGAGTGTGTCGGCTTTGTTATCGACCGCCTGTGAACTGGAAAGCACTGCTTTCCTGCGGATTCGGTGCCGAACAGTGGATTCGTACCAACCGTTTTGCTCTGTCAGGTTCGACAAAAATCCGCGCTTGTGTAGGAGAAATTTTAGACGACGGGTTACCTAGTCCTCCACGAGGCCTGCGAACTCCTCCACGGGCACGATTTCCATCGTTTGCGTGTCGAGGCCCTGATTCTCGATGGCTATCGACGCCCGGAACGCGGCGTTTCTGTCCGGCGCGTCGAAGACGACCATGAAGTCGTACTCGCCGAGAATCGCGTAACTCGCGTCGATTTCTGCCTCGTACTCCTCGACTTCGCTGGCGAGGTTTCCAAGCGACGAGGCCAATTTCTGGGCGTTCTGTACGGAACCGCGGATTTTCACCAGTGAAACGTATTTTGCCATCGAACGAGTGACGGGGGTCACCGGCAAAGCCGTTGTGGCAACTACGTTACCCCTGGCGGAGAACTTACACACCATCGCTTTTTATACGGAGACGAATCAGTCCCGGTATGACCAAAGACGACCTCCGCGAACGAATCTGGACGCAGTTGGAAGACGAGGGTGTCGCGCGATTTCCGTTTCCGCCACACGGTCGAATTCCGAACTTCGCAGGTGCGAAGGAGGCAGCGGAGCGACTCGCTGAACTGCCGGAGTGGAGGGAGGCGAGCGTGATAAAAGCAAATCCGGATTCGCCACAACTCCCCGTCCGGCGGCGCGCGCTCCGCGAAGGAAAAGTCGTCTACATGGCTCAGCCGCGACTGCGGGACGAAAAACCGTTCATGAAACTCGACCCGGCGGAAATCGAGGACACCGATTCTGCCGCCACGGTTTCGAAGATGGACGACTACGCCGAACCAGTCGCCCCGGAGGAGATGCCGTCAATCGATTTCGTCGTTTCGGGAAGCGTCGCAGTGACGGACGACGGCGCGCGAGTCGGGAAGGGAGAAGGGTACAGCGACCTCGAATACGCGGTTTTACACGAGATGGGATTGGTGGACGAGCAAACGACGATTGCCTCGACGGTTCACGAGATGCAGGTGGTCGAAGACGAGATTCGACTCGAACCCCACGACGTGCCGATGGACGTACTCGTCACACCTGACCGAGAAATCCGCACGGAAACGCCGTTTCCGCGTCCGTCGGGAATCGACTGGGAGTCGATTCCCAAGGAGAAAATCGAGGAAATTCCGCTTCTCGGGCGACTGCAATCGTAAGCAGACGGCGACTACTTGGGGGCGACAACCGCGGAAACGCAAACGTATCCCCCGACAATCGAGAATACCGACACGATTGGGGCGAATAACGAACTGCGAGGGTCACGAGAACCGAAGCATGCGAACAGTTTGGGTCGTCCTTTCGGTCGTGCTGGCGTTCACACTGGTTCCGGGTATCGGCGGGACAACGGGCCAACAGGCCGCTGTCCCGCAGCACGCCGACTCCGTGCGCGAGCACGGAGCGCAAACTGGTGACTCGGTCACCGCAATCGATTCCTGCACGACGATTTCGAATCCGGGTCGCTACGCCCTGACGAGCGACGTGACGAACGCGACGGTGGACACCTGTATCCGCATCACGGCGAACGACGTGGTGTTCGACGGGCGAGGAAACGACATTGACGGCGTCGGCGCGTTCGGTTCCGCTGGTGTCCTCGTCACGAGCGGCGAAAACGTGACCGTTCGGAACGCGACCGCGACCGACTGGGACGACGGGATTCGATTCACGGGAATACAGAACGCGACCGTCCGGGATACCACGACGGCCCGAAACCGCGTCGGCCTCTCACTGGTTTCGCTTCGCGGCGGAACCGTCCTGAACAACACCGCCCGAGAAAACGCAGTGGCTGGCGTCTTCCTCGTCGGTGCGAGCGAGAACAACACGCTCCGGAACACGACGGCGAACGAGAACGCGCTGGTCGGCGTGCAACTCGTCGAAGCGCAGGGGAACAGCATCGTCGATACGGTCGCCCGCGGCAACGAGTTCGGAGTTGCCCTGCTCGGTGCGAGCGAGAACACGGTTCGCGGAAGCGTGGCGAGCGAAAACGAAATCGCGGGACTGTGGCTTTCGGCCGCCGCCGACAACCGCATTCGCAACAATCGAGTGACGAACCGATTTTACGGAATTTATCTCGCGGACAACGCGCGAAACAACACGGTCGAATCGAACACCGCACTGGGGAACTCCGTAGGCGTTCGCCTCCGGGCGAGCGACGAAAACGCCGTCCTCCGCAACCGCGTTTCGAACAGCAGCGACACGGGAATCCTGCTCATTTCGAGCAACAACAATCGCGTCGTCGGCAACACCGGAGCGAACAACCGACGGGACATCATCGTCTCGGAGTCGTCGCAGGGTAACACCCTCTTGAACAATTCGGTGGGGGAACAGGGATAACTCGCCGTAGAAGCGGGACTCACACCCGAGGGGCGTATTCGCGGGCGAACACCGTGACGAGGGAGCGAAATACGCCGAGAACGATTGGGCCGAAAAAGAGGCCCATGAAGCCGAACGCGTAGACGCCGCCGAAGATGCCGACGACGAGTAGGCCGGGATTCAGTCGCGCCTCGCGGCCGCTGACCACGGGGCGCAGATAGTTGTCGGAGAGACTGATGACGAGCGTTCCGTAGACGAACAGAAACAGGGCGGGTATCGGGCGGTTCACGACGAACAGATACCCCGACGCCGGAAGCCAGACGACGGACGCGCCGATAATCGGAAGGAGCGAGAGAAGCGTCGTGACGACCGTCCAAAACACGACGCCCGGAACCCCCGCGATGGCGAGGCCGATACCCGTCAGCACGCCTTGCACGACCGCCACGAGGACGTTGCCGACCAGCACGCCCCACATGACCTGATTCATCTCGCCGTACAGTTCGTCCTGTACCGACGCCGGAAGCGGCGTGCTTCGGCGAATCCAGCGGAGCAAGGTTTCACCGTCTACGAGGAGGTAGTACAGGAGAAACGCCAGAATCGTGATTCCGATGAGGGCGTCCGAAATCCCGCCGAAGATACTCATCGCGTTGTCCACGATTTGGGACGTGCTATCCTCCGGAATGAACTCCCGAATGTTTCGCCCTTCGATGGTGATACCGGTGTACCGTTCGAAGAGGTCGAGCAGTTCGAAGACCTGCGGGTCGCCGCGGAGGATTGCCTGAAGAATCGTTGCCGCTTGCTGGGCGGCGATAGCGAAGAACGTCGCGATGGGGACGAGTATCACGAGCGTGGTCGTGACGAGAAGCAACAGCGCCGAAATCCGCGGGCCGATTCGTGGCGCGAGCCGTTTTTGGAGCGGATAGAGAACGTAGCTCAGGAGAATTGCGGCCAGTACGAACTGGAGAAACGGCTTGATGAGGAGTCCGGCGAGGAGGCCGAACACGGCGATGAGGAACAGCAAAAACCCACGTTCCCTGTTCATAGGAGTACGACAGCGCGATGGCGCATAAATCGACGCCCTCGAATTTTGATGCGACCTACTCGTTCCGTCCCCGAGTGTCGCCGAATGCCACCTCGATACCGCTCTCTAACTCGTCTACGTTCCGAATCAGTGCGGCCACTTCCTGTCCTTTCTTCCGCCGCGTCGATTTGAGCGTTCGTGCGATTTCGCGTATTTCACCGTTGTCGAGGTCGAAATCGAGGGCGGACGCGACGACGTTATCGATGTCGTCGCGTCCACGTTCGTCGCCACCTGCCAGCGTTTCGAATCCGTTCCGAACGGTCTCCTTTTGCTCGTCGGTCAAGCTGTCCGGGTCAACGACGCGAAGTGTGCGAAGGTCGGAACTTGAGAGGTTTATCGCGCCGCCGCCGGTAACCCTGCCGTGGCTTTCGATGACGATTTTCGAGAGACTGGCGTTCAGCAGTCCGAGGAGGAGCGTCGAATCGACCGTCGTCGGTCGCACCAACAGAAACCGGTTGCTGGCGACGATTTTCTCGTCGGTTCGGGCGAAAAACCGGTGCGTGTCCATCGCCTGCGGACAGACGATTGGGGCGGTGTTGTCGTCCAACGAACCCATATCGAACCACGGGTCGTTGAGGTTCACCGACTTGTTCGACCGAGCAGGATGTGTCTCTGCCCAGCGAAGATACGACAGCACGCCGTCGTAGCCGTCGCGCTGTAGTGCAGACACGACGTTTTCTGCGAGGTCGTTCGTGGTTTCTCCCGCCGATTCGGCCGTGGCTTCAATATCGGATTCGACCGCCGAAACGTACTCGCTCATGTCGAGCATCCACTGTTCTGCCTCCGTTGCCGTCTGTTCGTACCCATCGACCTCCTTCACGCTCTTTACGGCGGGCCGCAGGAATCGGTCGTCGATGGTTCGCGCACGAGTGGTTTCCGCATCGAGGATGAAAATCGGGTTCGCACCCGTTTTCTTCCCGCGCGTTATCGTAGCGACGTCGGACAGCGAAACCGTATTGTCGTGTTCCAAAACCGCCGTGTAAAGCGTCGGGGCAGTGATGTACTGCTGGAGTTTCGCTTCGGGATAGTTCGCCAGATACGACTGTGAGATAGTAATCGTTCGATACGCCGAATCCCCTCGAATCGTCATGTAACTCCCGTCCGGAACGTCCTCGGTTCTGTCGATGAGTGCCAACACATCGTCTTCGTCCATCCGTTCGTTAAGGCGGATGAACTTCGTCTGCGTGTTTCTGCGCGCCGTCGCGTCGTCCGTTCGCTCCATCAGCAACAACACCGTATCGACCAATGCGTCCTCGAAGAGGCGGTTTCGGAACCCGACCACCGCTTCGACTTTGTACTGGTCGTAGAGAAATCGACGGAGCGACGGGCCGTAATCCGCGGACATCCACTTCGTCGGAATGACCCACGCCAATCGCGCCCCTTCGCGGAGAAATCGGGTGACGTTCGTGAGGAAGTAGCAGTAGAGGTCGCTTCGCCCGTCGATTGCTCTCTCGCCGTCGGAGTAGTTTCGCGCCGAATCCGGTTCGAACCGTTTCAGATGGTCGCGGAAATGGTCGCGGTTCGGGTACAGAAACTCCTGTCGGACGTAGGGTGGATTTGCCACCGTCGCGTCGAACGTCCCGATCGGGTCGCCCGCCGTGGGTTCTTCCTCGTTTTCCGTCGCTCCTCTCCCCCTCTCCACTGTATTCGACCGGCTCGCACCCGGTTCGAGGTCGAAGAAGTCGGCGTGGTACGCAAATCGTTCCGTCGTCGGTTCGCGGACGTTCCGAGTCGCGAGGTTGAGCGCGGTGAGATGGAGCGGAAATTCGTTTATATCGACCGCCGTGATACGCCGGAGAATCTCCTGATGGGAAAGAGTTCCCAACTCGTCCAGTCGTTTGTACGCCTCTATCGCAATCGCTCCGGAGCCACTGGCCGGGTCGAGAAATCGGTCGTCGGGTGACCGAATCGCCCACCGAGAAAGCAGTCGCCCGATTGCATCCGGCGTGTAGAACTGCCCCAATGTTTTGCGCTCCTCGACTGGAATGAGTTGCTGGTACAACTGCCCGACGACATCGGTGTCGATGGCCGAAAACGGCTCTTCTTCGATACTGTTGATGAAGTCGAACAACCGTTCCCGCGTTCGGTCGTCGTTCGGAATCGCGGCGAAAAATTCGCTATCGGTCTCGAAAAGTGGGTCGAAGCCGTGTTCGCCACCCGCTGACTGAACGCACCCCGAAACCCGTTGGTCGAGGGACTGCATCGATACATCCGGCGCTCGGTTATCGCCGAACTCGGCCGCACGGCCGAGTTCGGCGAACACGGTTCGGTTCAGCAGCAGATACGCGTACTGCTGGGCGGCGATTCGGAACGTCTGGTTCAGGTCGGGAAATTCGAACGGATAGTCGTTTTTCCGCGCCCACTCGACCAACAACTCCCGAAATCGGTCGCAGTCATCGAATTTCTCGCGGATGAGCGATTCGTACAGCGGAAATATGCTAGTGTGAAAACTCCGGAGACGGAGGACGACGATATCGTCGAATGTGGTGGAAACTTCGGAACCGTCCTGCAGTTCGACGACGTCTGCAATGAATTTCCCGACGAACTCCTCCACGGATTGGGTGCGAAGGTCGTAATGTCGTCGGGCAAATTCAGTTTCGTCGGTAGTAGATTCGACACCATCCGTCGCGGATTCGGTTCGCCGAAACAGGAACGCGTCGTGTTCGTTCGCCGTGACGAACAGGCTCGCACCGTTTTTTCGGGCGTATCGGTCACCCCGTCGTCGCACGTCCACAGAGTGCGGGTCTACAGTTTTGTCAGTAATCTCGATAGGGATGCCATCGCGCGAGGTGGAGGGAACGAAGATGCCAGTTGCGTCGTTTGGTTCTTTCTCTCTGCCGGGCGTCTCGAAGTGAGTGTCGTGTGTAGAGACGTGTTGCTCTATCGCCGAACAAAGACGTGCGTGGAAGGAGGACTTCGACGGCATATTCCGTGGCTCAAAGGTCTCACTCAAGACCCTTCTGTGATTCGGATAGCACGACCGCGAAAAAGGAACGAGTGTGTTTCGTGGAGATTATCCGCCGAACATCTCGCGCATCATCGGATGCATCTCCATCAACTGCTCTTCTGCGATTTCCTCGTAGAGCTTGTACGTGATGGACACTGTCAGCAGGAGTCCGGTACCGGACACTGCGCCGATGGTGCCGAGCATGTTCGCCATGACGGCCAGCAGGCCGACCAGCGCGCCGCCGAGGACGGTGACTTGCGGAATGTACCGCTCCATCACTTTCTCGATGACGCCAGTGTTCTGACGGAAGCCGGGTATCTGCATCCCGGAGTTCTGAATCTGTTTTGCGGTCGCCTCCGGCCCCATGTCCGTCGTCTCGACCCAGAAGATGGCGAAGATTGCGCCACCGACGACCATGAAGCCGAGGTCAACCGCGACGCGGAGGAGCACTTGCCACGCCTCGTGTGTCGCAGCGGGACCACCAGCCCACCACATCCAATCGCCCGGTTGCTGGATGGGTGCGAGATAGTAGAAGAACCCACTCGTGGGTTGTCCGTTGGTGTAACTGCCGAGCCATGCTGGAAGACTACCGAGTTGATTGTAGAGGATGCGCCCGAGGAACTGGATGTTCGCTTGCAGGGCGCGGACGAGGATCATCGGCAGGACGCTCGCGTAGATGAGCTTCACGGGGAAGCGACCGCGGGCACCCTTCACTCGCGCGTGGCTAAGCGGAATCTCGACGCGCACGCTTTCTGCGTACACGACGATGGCGAAGATGAACAGCGTCGTCGCGAGGGCGAGCAGACTGCCGCCGCCGAACAGGAGATACTGGATACCTTCACCCGTCAACAGCGACGGAATGTTCTGCGCGCTGCCGGTGATGATGGCAATCCACTGCGGGATGATACCCGTCTGTCCCTCCATTCCGGGCGAGATGAATCCGCCGACGAGGCTCTGGCTGACTCCGGCGATGATGAACAGCCCGATACCGCTCCCGACGCCCCATTTGCTCACGATTTCGTCCATGAACAGGATGAGAATCGCGCCGACGAATATCTGCCCGAAGATGAGCCACTGCACGGCCATCGTGGAGCCAAATGCGGCGACGAGCGCTTCCTGTGGCTGGAAGAACCCGCCGACGAACACCATCGGCAGGCCGGTCAAACAGATCATCACGATCACCAGCAGCTTCTGGAGGCCCTGATACAGTACTTGGTCGCGCGGGTCGTTCGTATCGAGTCCGAGGAGGTCGGCACCGCCGAGCAGTTGGAGGACGATGCTCGCGGTGACTATCGGCCCGATACCGAGGTGTAACACAGACCCCTGTGCGCCCGCGAGTAGCGAGCGGAACTGACCGAAGAGGTCTGTACTCGTATCCACTCCATACAGAGTGACGTTCGTCAAGAAGAAATACAACACGAGAACGCCTGCCGTCCACGTTAGCTTGCGCTTGAAGGGGACGTGCCCCTCCGGGCGCTGGACGGTGGGCATCCGTGTTAAAACCGGTTCTGCGGTTTCTTTCCAACCCATTGACTATGCCTCTGACTTCATCACACGTATCTCCTTCGACTTCGCAATGTGACAGTCAGCGGAGTTTCCCCTGTTTTCTCGCGTCGAGCGAACGTTGTCCAACCGGGAACGGAAAATCAAAATCGGAATCACGGGAACGTTTCAGTCGTCCTCGACCAGTCGAGGACGACCGTCGAATCGATATGTGTCCGTCAGTCACATACTATCCTTTTCAATGACAGTACAATTTGTCAGTTCGAACAAGACAGCAGAGTAAACAAACCAGTCGGTAGCAAAGAAATCGGCGTCAAGAAACGGAATATGTTCGGGGAAGATTACTCGGCTTCGTCTTCGTCGTCCGACTCGTCTTCTTCTGCTTCGGCGCGGTCGCTAAGGACGGCGTCGCCGTCCGCTTCCTCGATGAGTTCGACTGCGGATGCCGAAAAGGCGTCCGCGGTCACGTCGAGGCTGTTGCGAACCTGACCGCCGCCGAGCACCTTGACGGCGTCGGCGTCCCAGCCGTCATCGACGACGTCGCGTGCGTCGATTTCGTAGCCGTCGTCGGTTTCCTCGGCAATGCCCTCTGCCGCGAAGAGCATGGCGTCTTCGTCGAGTTTCTGCACGGACACGGTGAGCACCGTCTCCTTTGCGTCTTCGGGTCGTTTGAACCCGTGCTTTCCGAGCGGTTCGTAGTTGTGGAACTCGTGTTTGGCGCGGCCTGCGCGTCCGCGTCCACCGCGGTTACCCGCACCGCGGCGGTTCTTGTGCGTCCCGCCGCCGTGCGTGCGCGAGCCACGTTGGCGTCGTTTCTTACTCATGGTTATCGCATCGACTTGAGGAGTTCGTTGATTTCCTCAGTCGTGTGTTTGCCGAGTTGGCCGCCCTCTTTCGTGGGGTGTTTGATGCCGTCGTGACCACCGCGTGGCGGGTGGAGTCGAAGGACGGGCGTCAGTCCCTGTTCTCGGAGCGTCGTCTCCTCGTCGAGGAGCGCCTCCGCGAGTTCGGCGAAGTCGGCGTACTCTGTGTTCTCTGCGAGCCATTCCTCGTCAACGTCCTCGTTTCCGTCGAGCACTCGTGCGCGCTTCGACAGAACCGTCTCGAGAACGTCCCGTTCTGGTTCGCCGTGTGCGACCCAGTCGTTGACCTTCGTCACCATGCCGCGGTAGGTTTCCGTCTCCGGAACCAGCGCGCAGTGGTTGACCTTGTGGAGGTTGAGCATGCTCAGCGTGTCACGGACACCCTGCGTCATGTCTACCTCGCCGCGAATCTGGACGACTGCTTTCATCAGTCGGCCACCTCCGGCTCTTCATCGGGGCGGGCGCGCGGGCCGCGTGCCTGCGATGCGTTCTCCAAGGCGTTGTACGTCGCCTTGGCGAGGTTGAGCGTCGTTCGCGTGTTGCCGTGGCTCTTCGTCCATGCGTTCTCGATACCCGAGAGTTCGAGGATTTTACGCACGGTGTCGGTCGCCGCAAGCCCCAATCCGGCCGGTGCCGGAATGAGTTCAACTTCCACACTGCCCGCCTTGCCGGTCGTCCGGTGGGTGAGCGAGTGCGGTCGGTC
The DNA here is from genome assembly GCF_000710615.1 of Haladaptatus cibarius D43. Lineage (NCBI taxonomy): Archaea > Methanobacteriati > Methanobacteriota > Halobacteria > Halobacteriales > Haladaptataceae > Haladaptatus > Haladaptatus cibarius. The sequence continues at coordinate 818,776 of NZ_JDTH01000001.1, read as the reverse complement.
GCTGCGGTCTTCCCACGAGCCTGCGCCGCGAGGAACGTTGACGATGTTCAGCTTCGCAATCTCGATTGCTTTCTGGATTGCGCCGCCGACTTGGTCGTCTCGTCCTTCTGCGTAGCCGACGAACCCGTCGCGGTTGCCGATTGCACAGACACAGCGGAACTTGACACGCCGCCCGGAGTCAGTCATGCGCTGAACCATGTTGATGTCCAGCACTTCGTCTTCGAGTCCGGGAAGGAGCTGGTCAACGAGTTCCGGCTCCTTCAGCGGGAGTCCGGAATTGAGGGCGCCTTCCATCGTGTCGATTTCGCCCTCGGCGACCTTACGGCCGAGACGGGTCTGGGGTTCCCAGCCGTCGTTGTAGTTTGCACACATATTATTCGTCCTCCTGGAGGGTAGAGAGCACTTCGTCGAAGTGCTCAGGTAGTTCGGTGGCGTCGAAATCGCCGCCGTACAGCGAGTCGTCTAGCTGTTCTGCGTACTCGGCGATGTGTTCGCCGCGGTTACGCGACCAGTCAGCCAGCACGCTGTCGTTGTGCGGGATGTCGAGGCCAGCGTCGATTGCACCTTCCTGTACTGCGAATGCCTTGCTACCGGGGGTTGCCGTGTTGAGGCCGATGTCGAGGACTGCTTCCTCGTAGTCGGCGTCAAGTGCGCGTTTGCCGAGCAGGTATCCAGTGAGGTACGCGCTGGGGAGGTTGCCCGTCGGGGCTTCCCAGCCGTACTCCTCCAGATCGCCGGAGAACGCACTTGCAACCGTATTGTCGCCGTCGGGACCCATCGTGACCAGCTGCGCCCTGACGTGCTGGTTGCTCTTCCGAGCGACCAGGCGGGGCTTGCCCGATTTCAGCAGGCGCAACCTCTGATGGTAGTCAGTTCGGACCTCGCGGCGTCGGCGCATCGGCACCTTGTATCGTGGTCCAGTTGCCATTGTTAGTAGTTGTTCTCGATGTAGTTGAGCAGATACTGCACGCTACGGAACTCGCCACCCTTGGACTTGTCGTAGAGGTCGCGGTACTGCGACTTCGTGATTTCGCCCTCGGAACGGAGTTCACGCAGTTTGCGTCTCTGCGCGCGGATTTGGTTCTGCCACTCCTCTTTGGAGTCCTTGCGGCCGCCCTTCTTCCCCTTCCGGGTGCCCGGTCCCTTGCGGTGACCGTATTTGCGCTTCGCTTTGCGCTCGCGGGCGCGGCCGCGGGAGTTGCTCTTTGCGTCTTTCGCCTGAATCGACCCGTCGTCGACGAGTTCGCGGATGTCTTCGCGGGTAATCGCGTCCGCGATGGCACCCTGCGCGTCGGGGTCGAACCAAACGCGGTTCTTCCCGACGTCGAGCACGTCAGCGGCGAGTCGCTTCTGTGCACTCAGGTCACTCATTCTTCTACCTCCACTTCGACGTAGGTCGGGTTGAGGACACGAATGCCCTCTTCCTCGGCGACTTCCTCGATACGCTCGCGTTTGCGAGCACCGACTTTCGAGGCGATACGAACCGCTTCCGTGTCGCCGTCCACGCCGTCTAAGTCGTCGACGTTGTGGACGTGAACCTCGTCGAATCCGCTCGGGTGTTTGCCCCGGACGGATTTCGGCGTGCGGTAGCCCGCCTCGACCATGTCGCCTTTGCCCTTGATGCCGCGGCGTTGCTTGCTCAGCGCACCGCGGGGCTTGCGCCACGATTTGGGCGTCCGCTTTTTCTTGTGGTAGTCCTGTCGATTGAACTGCGGTTTGCCTTCGCGTTTGCGCTGTTGGAGAAGTCGCGCTTCCTCGTCTTCGAGGCTTGGCGTCTTCTCGGTCAGGCCGCGTGGTTGCAGTTCGGTTTCGACATCTTCGTCCGGTTCCTCTTCCTCTGCCTCGTCGTCCTCGATTTCGGCTTCGGTTTCCTCTTCGACTTCGAGGGCACCGACGTCCGCTTTGATACGGGCGGCGAGTGCGTTGCCGATTCCATCGACTTCGGCGAGGTCGTCCTGACTGGCACTGGCGATGTCCTTGACGGACTCGTAGCCCGCGTCGCGGAGCGACTCGGCCTTGCTATCGCCAACACCGCTGACGTCTTCTATCTGTTCTGGTTCGTCTGCCATCTATCAGGCACCTCCTGTAGACGGCTTTTCCGTGATGTAGACGCCGTCTTGGAACACGCGCGTGTCTTTGCCGCTCACGCGAGTGAGTTGTTCGATGTCCGCGGCGGTCTGGCCCACGTCTTCGATGCTGGGGCCGCGCAGGGAGAGTTCCTCGTCGCTGACTTCAACGGTGGTGTCCCCGTGGATGTTCGTCTTACGGGGCGCTTTCTCACCGAGGAAGTTCTCGATGACGACTGCGTCGCCCTCGGAACGAACCTGCATCGGGAAGTGAGAGTAGAAGACTTCCATCTTGTACTCCCACTCCTCGGACACGCCGTGAATCATGTTTCGTGCGTGGCTCTCGAACGTTCCCATCGTCGCCTTCGTTTTGGCGTCGGTGGAATCGCTCTCGATGACTACTGCGTTGTCCTCAACGCTGACAGTGATGTCTGGGTACCAGAGCCGTCGCGTAACGGTTCCTTCCGGTCCATCAACGGTCAGGTCGAGGTGGTCTACGTCAGCGGTCACCTCGTCCGGAATTTCGATTTCTACTCGTGGCATGGTTCTAGTAGACGTAGGCGATGACTTGGCCACCGATTCCCTGTTCGCGGGCCTCGTAGTGGCTCATGACGCCGTGGCTGGTCGTGACGACGAGTGACCCGTAATCTTGGGCCGGGAGGAATCGTTTCTCCCACTTCTCGAAGTCGTCTTTGCCCGCGGAGTACCGGGGCTTGACCGCGCCACATTCGTTGATTGCGCCTTTTAGTTCGACCTCGAAGTGACCGGCTTTGCCGTCGTCGACGAACTCGAAGCCGTCGATGTACCCGTGGTCGTAAAAGACCTCAAGTACGCTGCCGATCTCGTTCGAGGCGGGCTGTACCGTGTGGGACAGATGACCGACACTCTCGGCATTGTCCACGCCTGAGAGTGCGTTGCTGAGTGGGTCGTTTCCTGCCATGGTTATCGGTACTTCTTGAATCCCATGTCGCGTGCAATCTCGCGGAAGCACTGGCGACACAGATTGATGTCGTATTTTCCGACCAGACCTTGCTTTCGACCGCAGCGCTGGCACGTTTCGATTTGTCCAGTGCGTTTGGCCGTCTGCTCGCCGGTCGCGTCGTTCTCACTTTCGCTCATTCGTCCACCTCAACGTCGAAGTTGGCTTCGATGAACGCCGTTGCGTCCTCAGCCGTCAGTCGGTGGTTCGACGGAATCTGGCGGGACACCTTGTCGCGCTTTGCGACGCGGTAGCCCGGTCGGACGAGGTTGACGGTCACGTCAAGCCCGTAGATTCCGACGTTCGGATCGTATTCCTGACTCGGGAACTCGGTGTGTTCATCGACACCGAAGCTGAAGTTCCCTGTCTCGTCGAACTGCGATTTCGAGAGACTGGAAAGCGGCAGTGCAGTGTCGAGGAACTCGTGTGCGGTTTCGCCACGAAGCGTGACCTTCGCACCGATTGGGTCGCCCTGACGGATGCCGAAGTCCGGAAGCGTGGAGTTCGCCAGCGTGCGGACGCTCTCCTGTTCGGTCACGTCTTCTAAGATTTCCTCGGCGTTGGCGAGTTCTCGACCACCTTCACCGACGCCCATGTGGACGACGACTTTCTCCACTTTCGGCTCTCGCATCTCGTGGAAGTCGGCCTCGGCTTCGCTCATTCGTCATCACCCGTGAAGTTCTCGTCGATGACGACGAGGTACTCTTCGACGGTTTCGAACGTGGCGTCGTCACCGTCGACGGTGACGGTGTTCGAACCGCTTCCGGGCGTCACCGTGATGTCGGTGACTTCGCCGATTTCGCCCGCGTGCTGACCGCGGACGGCAGTGACGAGACAGCCTTCCTCGTATGGGAAGTGAGCGAGAATGTCTTTCTCCTCGGTTCCCACGACGATGGAGTCTTTCGTGCTGTAGTCGTCGGCGTCGTCCACGCGGAGATTGCTTCCGTCGTGGAGGTTGAGTTGCGTTTCGCCACCGGACACCTGCGTCTTGTCGTCGATTTTCGCCAGTCGGCCGTCCGCCGCATCTGCGTCGATGGGGGTCAGCGCGAGGCGTCCACCTTCGTCGGGGAAGACGCGGTAGTACTCTTCGCGTTCGGTGAACGCGATGATGTCGAACATGCCGATGGGTCGCTGTTCGTCGCTGATTGCCTCGCCGTTCACGAGAACGGAATCCTGGTTGAGCGCGTAGCGGGCTTCCTTCTTCGAGTTCGTGTAGCCCAGTACGTCCCGCAGAATGATGAGGAGCGGGACACCGTCACGCCCGTGCGGGCCAGCGCCGGCCTTCACGGTGAACGTGGCGGTCTTTCGTTCGACCGGCCAGGAGTTCGGAACGGAGAGTCGTTTCTGATGGTTGCTCATTCGGTATCACCTTCCAGACGCGCCTCGCGGCGGTCGTCTTCGAGGTTGAGGTCGGTCACGCGAACGTTGCTCGTGTCGAGCGGACGCGGAACGTCCTCGCCGTCTGCTTTTTCGAGGATGACTTCCTCGACGTGGATGACTGAATTCTTCATATCCACTTCGAGCACTTCGCCCTCTTCGCCGGCGAAATCGCCGCGCATGACCTCGACCGTGTCGCCCGCGTTGACGCGGACGCTTCGCTGACCGTACTCCTCGCGGAGGTCGTCGGACAGCGTCGCTTTGACCTGCTGATGCCGCTGGTGAAGCGGGGCGCGTTCGGTCTGGTTTCGCTGTTTGCGTGGTTGTCGGGTCATACTATCATCGTAGCTGTGCTTGCAATACTTCCGAACCGCTCGGCGACTTCTTGCGCGATGGGACCTTTGATCTCCGTCCCTCGCGGCTCTTCGACGTCGTCGATAACGACGGCAGCGTTGTCTTCAAATTTGACACGCGTGCCGTCCGGTCGGCGGATGGATTTGCGCTGTCGAATGATGACGGCTTCCAGCACCTGACGCCGCATCTCGGGCGTCCCCTTCGTGACGGACACGGTGATTTTGTCACCGATGCCTGCCTTCGGGTGGCGGCTCTTCGTGCCGTGGTAGCCGGAGACGCTGATGACTTTCAGCTCGCGTGCGCCGGTGTTGTCGGCACAGTTGAGCAGGGAGCCTTTCTCGACGCCCTGCGTCACGTCAGCTTTCAGCGCTTCCATTAGTTGTCACCTCCCTCCGTGGCGTCGTCCGCCACGGTCTCGATGACGACGTGTGATTTCGTCTTCGAGAGCGGTCGGGTTTCTGCGATACGAACCGTTTCGCCGACTTCGAGAGTCAGGCACTCCGGCGCGTGGGCCGGAACGCGGGAGCGACGTTTCATTTGCCGGTCGTATTTCGGCACTGTAACGTCGTACTCTCGCTCGACGACAACGGTCTTTTCCATGTCGGTGGAGGCGACCTCTCCTTCGAGAATCTGTCCGCGCACGGAAAGCGTTCCGTGGAACGGGCAGTCCTCGTCGGAGCATGTCTCCTCCGGTTCTGGTACGTTCAATCCTAACGCCATTTCGAATTACCTCCTGCTTCGGTACGCAATGCGGGTCGTGAGAGCAGTGTGAATCCATCCACCGTAACGTAGGCTCCGCCCTCGCAGAAGCCAGACTGACCGGAGTTCCCTCCGGCAGTTTCCGACTCCCGTTTGGACGGAGTCCCCGTTCCTTCGCAGGAAACGGCGGCTTCATCTGTGAGTCTGAACTCGAATCTCGTGCCCTGCTTTGGTACCTGCCACGACCGAGACGCAGACTCGACGGTAAGCGTGCGCATCGTTTCGGACACGACCTGACCCTCGATACCTTCGAGAGCGGGATTCGTGGCTGAAACGACTCGCACGGGTAGACCGGCGAGTTCGTGTTTCGTGAGCGTCTCGGCTGTCAGTGGCATGGTTACTCTTCCGTAGAGTCCCCTTCTTCTTGCTGAATCGTCTTGATTCGAGCGATAGTTCGGCGAAGTTCCTTGATGCGACCCGGATTTTCGGGTGCACCACCCGCGGCCTTGACTGCCTTCGTGTTGAGCAGTTCCGTCTCGAGTTCTTCGAGTTCTGCTTCACGCTCGGCAGGCGTCATGTCGCGGATTTCTCCAGTGTGAAGAATCGCCATTATTCTTCACTCTCCTCGTCTTCCATCTCTTCGAGCAGTTCCTCGGCTTCGGCTTCGACTTCCTCTTCGAGTTCGTCGAGTTCTTCTTCGACGGACTCGGGTTCGGAGTCGTCTGCCTCTGCCGACTCTTCCTCGATGACTTCTTCGACGATTTCTTCGTCAACTTCGGTTTCGCCGGGTTCCGGCGATTCCTCGTCGGCTTCGAGTTCTTCGAGGGTTTCCTCGTCGGGTTCCTCGATGAGAGTCGCTTGTTCGTTTGCCTCGACGGCTTCCGGGACGAGTTCTTCTGGGTTCGCACCCTCCTCGATGTGGAAGTCGTCGGGCAGGTTGGCTCCCGGCGGGATGATTTTGACGTCCACGCCGATGGTGCCGAGTTTCATCACTGCGACGCCCTGACCGTGGTCGACGATTTCCTGTGCGGGTTCACCGTTGTGTTTGATGTAGCCACGGTTGAACTTCTCCACGCGCGAACGTGCGCCCGTGACTTTCCCGGACAGGACGATTTCGGCACCAAGTGCGCCGGAATCCATGATACGGTCGATGGTCGTGTGACCTGCCTTCCGGAAGTACCAACCGCGTTCGAGCGCGTTGGCGAGTCGGTCGGCGACGATTCGGGCGTTCAGATCCGGTTCGTCAACCTCTTGAACGTCGATCTGCGGGTCGTCGAGATTGAACCGCTCGCCGAGTTCTCGGGTGATCTTCCGGATGTTCTTTCCGCCCTTTCCGATAACCATACCGGGCTTTTCGGCCTTGAGAACGATCTGTGTCCCCATCGGCGTCTTGGCGACATCCATGCCGCCGTAGCCCGCGCGACCGAGTTCTTCCGAGAAGAACTCGTCTATCTGCGAGCGCTGAAGCCCGTCTTCGATGAATTGATGTTCGTCTGCCATTATTCTTCGACCTCCTCAAGGATGAGTTCGACATCCACTTCAGGGGTGTTCCAGGCGCTTGCACGGCCGAATGCGCGAGGCTTTCGGCCCTGCACTTCGCCGACCTTATGGGCGGCGACGTGCATGATTTCCATCGACTCGCCGTCGAAGCCCTGCGCATCCGCGTTGGCGGTGACGTTGTCGAGGAGTTCGATGAACGCCTTGCTCGCCTTCTCTGGGTAGCGACCTGCGTCCCAGCCGTCGATGTCCGAGCGATGGCCGACGCCGCTGTTGTGCTGCTTAAACGGCACCGACCGCTCCTCGTTCACGACCTGCTGGAGGTACGCTTTCGCGTCCTCGGCAGTTTTGCCCTTGATTTCGCGGGCAATCGCCTTGCTGTGCTTGTGGCTCATATGCCGCTCCCGAAGCATCCCTTTCGCGGTGGTGTCCGGGTCGGCATCGACGCTGTAGCTGATTCCCATGGTTTATTTGAGTGGCACGAACTTCGAGGAGCGGGTCGCACCGATTCCTGCTTGTCCGTGTTCAACTGAATTGCGGGTCAGCTGGAACTCGCCGAGGTAGTGGCCCAACATCTCCGGCTCGATGCGGACACGTTCGAACTCACTGCCGTTGTAGACGGCGAACGTCTTGTCAACGAACGATGGAAGCACCGGCATGTCGCGCAGATGCGTCCGAATCGGGCTGTTTGCCGATTCTTCCTCGGTTTTGTTCCGGGCCTTTTCGAGCAATTTCTCCTGCTCGACGGTCAACCCGCGAAGGATGCTTCGCCGCTTGCGTGCGGGGAGCAGTTCTGCGACTTCCTCCAGGCTCATGTCCTGCAGTTCGTCAAGGTCGTAGCCGCGATAGGTGAACTCACCTTCGCGTCCGGTTCGGTATTCGTTTCCGCTCATTTGTTACCTCCACGTCCGGTTCGTTTGGACGCGATGTCTCCGACCTTTCGTCCCGGCGGGGCATCCCGCGAAACGCTTTTCGGTCGGCCGGGGTGCTGGCGGCCACCGCCACCGAATGGGTGGTCAACGGCGTTCATCGCCACACCACGCACGTTCGGCCACTTCGTGCCGCGTGCTCGCATTTTGTGATGTTTGTTACCGGCCTTGACCATCGGTTTCTCCGTTCGTCCGCCACCGGCGACGACGCCGATGGTGGCGCGGCAATCAGGCGACAAGCGCTTGATTTCGCCGCTCGGGAGTTCGACGACTGCGGCCTCTCGGTCGTGCGTGATGAGATCCGCGCTGACGCCGGAGGCGCGCGCGAACTTTCCGCCGTCACCGGGCTGGCGCTCGACGTTGCACACCGGAACCCCTTCCGGGATTTCGGCGAGCGGGAGCGTGTTGCCGGGCTTGATTTCGGCGGAGACGCCGACCTGAATCTCCTCGCCCACTCCGACGCCTTCCGGCGCGAGGACGAGTCGCTGGTCGCCATCGTCGAATTCGATGGCCGCGACTGGGGCACTGCGAGCAGGGTCGTGTTCGATGCCGACGACCGTGCCAGTGACCAAGTCGTTGTCTTCGTTCTGCTTGTGGCTCAGTTCAGCCTTGTATCGGTGCGACGGTGCGCGGAAAGTCGGTCCACCGCGACCACGTCGCTGTCCCTGAATCCTTCGTCCCATTGTCAGAACACCCCGATTCGGGAGGCGACGTCCTGCGCGTCGTCATCGTCCGACAGCGCGACGGTCGCCTTCTTTTTCCCTTTCATCGTCACTTGGGTGTTGATTTTCTCGATGGTGACTTCGTAGCGCTCTTCGACTTCGTCTCGAATCTCTGGCTTCGTGGCGTCGAGCGAAACGATAAACTGGAGCTTGTTGTCGAAGTCCATCTTGTTCATCGCCTTCTCCGTAACCCACGGATACTCTATTACGCTCATCGGTCAGCCACCTCTTCGAGTGCGCTCTCCGTCCAGACGGTGAGTCGTCCTGCTTGCGTGCCGGGTGCGAGGTCTTCCGCGTTGACCTCACGCGCCGTCGCAACGTCAGCGCCAGCGAGGTTGCGCGCCGCGCGCGATGGTTCTTCGCTGGTGACGAACAGAATCGACTTCGGCGTCTTGTACTTGCGGCCACGGGTCGTCCCGCGCCCTGCGCGAATCGTCTTGTTTTCTTCCGCGCGCGTGACGTCGGCATCAATGCCGACCGCTTCGAGGAAGGAAACGACTTCCTGCGTCTTGACGAGGTCTTCGAACTCATCGCTCACGACGAGCGGCAGTTCGGTGTCCTCGTCGAAGCGGTGTCCGCGCTCGGAGACGCGCTCTGCATCCGTCGTCGCCGCGATGGCGCCTCGGATTGCCTGCTTTCGCTCTTTCTTGTTGATGGAGAGCGTTCGGTCTTTCTCCGCCTTTGGCGGGTGTGCGACACGCCCGCCCACGGTGAATGGAACGCGAGCGGCCTTTCCGTTCGTTCGCGGGACGTGGGCCATACCGCGGCCACTGCCCGGCGACTCGGCGGAGGTCCGCATTCCGGCGTGCGGGTCGGTGCCGTAGTCTTGTTTCCGGTTTGCCTGTGCGGCGAGCACTGCACGCTTGATGAGATCCGTCCGGACAGTCGTGTCGAACACGTCCGGAAGGTCAACCGTGTCAGCTTCCTCGCCATTCAGGTCACGTACTGTTGCCTGCATGGGTTATCCCTGGTTAGACTCCGTGCTTACGTAGCGCACCTCGGGGTCGAGGCGCGGTTGGTCAGTCGGTCGAATCGCAGGGCGGAAGCGCACGAGGCGCTTGTTCGGCCCCGGAACCGAACCCTTGATGAGCGCGTACGAGCCATCGACCTCGCCGTAGTTGACGAATCCGCCGTCGACGGAGGCTTCGTCGTCGTCGCCGAGGGAGATGAGGCGCTTGTTAAGTTCGGTGCGCTGGTGGTAGCCCATCTGACCCAGCTGTGGAACCGTCGAGCGAACGCGCGACGGATTCCACGGGCCGAGGTTCCCGATGCGGCGTCTCCAGCCTTGGCGGGCGTGTTTGCCCTTCCGCTTCTGGACGCCCCATCGTTTGACGGGACCCTGCGTTCCTTTACCTTTCGTGACGCCACCGATGTCGAGGTACTCGCCTGCGCGGAACACGTCAGTGATGTCGTGTTCCCCGCCGTCTTCGAGTACGTCGAGCGCAAAGTCGGCGCGCTCCGTGAGGGAGCCGCCGCCGATGCGCGTTTCCATGACGTCCGGTCGTTTCTTCGGTACGTTCTTCAGCTCGCTTGGGACGGTGTGGGTGATGACCCGGAGGTCTGCCACGTCGCCTGCCTCGATGGCGGTGCGGAGTTCGTCCTCCGCGGAGTCGGCGTCGTGGTTTTCCGGCACGTTGAGCGTGCGGTCGAGTTCGTCGTGGAACTCGCTTCCCCACACTTCCGTCAGCGGCTTCTTCCCGTATGGCGTGTCTTCGTAGGCTCGGAGAGCGACGGCCCGCATTGGGGGCGTCTCGACGATGGTGACGGGAACGGTTTCCTCCATCCCTTCGCGGGGGGAGTTTGCTTCGTCGTTAACCATCACCACGTGGGTCATTCCTGCCTTGTAGCCCGCAAAGCCTTGGAGCGACGGCTGACCGTCGCTGTCGGGCCATGAGTTGAAGCGTGGAACCTCGCTGGTTGCACGCTTACGGGGGCCGAAGCCCAGCGAACCTTTTCGTGGTCTGCTTGTTTGTGGCATCGTATCACTCGCTGTTGAGGTTGAGGCAGGCGAGGGAAGCGAACATCGCTTCTTCAGTTCGTATGACCTCGCTGCCTTGGTTCGGAACCGTATTCAGCCAGAGGTCGAACCGGGCTGGTACGCCGGATTCGACCGCGGAGATACGCTCGGGTTCAACCCCGAGTATCTCCGGCAGTCCCCGACCGGGCGAGCCGAACACGACGGTCATGCCGTCGCGTTCGGTTTGCGCAACGATTTCGTCGAGTCGCGCCACGGAGAGCGATTCTCCGAAGCGAGACGTGGCGATTCGAACGCCAGCATCGTCGCGGTCGAGGGCCGCCGAGAGGTTCATGCGCATCACTGTGTAGCCCGACTGCGGGGCGTCCACGAGCTTCGCACGAACCGGTCTTCTCGAAGAGATCCTGACGGTAACGCGCTCCCCCTCGCCGACCGTCATTTGCGACGGGACGACGAGCGAAATCGGGTGTTGCAATCCGCAATTGACCCGGACGCGCCCTTCAGGTCCGACCTCGGTCACGATTCCCTGTCTTAACGACCCCGAATCGTCGGATTCGGAGCCGGTCTGCGATGGTGCGCGGAGCGGCGGTAGGACGCCAACATACTCCAACTCGTCTTGCTTCCCGAACGCCTCCTTTCGGAGGTATGGCGGGGTTGCGGCGTACCGGAGTACGGTTTCGACGAATCCGCCGCCCCATTTTCGCTCGCCTTCCGAATCGGGGAAGACGATGAGGTTATCTGCCCGGAAGATGGTCGCCGCGCGGGCGACGTAGCCGATTTTGCGAGTTGCCTCGCGTTTGTCTTCGGCTTCCCGGACGAGGGACGACGGGACGAGTATATTGACGGTCATACCGTGACGCTTCGACGCCTCATCACTAGACTGTAGCGAAATTTTCTCAGTGATGGTTAAAAGGGTGACGCTTCCGATTCGGGAGCGTGACGTATTCACACGCCTGAAACCCTCCGAATCAAGAGAAGTGAGAGAGTGATTCCCACACGAAGGCATTCTGACTCGCAAGTCTTATACTGTAGTCGGGAATACGAGGAAGTGCAAGCAACCTGCGCTGGTAGTGTAGTGGTATCACGTGACCTTGCCATGGTCACAACCTGGGTTCAAATCCCAGCCAGCGCATTTCTCACTGACGCAAACTCATGAGCGACGCCGCTAAGTGTCGTTCGCTACTCGCGTCAGTGGAAATCGTCCTGTGGATTTGAGCAGACAAGTCACAGCCCGCGCAGGCGAACGAAGTGAGCCGAGCAGGAATGTCTTGACGAGTTCAAATCCCTGCCAGCGCACTTTTCCCGAACATAAACCGTTGAGCGACGGCTGACCGTCGCTCGACTTCGTGTGATAATCATCCTACAGTCACCCGCGCGCGAGAACAATTAAATTTATTCTCGGCTTGCTCTCGCCACCCCGCTTGCGTAATACATTTATACCCAGCCGTGGCAAGATTGTATTGTCGAAAAACACCACGCGCTGGTAGTGTAGTGGTATCACGTGACCTTGCCATGGTCACAACCTGGGTTCAAATCCCAGCCAGCGCATTTTTGCGAACTCACAACGGCGAGCGAAGCGAGTTGTCTGTGCGCATTTCTCAACGGGACAAGTTCGTGAGCGACGCCGGTCTGCGTCGCTCACGAAACGGTTTTTCGCCACGAAAATCACCCAACATCATCCAGAACACATCCTGAAACGCACCGATTCGTTTTCTATCGGCGCGTCGTACAGCCATTTATGCAGGGGCTTCGGTGGGTGCAGATGACGGACGAAGCGGTGAACGACTTTCTCGGCGACGGCGGCACGGGCGTCATCTCGTTTTCGACGCCCGCAGACGACCCGCCGTTTACGCTCCCGGTGTCGTATGGCTACTACGAGGACACGAGCAGTTTCTACTTCCGACTCGCGTTTCCGGAGGGAAGCGGGAAGGAAGCCCTGCTCGACGACCCGATTTCGTTTGTCGTCCACGAAAAAACGGACGCAGGCTATCGGAGCGTCGTGGCGAGTGGCCAACTCGAATTGGTAGACGAGTTGCCATACGACTCCGCCGCCGCACAGCGGCTATGGGGTGTTCAAATTCCGGTGGTGGATATATTCGACCAACCGCCGGAGGACGTTCCATTTCGGCATTTTCGACTCGTTCCGGACGAACTGAGTGGCCGGAAGGAAGTGCAGTCGAACGACTGAATTGTGGTGGCAGTTACGCGTATCCACGTCCCCCACGACCCGCCCGTGACTTGTCGGGACTGCCGCCCGCATTCGTGTTGACCGCGAATTATGGCTTCTTGCGCGACGAAGGACGACAACGAGGGTGACGATGTGGTTCGTCCGCCGAAATCCTCTTGCCGGAATCCGCCGTCCAGAGCATGAGGTGGGGAGAATGAGCCGACCAGAAAACCGACCGGAGAGAAGATCGAATCGACGCGAGAATCGAGCAGACAACCAGACTGCCCGGATGTTTTTTACGCAGAACGACGTTCCCGACGACGACAGACGGGCACTCGTAGAACTACTGAATCAGGAACTCGCGGATACGACCGACTTGCTGACCCAGACGAAGTACGCACATTGGAACGTCAAGGGGATGCAGTTTTACCAACTGCATCTGCTGTTCGACGAGTTCGCAGACGTGCTGTTCGAACACGGCGACGAACTCGGCGAACGAGTGGCCGCACTCGGCGGCGAAGCGCGGGGAACGGTTCGGATGTCGTCCGCGAACTCCCGGATTCCCGAGATTCGAACCGACGTGGTCATCAGCCCGCAGTACGTCGAAGCGCTGGCCAACAACGTGTCGATTCACGCCGCGAACCTGCGTGGGGGCATCGACGCCGCGGAGACACACAACGACCAAGACACGGCCGACCTGCTCACGGAGTTATCCCGCGAAGTAGACCAGTACCTCTGGTTCCTCGAAGCGCACCTCCAGCGGGAGCCGATTCAACCCGCGGCCGAGGAGCGCGGCGGCAGGTCGGAAAGAGAGACGACACAGAACCACGGCGAACGACCGCAACGGTATCAACAGGGGACGACGCCGACGCGACAGCAGTGAACAATCCGACAGAAACCACCCACGCTTAGGTAACCGACAACCGACGAGGAGAGTATGACAGTAATCGCGCTCCTTTCAGTCGCGCCGGTCACCGAGGACAGCATGGCGGGCGAAGTCGCAAAGGCGGTGGAAGCACTGGACGAGTTCGACGTGTCCTACGAGACGAATCCGATGGGGACGGTCATCGAAGCCGATTCCACCGACGAACTGTTCGCCGCCGCACAGGCCGCACACGAGGCGGTCGATGGCGACCGGGTGAGTACGGTGTTGAAAATCGACGACAAGCGCACGAGCAACCAGCGCGCGCAGGAAAAAGTCGATGCCGTCGAGGACGTACTGGGGCGGGAAGCGAAACGCGAGCAGTGAGCGGAGACGGATCGGTTCGGCCGTCTGTGAGGGCCAACCTGTGACAATCGGCCCGAGTAGTCGGGTGTCTGCGACAACCGACTCACCCGACCCAACCGACCGTCTTCACGTTCGCCAGTAGGCAGGGGTGAGCAGGACGAGCACCGGAAGTATCTCGATTCGCCCGACCCACATCAACACGACCATCACGAGTTTTGCGGAATCCGAGAACGGCTCGTAACTCCCGAACGGCCCGGCGACACCGAATCCGGGGCCGATGTTGAGGAAGGTGGCTGCCGCCGCACCCATCGCGTCGAACTCGCCGATGTCGGGGCCGACGCGGGATGCGTCCAGCACCAAGAAAACCGTCGCGGCGGCGAAGATGACGAGAGAAATGAGCGTGTAGGCGTAGATACTGCGAACGGTCTCCTCGTCAACTGCATCGCCGCTGAGCCATACGGGACGAATCACGGATGGATGCGTCGCGGTGAACAAGTCCCGTCGAAATGCCTTTATCACGACTAGCCAGCGCAACGTCTTGATGGAACAGGTAGTGCTCCCGGCCATCCCGCCGATGAACATACAGATGAACAGCATGTGTTTCGCGGCGGCAGACCACACGTTGAAATCCACCGTCGCGTATCCCGTCGTGGTCATGATGGAGACGACCTGAAACGCGGCGTGGCGAAGTGTTGCTTCGATAGTACCGTCGAAGTCGGGGTCGTTGACGAGCAAGACACTAACGACCACGGTGAAGAGGCCGAGCAAGAAAACGTAAAATCGGAACTCCTCGCTTTGGCGGAGACGGCTAGTATCGCCCTGTAGGGTGAAATACAGCAGAATGAAACTGGTCGCACCGAGCGCCATGAACGGAATCGTCACCCACTGAATCACTGGTGAAAACGCGCCAATACTCAGCGGTTGCGGCGAAAATCCGCTCGTAGATACCGTCGTCAGCGGATGGGCGACCGCGTCGAAAAGCGTCATGTCGGGTGCGAGACCGACGATGTGGAGGCCGTAAAAGAGCGCCATCTGAAGGACGGTCAGTCCGACGTACAGCGACGACAGCAGTCGGGCGGTTTCCTCGATTCGAGGGGTCAGTTTGTGAACGTCGCGGGTTCGCGTCTCGGTTTCCATCAACTGTGCGCCACCGACGCCGAGTTCGGACAGCACCGCAGTCGCAAGGACGAGGATTCCCAATCCGCCGAGCCACTGGATGAGTTGCCGCCAGAGCATAATCGACTGTGCGTGAATCTCGAAGTCGGTGATAACCGTCGCTCCCGTCGTCGTAATTCCGCTGGTACTCTCGAACAGCGCGTTCACCGGGTTGGCGAGCGCGCCTTCACCCGCCGCGATGAACGGAATCGCCCCGATGAGCGCGATGGAAAACCACGTCAACGCGACCATCAGAAACGCTTCCCGGTGGCCGAGTGTTCGCTCCTCGGTGAGGTTTTCGAGTCCAATGCCGAGAACGAACGTGACCCCAATAGCGAGCAAGAACGGAACGAGCGATTCAGCGTACAATAGCGCGACGACGGCGGGAAGACAGAGCGGCACGGACAACCATTTCAGTATCGTTCCGACGAAACTGCAACTCGATCGCCAATCGACCCGCACCCGTACCATCGAGTTCGCGTTATCAACCCAGCATGAAAAACAATCCGAGATGCGTTCAAGCGAGCGGGCGGAGAACCGATAAACGGTTTACCGGATGCCGACCAACTCGGAGGCATGGACAGTCTCAATCGAATGGCACTCGAACTCGTGGACGAGGCCATCGACTTCGCGGGGGAACTGAACGTCGCCGCCTACGAACTGGACAACGAGGCGACCGTCCTCGATTTCGGTATCAACGCGGACGGCGGAACGGAGGCCGGACTCCTCCTCGTGGAACTCCAGACCGCCGGATTAGCCACGGTACAGACCAAGATGGGCGACGTTGCGGGCGCACCGTTTCCTTACGTCGAACTATCGACCGACCAACCCGCGCTCGCGCTTCTCTGTTCGCAAAAAGCGGGGTGGGAACTCACCGTCGATGAGTTCGACGGACTGGGAAGCGGCCCTGCGCGCGCGCTGGTCGCGGAGGAAGACGAATACCAGCGCATCGGCTACGCCGACTCGTTCGAGTTCGCCGTCCTCGCCGTCGAATCCGACCGACTTCCGGACGAGAAGGTCACGGAACACGTCGCCGACCTCGCGGGCGTCGAACCGAACGCGGTGTTCCTGCCGACGTTCGCCACGGGAAGCGTCACCGGCAGTGTCAGCGTCGCATCACGCGCCGCCGAACTCGCCGTTTTCCGACTCAGCGAACTCGGATACGACCCGTTAGACATCCTCTCCGTAAGAGGGTCGGCCCCGGTTGCGCCGGTCAGTCACGACGAAGCGACCGCCATCGGGCGGACGAACGACGCGCTGGCCTACGGCGGTCGGGTGCATCTCACCGTCCGCGAGGAGTTCGACCGATTCGACGAGCTCCCATCGACCGCGAGCGACGAGTACGGGACGACGTTCCAGACGTTCTTCGACGACGCGGAGTGGGATTTCGAGGCGATTCCCGAGAGCGTCTTCGCTCCGGCGCAGGTGACCGTTGATGTCGTAGACGGCCCGACGCACGTCCTCGGCGAGACGAATCACGACCTACTGGCGGACAGTTTCGACCTGTGAAATTCAAACTCGTTCCCGAAGCGCCCGCGGAGTTCGATTTCGTGGCGGACGCACAGAAAGCGGTGCCGCTGGTTCCCGGCACGGAGGACGACTGCTGTGCCCGCCTGATGACCCGACTCGGCTTTCAGAGTCGGGATGTCGCCCGGACGTGGCTCACCTTCCTCCGGGCGCTCGAACTGGCCGAAGAGACGCAGTCGGGATTCGCCCGACTGCGTCGTGACCCGAACCGGGACGAACTGGCCAAATCGTTCGAATCGCGGGTGTACGGCGTTTCGATTGTCCTGTCCGTGCTGGACGAACACGGCCCGCTTTCAGAGCAGGCCGTGTTCGAGAAGTTCCGCGAAGAGATTCCAACGTGGGAGCGCCACAAAGACCCGAGCAGGGTCGAGGACGTGTGGCGTGAGCGAGTCGAAAATATGCTGGACTGGGCGGTGCTGTTGGGCTTGGCGGAGCAGGTGGATGGCGATTATCGGCGGGTGTAGTACTGTCAGGTACGACCGATCGGTTTCGCCGACCGGTCGGAGTGGTGGAGCGCATCGAACCGAATTGGTTCTATCTTCGAATATAAACGCTCACCGACGCATGATTTTTGTCAGCACAACTCTTTTTTGTGCGATGGATATCGACACGGTTCTCTTCGACTTGGACGACACACTCTTGGAGTACGAACAGGATTCGCGGGACGTGCTTTCGTCATCGTTCGACCGGGTCGGCGTCGAACCGTTCTTCGACATCCCGGCGTACCACGCCCGATACGACGAGTTTCTGGAGCGCGGAAAAAGCGTGGACGAACAGCGGTCGAACTGCTTTGCGGCGATTGCACGCGACACAGAGTACGACCCGAACGTAGGTCGGACGGTCGCAGAGGCCTTCGCCGAGATTCGTGACCAGTCGCGGGTGCGCTACCTTCCGGGCGCATCCGCGACGCTCGAAGCCCTCGCGCGCGCCAAACCACATCCGGAACCGTTCGAATCGGTACTGGCGGAACTCGATTCGACAGCAGACAGGGCAGTTCACGTCGGTAATTCGCTCACCACGGACATTCCCGGCGCGAAGGCCGCGGGACTCGGTGCGGTGTGAGTGCCCGCAAATCCCGAAATCACGCCCGACCCGGCCCCGGATTTCGCCTTCGAAACACTCCATCCGCTCGCCGAGCGTCCGTGGCCGAGCGCGTAGATTCATACGTCAAAAGGAAGCAAGTTCGGTGCGATGCGTGAACTCGTCGCTTCGATTGCTCGCTGGCTTGTAGCCTGCGTTTCCGCTCACTCTCCTGCCTGCATGTACTGATACCCTTGGAGAACGAGCATCACCGACCCTGCTACGCCCAGCATCAGGGAAAACTGGTCGCCACCAGCAAGGAAGTAGTTCGTCAGCGACCAGACGACGATACCACTGAAAAACGCCACTCTCCACCGAGCAGTTTGCGTAATATCGCGGAAGACGCCGATAAAGAGGACGCCGACGAGGTACAGGATAGCAAGGCCTTCCAGCAATCCACCAACTCCTTGTTCGAAAACCAACCTAACGACCGAGACGAGTGCGACCAGCAGAAGAAGCGCGGTGAACGCCTTCGTCCCGGTGGTCGCATCGAATCGCAGTTTCGACATGGGCGAAACTGCGGGCGAGGGGAAAATAAACCTACTCGACTGACGTTGCGTCGGTGACGGTGCCGACGCCCTTGCTCTGGCCCTCGCGGAAGACGAACCGAGGGAAGCGATCGGTGTCGATTGTGAGTAATTGTACTACTATTCTAAACACACAGCAATAAACAGACCTGGTGAATCGGCATTGACTTATGCCTTATCCACTTTGCTGGGGGAGAGTGAATACTGTGGGATGTCCATATGTGTAAATTGTAGTAGATAGTAAGTACCATCTCTCTCTACATACCGGTCACCAAAGTCAAATTCCCATAGATTGCCACCAGTTAACTCAAAGGATCCATTTTCAAGCGCATAATCGAAGATCTGTTGCGCAACTGCTGGTAGTCGGCTATACGACGAGACAGCATCGGATTCGATGTCACCCTCGGTCTGGATCTCCATCGGGCGAATGCGGTTTTTGTGAATATCACGGTACTCGAAGTTGAGTGCGTATATCTCCCCACCAGATTGTACATATTGATTTGTGCGGAGTGGTTTTGGAAGTGACCGTCGCTGGGTGTATGAACCCTGCAACAACGAAGTTTCGAGGATGTTCTTTGACTTCTCGGAGAGTTCAGAGGTATTTACAGTATTTTCTTCTCGCGGTTCAGACGAGGAGGCTGCGCTCACGCGCGTAGCTCCGAATCCGAACAGCGATACCGACAGGCCTAGTGATTGCAATACTTTTCTTCGGTTGAGTTCTGCATTTATATGTTTTTTATACATTATGATCACTGATCCGTAAGGTATCCCTGTGCGCAGCCGTAGTACGTCAGATCCCACCATGTATTGCCCTGATATGAACCGTTGTGCCATAGGCCACACACTGTCGTTGAACCGTATTTCGTCTGCGCAGGTGTTCGATGGTATTCGTTGTTATTGTCCTCCCAATACTGACCGATGCAAGAAGACCCAGTCGGTGCATCAAGGGCGTGGCTTAGTTCGTGCAGTCCGTTGTAAATATCGTGATAGTGTTCCGACTTCCCTTCGGTTTGAGTACCTTGGATTCCAAGCAGGTCTTCGGCACCGAGAAGAGTCATGCAACCGTCAGTCGTTGTATTTGGGTTACGACCACTTCCAAATGTTACTCCACCTTTATCAAACATAAGAAGAATGTTTGAATCTTCGACATATGCGTTGTTGTCATTGAGCCACTTATCCCACGCATCAGAGTTTTCGCTATCGTACAAGTTGATGGGTTTAGGCATATCCGGTATCTCACTCGTGATTATACTCACATCATGTGACATACTTGCGTCATCTAATGCTTGTTCAATGTGATTTCGAACTGCCACCATACTATCTTGCCAATCACTAGTGGCTTCTGTGTACGAATACTCACACCATATTTTTATCTTTACAGTCATTACAATATATATTTTTGCAGGCCGGTTGTAAATGTTTTTTAAATCCGCATATTCAGAAAGTATTTAACATCCCATTCATCAAGGAAGGAACAATGAGAGTGAAAGTCATTAGTATACTACTGGTACTAATGGTAGCGATTTCTGGGTGTGCGAGTATGCAGTCTGATAATGGCAACTCTAGCACACCGAAGGAGACAACAGTCCCAGATAGTACGGCACAGCAAACAACATCAACTAGCAGTCAGGAAACCACACAGAAAGGGGCAGACCTCCTGTCCGTCTCTAAGATTAGTGCAGATACAGCTTCAAAATATAATGAAAGCAGACGGATCTCATTTGGGAATCTTTCTGAGAAGCAAACGGAGGTATTTACTAAAGCACTCCAATGTGACTGCAACGTGAACCAAGATGTATTCAGATTCAACGATGAAGACAGAATGAAAGTTGTTGAGTATAACGACAGATTCTATTATCTTCGCGTTTCGGCTGTATGAGTGCTACTCGACTCGCCGTACCGCGGTCACGGTGCCGACGCCCTTGCTCTGGCCCTCGCGGAAGACGAATCGCTGACCTTCTTCGACGAGGTAGGGTCGGAACTTGAACCTGACACTCGTCGTCCCCTTGTCGCCGGGCAGGAGACGGCCTCCCTCGGGTTCGAAGACGGCGGTTTCGCTGATGGTTTCGAGGTGAACGACGGGTTCGTAGCCGGTGCCGATGTTGGTCGGATGGTTCAACACCATCACTTCGGCGTCGAACTCCCAGACCGCGTTCGGTTCTGCTCCCGGTGGAACCAGAACCATCCCGCGTTCGATGTCTGCCTCTCGAACACCCTTCAGCGCGATGCCGACGATTCGGCCCGCCTTCGCCTCATCGACGCGGTGATAATGCATCTCGATGGAGCGAACCTCCACCTCGCGGAACTCGCCGTCCGGCATCGGCCCGAGGAGGAGGTCGTCGCCGGCCTCCACCTCGCCCGAATTTATCGTCCCGCTGGCGACTGGGCCGACGCCAGTCACGCTGTAACTGCGGTCGATGTACATCCGGAACTCGCCGCTGTCAGCGGTCGTTTTTGGCAACTGCTCGAACATCGTGTCCAAAGCGTCCAGCCCTTCCATCGTGACCGCGCTGGTCATGAGGATGGGGACGACGTTCGTGTCCACCTCTTCGATGGCAACTTCGACGCCGTGGCGTTCGACCCGGAGCGGTGTCTTGCCGACTTCGCGGAGCAGTTGCTCGACTTCGCGTTCGACCTCCATCGCGCGCGCTTCGTCCACCATATCGGTTTTCGTAATGGCGACGATAGTCGGCAGTTCGGTGGCCAGCAGGATGCCGAGGTGTTCGCGCGTCGTCCTCGTCGGGCCGTCGTCCGCGGCGACGGTCAGCAGGCCGTAGTCGAGTTTCTGCCCGACGAGGCCGCGAATCGTCGTCCGAAGCCACGGTTCGTGACCGACGGTGTCCACAAAGGAGACGAGTCGGTCGCTCTCCTCCACGATTCGCGCCCGGTCGGTCTTTCGATGGGGGTTGTCCATGTGAACCGGGCCGTCGTCGTCGAACCCGTACACTGCGTAGGAGAGGTCAGCGCTGAGGCCGCGCTGAACCTCGTGCGGTTGCACGTCCAGATAGCCCCGGGTTCCGCCTTCGCCGTCGTCAGACTGGCCGGTGACGAGACTGCCGACGAGCGTGCTCTTTCCGTGGTCTACGTGTCCCGCGGTTCCGACGACGATGTGTTCGCTGTCGGTTTCGAGGACGGCACCCTCGCGGATGGTGGCGACGCCGACGATGCCGCCGTTTCCGTTTCGGGTCGAAGCGCGCGTGCTCGTCTCCGTGGCGTCGATACCCCACGTCTGTACGTCTTCGATGTGCGCGCCTGCTTCCTCGGCGAGAAACGAAAGTACGTCCATCGATTCCGAAAAGAGTTCGGGGTTGATTCCCGCCAGTCCGCCGTCGTCGGTGACGCCGACCACATAGGTCGCCTCGCCGTCCCCCGAGAGGACACGGTGGCGTAACTGCGCGGCCAGACTCTCCATTCGCCCTTCGGCAAGGTGGATTTCCTTCGTCAGTCGTTCCTTGAACTCCACGCTACCGCCTTCCTGCTCTCCCCGGTCGAGAGCCTGCTGTAAGGCGGCGCGGTCAGCGCTCATAAACGCGAGTTAGGGACGGTCAGTCAAAAGGTTTGCCCGCGTTACAAGACTGTTAATAGCGGTCAGGTATAGTGATCTCCGGACTACTATTTACGGTTCGACGACCAAATTTGAATCCTTCTCGAACGTCATCGAAATCCCGCCGTGTTTCGCGCGGTCACTCACGACGAGAGTTGCGTCGGTGGCGTCAGCATCGATCGAAACCAGCGTACTGAAGCTTTCCGTCTGGCCCTCTTCGATGACCATCGGGCTGAAATCGGTCACGTTAGTCAGCGGTTGATAGCCGTAGAGCGTTCCGTTCGAGCGAACGCCGAAATCCTCTGGTTTGAGTCCGACCGAATCGTTGCCCTCGTTCGTGACGTTCATCGTAACGAGGAGGAACTGTTTGCCCTCGTCCGGTTTGTACACGCCGGGGTCGCCGGAGTCGAGCGAATCCGAGTCGAGTTTCGAAATGCGCTTTGCGTTCCATTGCACTGCCAGCGAGTCGGTGGAATTGTTTGCGGCCGTGGACTGTGCGGTCACGTTCCAGTCCTGCGTTTCGACCTGCCCGCCGGTTCCGAGAATCATCGGCGCGACCACGGCCGCCCCGACGAGTCCGAGAAGGAGCACGACGACACCGGCCACGAGTTTCGGCTGGACGGGAAGCGAGTCCGGCACTGAATCCGGAAGCGAAAACGGGAGGGAAAAGCCGTCTTCGTCGGAATCGACCGATTCCGACGCGGCCGTTCCATCCCCATCGCCGTCGCCATTCGCGTACTGCCCGACGAGGTCGTGGAGTTCGCGCGCTTCGATGATGGTTTTTAGTTTCTCGCCATCGACCACCTGCACGCCCGCCTGCGAACCGATTTTTGCCGCGTCCTCGGAGAACGTCCCCGAGGTGACGACTGCGCCCTCGCCGACGCCGTACTGCTTGCACAGCATGACGAACTGCTGGAGTTCCTTGCCGCTGACGCCCTCACCCGTCGCTGGTCGCGCCCAAATTAAGCCCTCCGCGCCCTCTCGCTGAAGCGTAACAAACGATTTTCCTTTCTTCGTCGTCACCTGCGTTTGCCAACCCTGTTTCGTCCAAAGGGCGGCGACGAACTCGGCGAACTGGGACTGTTCCATTTTTCGTATCATGGTCTGTGTGGGGGAGAGGGCGATCCGTTCGTGCTGGTATCTTCACTCATCCTATAAAAATTATCGCACATATTCATCGTGAGCGGCGGGCGACGAGGAGCGCGGTGGCGAGAAGCGCCACGAGCGCGACGATTACGTTGAACCCGGGCAGACCACCCTCCGAGACGGTCTGCGCTGAAATCGGCTGTTCGGTCGGAATCGGTGTCGGCGGTGCTGTGGTGGTCGTCGTTGTCGTGGTGGTTGTCGTCGTGGTGGTTGTCGTCGTGGTGGTTGTCGTCGTGGTCGTGGTGGTTGTCGTCGTCTCCGGCCTCTCCGGTTCAAGCGTCGGCGCGACGATGCCGCGAATCTCCTTTTCTTGGTCACGGAGTTCGACCATGAACTCGGTGCCCGACGCGAGGTCGCTGAAATCGAACGTCGCGCTGAACGTTCGGTTGTCCGTGACGACCGGCGCGGGGTCTGCGTGCCAGATGAACGGGTTCGTTCCTTTGTCGAACACGCTCACGTTGATGGTCGTGCCCGGCGCGAGCGTCGTGTCGCTCCCGATGGTCGTCTCGTTTGCCACGACCATCACGTCGCCGGTGTAATCGACAGACACCCGTCGTTCGACCACCGAAAGGCTCGTTTCCGCGATTTCGGATTTCGAAACCATCGGGTTGTCCGCGCCGATTTCGAACGTCACGTCGTACTCCTCGCCGACTTCGATGTCGTGGCTCGCCGTGTCAGAAATTAGATAGAGCGTATCAGTCTCTTCGTCAAGCAGTAGACGGTCTGCACTGCTTGCAGTTACGTCCTCGCCGGTGAACTCCTTCGGGGTCGTGTTCCGGCCGTTGTTCGACTCCCGGAACGTGACGGATACGTCCTCGGCTCCATCAGCCAGATTTGCGTTTTCGACAAACCCGCCGAGTCCGGAGGCGTTGAGTGCGAAGACGAACTGGTCGCCGCGCGCAATCGTTCCGTTGGCGTCGGTCATCGACGCGGCCTCCCGCAGGTCGGCCGCCGGGTCGTCCGCCGATTGGATTTCCGAAAGGTCAGTGTCGGCGGGAAGAACCATCGTGCGTGCATCGCGCGTCTCGCGCTCTTTCACCGTGAACGTCCCCACGTCCTGCCTGACGCCATCGACCGTGACGTTCATCTCGTACTCGCCGGTTTGGAGCGGGCCGGTTTTCGACGGCACGATTGCGTTTGGAGTACCTCTGAGACTTCCCTCGGCCAGCGAAACCGAGTCGTTCTCGTCGGCCCGGTAGGTGTTGACGGCGAGGGTCGTCGTTCCTTTCGTCACGTTCGCCTGCACCCAGAATCCGTTGGCTTCCGACCCGATGTTGACCGTCGCGGCGTCGTTCGTTGTCACCGTTATCTCGATAATGTCGCCGCGGTGGTCGCTCACCGTCGCATCCTCGAACGATGCACTCTTTCCGCTTGCGATACCTCCCGAAATAATCGGCGTGGCAACGGTCGAACAGAGGAGAATCACAACGAATACCACGGTCGATTTCCTACCACGTCTCATTGATTGACACATTTCTGATAGTATTGGGAGACCGATTCCTGAAACCGAATATTCCGCACTATCTGGGCGTCGATAGCCGGGGGCGATACTGTCGGCATGAGTTACTAAGAAGAATGTTATGAACCGACTGTAATAAATTCGTCCGTCAGTACCGCGACTGATAATCGGAGTCAGAGTCGGAATCGAAATTCAGCGGTCGCTCCGAACCCGTTCGTATGCGCGATTGACGCGCTTGAACGCCTCTTCGTTTCCGTTGGCCCGGTCTGGGTGAACGTCTTTTACCTTTTCGCGGTACGCCTCCCGAACCGCCTCGTCGTCAGCACCGGCATCGAGGCCGAGGATTCGGTAGGCTTCCGCCGGACTCGGGCCTGACGAACCGTTGACGGTCGCCCGTCTGCGGTCGCCCTCCCGCGCGTCCCACCGGGCCTGTTCGCGCGCCTGCCATCGCGCTCGTTCCCGGGCGCGGGAACTCGTTCCCGAGCGTGACTGACCGCGGGTTCGCTGTCGCGTCCGCCGTCGGCTCCCACCGCGAGGCGACCCGAACCCACGATTCGGGTCGCGGTAGGCGGCCTCTCGCTCGACTTTCTTCTGGAGTCGGCCCGTCGCGTGGTACCAGAGGATAGCCGTCGTGATACCGAACGGTATCGCAAAGATCACCAAAAACAGGTTGTACCAGAGCCCGAGAATGGTGAGGGAAACCGTAATCCCGGCGAAAACCGCGGAAAGACCGAGCAAGAGGCGCGACCTGAGCACGTTCTGCGCTACGGGAGGATGGGTGTTAAGCCTCTCGCCGCCCACAGACTGATAGCCGTCGGCGATAAACGAGAAGACATGAGCGTCACTGGCCTGTGTCAAATCTGTGAGACGGCGAAAGCGACGCACGACTGCGACCGCTGTGGTGCCCTCGTCTGTGACGACGACTGGAATCGGGACACCGGTTTCTGCGTCGAATGTGCGGCGGAAATCGGTGGCGGGAGCGGCGACGGAAAACGAACGCCGGAGGGCCCGGGAAGCGAGGACATTCGACCGCCGGACACCGACGACGAGACGCATCAGTTGTAGACGGCGACCGCTTTCTGGGAACGATTTCGCCCTACAGATACTGATTCAACTGCTTTTTCAGTTGCTTCGCCGCCTGTCCGGAGGCTTTGTGGAAATCCTCGCCAGCATCCTCGCCCGCGAAGATGATTCCCCGCGAGGAGTTGACCAGACCGGCACCGCGCGCGGTGGCGTAGGTCGCCGCCGCTTCCGCGTCGCCACCCTGTGCGCCGACGCCGGGAACGAGGAACGGGAGGTCGGGGACGCGCTCACGGACTTCCTCCAGTTCGTCGGGCGTCGTCGCGCCGACCACCAGTCCGACGTTTTCGTTCGCGTTCCAGAGGTCTGCGAGCGAAGCGACCCACTCGTACAGCGATTCGCCGGAAGCGAGTTCGAGGTCTTGGATGTCGGTGCCGCCGGGGTTCGAGGTTCGACAGAGGACGAACACGCCCTTGTCCTCGCGCGAGAGGAACGGGTCGAGCGAATCGCGACCCATGTACGGATTGACGGTAATCGCGTCGGCCATGTCGAGTAGGTTCGCGTACTTCCGGGCCGTGTTGCCGATGTCGCCTCGCTTCGCGTCCAGTAAGACGGGGACATCCTTTCCGTGCGCATACGCGATGGTTTCTTTGAGCGCAGCCCAGCCGTCCCCGTCCTCGTAAAACGCGACGTTCGGCTTGTACGCCGCGGCGTGTTCGTGGGTCGCGTCGATGATTCGGCGGTTGAACGCCCAACGGGGCAAATCGTGGTCGTGGAGGTGGTCGGGGATTCGGTCTACGTCGGCGTCGAGTCCGACCGAGACGATGCTGTCGATGGCCGCGATTCGTTCCCCGAGGCGGTCGAAGAAGTTCATACTGCGAACTTTTCGCGGTGGGTCATGGATGTATCGAACTGATAAAGAGCACTCGGCTCGTAGACGTATCAAATGCGCGTGACCGCTGTGGGTTTTGACCTCGACGATACGCTTGCGGTGACTGACCGACCGCGAGCGACGCTTCTCTCGGACGCGACAGAAGCGGTGAGCGCCCCGTCGCTCTCGCGCGAAGACTATCTCGCTGCCCACAGTCGGCATCTCGCAACCGAAACGCGGGAGCCGATTTTCGCGGACTTGCTTCCGGAGGAGAGCGAAATTTCGTCCGAGACGCTGACGGAAGCCTACCGGAACGCGATTCTCGACGCGCTTACGCCGCTCACTGGTATCCCGAACATGCTCGATACGCTCCGGCAAAACTACCGCGTCGGCCTGCTCACGAACGGCCCGGTCGTCGCCCAGCGCGGAAAAATCGCACAACTCGGTTGGGAACCGTATTTCGATACGACCATCGTCACGGGCGAACTCGACGCGGGCAAACCCGACAGTCGGGCGTTCGACGCACTCTGCTCCGAACTCGGATCGCCACCGGAAGAAACCGTCTACGTCGGCGACAAGCCCGAAATGGACGTTTTGGGTGCGAACAATGCTGGAATGATGACCGTGCAAGTCCTGTATCCCGACGGCCCGGAACCGGAACCGGTGGCCGACGCCTACATCGACCGCGACGAACTCGTGTTAGGGCTTCCCGATTTGATTTCCTCACT
Source organism: Haladaptatus cibarius D43 (assembly GCF_000710615.1). Lineage (NCBI taxonomy): Archaea > Methanobacteriati > Methanobacteriota > Halobacteria > Halobacteriales > Haladaptataceae > Haladaptatus > Haladaptatus cibarius. Next base: position 791,726 of record NZ_JDTH01000001.1, on the reverse strand, counting down.
GTAACCGTCTAACTGCTGTCGAGTCCGGCAATCAGCGCGTCAACGGCGCGTTTGACGTGTGCACCCTGCTCCACGAAAATGAGAACGCGGGGCGGTTCGACCGCTTTCGGGCGAACAAGCAAATCAGCTTTGCGAGCGGTTTTTTCCGCCGATTCGATTCCCTCCGTGAGTTCCATCCGAATTCGGTCGGGGTGGACGAACACGCTCGCCACTCGCTCATTGCCCCCCTGCTCACTCCGCTCGACTTCGTAGGCCAGCGTCCCGTCTTCGCTGGGTTCTACGTCGCGGTTCGCATTTATCACGGCAAGCGAATCGAGCGGCGGGTCTTCGCGCCCGTCGAGTTCCGAAGAGAGAAGTTGTGCGATGCGCACGCCGTCGGTGGTTCTGTCCTCGACCATATCCGGATTTTGGCGAAGCGCGGGTTTACGCTTTGAGGTCTTCGAGTGCTTCCTCGGCTTCACCGCTCACGTCGATTCCCTTCCGGCGCGCGTAGACGATGGCGGCGGCTTCGACGGAGATACCCGCCTCCTGTTGCAGTTCGTTGATTTCGGCGACCGCGGTCTGTTTCGTCGTGCCGTGCGCGACCAGTTTGTCGAGCACCTTCTCGAACGTCGATTGCTCCTGTAGTAGACTTTCGTCCGGTTGGAACTCGTCCGGAATTTCGATGGTGGCGGGGTCGAACTCCGCAACGAGCGTTTCGTCTTCGTGCGAGAGGAGTCCCTGTCCGCTGGCGACATCGACGAGGCGCTTCGCTTGGTCGGGGGAAAACCAGTCTCGGTCGAGCGAGAGCGCGACGACGAACTCGCTTTCACGCATTCTCTCGCGTCCGTTTTGCTGGAACGGCGCGGCGACGGCTATCCGCAAACTCATGGTCAAGCAGAACTGGATGTGGCGGCCTAAATCTGCCGATGTCGAACCACGAATCGAGCCATTGAAGTATTTCGTGGGCGACCCTCACGATATGAAAGACCAAGGACGCTCCACCCGAAAGCGAACCGGCGGCCGACTGAAGCCCCTCCGAAAGAAAAAGAAGCACGAACTCGGCCGTCAACCGACCGAAACGCAGGTCGGCGAACCGCGCTTCCGCACCACGGACGCCCGTGGCCGCAACGCGAAGATTCGCGCGCTCACCACCGACGCCGCCAACGTGACGACGGGCGACGAAACCGTCAGCGCGACGATTCAGGACGTGCTCGAAAACGGCGCGAACCCGAACTACGCCCGCCGAAACATCATCACGAAGGGCGCGGTCATCGTCACGACCGAAGGCAAAGCGCGCGTGACCTCCCGTCCGGGTCAGACCGGTCAGGTCAACGCCGTCCTCGTGGACGACGAATAATCGAATCTCGATTTTCGATTCGCCGATTTTGCGGAGCGACAAGCTTATCAGACAAATTCATATTTTTTAATATATGTCAGAGAAGTCCGCCCAAACCTCCCTCCACGATGTCGGATACAGACGAAGCATCCTCGCCCTCGGTGCCTGTTGGGGTGCGGCCCCGGCACTGAGTTACGGATGGAATTCGCTCTCCCTGCTGTCGTCTTCGCACGAGATGGTTGCCGTCGGCACGCTCATGATGCTTTCGCTCGGCGTCGTGTACGAACTCGACAGCCGGACGCTCGACCGACACGGCAGTGGTGTCCCGCTGGCGTGGTCGTACGCACTCGTCGTCCCGATTTCAGTAGTCGGATGGGAGATTTTTGGCCCGCTGTTGGGACGAACGCCGTTCGGTTTGTTGGGAATCCTCGTCGGGGCGCCAGCGTCGGCACTGCTCTACGTCTGGCAACGCGGCCGATGCGCAAGCGTCAGCGAACCCGACAGCAAGTGAAAAATCGGTTCGTTCGGTTTCAGGGTCGCGGTGCGGCCTTCTGGAGCGCTGTCTCGGCGATGTTGCCGCCGTAGTCGGCACATCGGGAGAGCGAGTCAACGACGAGGCCGAGCGACTGGGCCTGCTGTGGGTCTTGTTCGCGGAGCAACTTGTCGATGGAACGCGCGTGTTCGTCGATTTCTAAAATCGCCTGCCGTGCTTCGTTTGCGAGTTCGGTCGCTTCGTCGTTGTCGGCGGAAAAGAGGGCATCCATCGAGGTGTCGATAACGTCGGTGGCGTCGTCGTGGAGTTCTTCGAGGCTCTCCATCACTGCCTCGGGAGGTGCCGACGACGTCTGAAGCGTGAGCCGACCGATTTTGGCGGCGTGGTCGGCGATGCGTTCGAGTTGGCGCGCACTGGAGTGGTAGTCGAAACACACCTCGCGGGACATGCCGAGTTCTTCCGTCGCTTTCGCGGTGCGAAGTGCGGCCCGGAAGATTCGGGAGACGACGTACCACAGACGATCAACGTCCTCGTCGCGGGTGATAACGTCGCGCGCGATGTCCTCGTCGTTCTCGGCGAGGGCGGTGATTGCGTCGTCCAGCATCGAGAGCGCGATGAGGCGCATGCGCGTGACCGCGTTGTGAATCGACAACTCGGAGGAGTCGAGGAGGTCTTGGATGACGACCTTGTTTCCGGTTTCTTCCAACACTTCGAGTCCGACCAGCCCTTGCGTCGCCGAACTGATGGTTCTTCGCTGTTCGGTCGTGATGCGATTGGCTTCGAGCGTGATGATGTCGAATCCGCTCACGTACATCGTCATGACCGCGCGATTCAACTCCTCATCCTGTAGGTCGCGGATGTCGAGCGTTCCTTCCAGTTGGTCGCGTTCGTCCTTCGGGGTGAGTAGTAGCGAATCCGATTCCGGATAAAATTCGACGACGCTTCCGGCTTCGATGCCGTTGTCGGTTGCCCACGTTTTCGGGAGCGAAACGGTGTACGTCGAACCGCCAGTGACCTGCACCTTGCGCGTCTCCATGTGTTCGTATGGTTCCGATTATACTATAAATCCACCTATCTCTATATACGTTTTCGTGAAAACCACTATCCTCGCGGATAGTATGGTTCTCGCTCATATGAGCGATGGAGATGCAAAATATGGCTTCGAGAAAGGGGGAAATTAGGCGGAGAATACGTCGGATAAATTGAAGCGTATCGCCCCAGCTCCGCTACAGAGGATATTTAGCGCCGTACAAACACCGGATGCCACACATGACCAAACGTAGAACAATAGCATATTTAGGAATATATAGAAATAATAGCAACGTATTATTACGTTCTGTCCCTCGAATTTGATGATGTCTGGTAAGTCGTCAAGCGGCGTTTCGCGGCGGAAATTCCTCATGGGAGCAGGTACATCGGGAGCAATCGCGCTCGCGGGTTGTACGAAGAATCCCGCGGCGGGTGGCGGTTCCGGAGGTGGCGGCGGCGATGGCGGTGGACTGAGCGGGTCGATTAGCATCTCCGGTAGTTCGACGGTGTTCCCGCTGGCGCAGGCGATTCAAGAGGAATTCAATAAAGAATACGAGGACGTGAGCATTCCCATCAAATCGACCGGAAGCGGTGGCGGGTTTGCAAACCACTTCTGTCCGGGCAAAACCGATTTCAACAACGCGTCTCGACCGATACGGGAGGAGGAGGTGGCGGCGTGTGAGAACAACGACATCACACCCGTCGAACTACAAGTGGCGACGGACGCGGTTACAGTCGTCGTCAATAACAACAATGACTTCGTCGACTGCATGACCGTCGATGAACTCAAACAGATTTGGCAGGGTGGCAGCGACAAAGTCACCAACTGGAGCGATGTGAACTCCGACTGGCCGGACGAGAAAATTCAGCTCTACGGCCCAACGGAAGCCTCCGGAACGCTCGATTACATGCATGAGGCCGTCGTCGGCGAGGACAACGAACACCGGATGGATCATCAGGCGAGCGAGAAAGACCAGAATATCATCAACGGTGTCAAGGATAGCAAGTTCGCGCTCGGATACCTCGGCTTCTCCTACTACAGCGAATCCACAGACGAGGTAAAAGCACTGGGCATCGACAACGGCAACGGCTGTGTCAAGCCGTCGCTCGAAACCGCCAAATCCGGCGAGTACAAACCGCTTTCGCGGCCGCTGTTCACCTATCCGGCACAGTCGGCGTTGAGCGAAGACCATGTCGCCGAATTTGCGAAGTTCTGGGTAGAAAGCACCACGAGCAAGGAACTCGTGGCGAACCGCGTCGGATACGTCCCACTTGACGATTCGCAGAAAGAAGAGCAGATGAACACACTCGAAGAAGCCATCGAGAAGGCGAACGGTAACTGAAGCGACTGAATCGGTAAACGAAGGCCTTTTCGAATACGACTGAGGAATACGAACAATGAGTACTGATCGGATAACACAAAATCTTACAAGACGAACAGGCAATTCGTCGCGGGAGCTGTTAGCGCGTCTATTCTTCTTCACGTGCGCGCTCCTGTCGATAATGACGACCGTCGGTATCATACTGTTATTAGTCAACGAATCGCTACGGTTTTTCAGCGAAACAGCAGGACTGTTGGGGGTCAGCGGGGAAACAGCGTCTATTCTTGACTTCTTCACTCATACGACATGGCGGCCCAGCAACGGCGAGTTCGGCGTTTTGGCACCGCTGACCGGGACGCTCATGGTGACGATTGGGTCGGCAATCATTGCGTTACCACTCGGCGTCGCAACCGCACTCTATCTCAGCGAGTACGCGAGTTCGCGCACGCGGTCAGTGTTGAAGCCAGCACTCGAAATCCTCGCAGGAGTGCCGACCATCGTGTACGGGTTTTTCGCACTCATCTACATCACACCGTTCCTCGACATCTTCATCGACATGCAGTTTTTCAACATGATGTCGGCAAGCATCGTCGTCGGTATCATGATTATCCCGATGGTCGCGTCTATCAGTGAGGACGCGATGAGTGCTGTTCCCGACGAACTCCGTCAGGCAGGATACGGCATGGGTGCGACGAAGTTCGACGTTTCTGTCGGCATCGTCATTCCTGCGGCGATTTCGGGGATTTTCTCGTCGTTCATCCTCGCACTGTCGCGTGCAATCGGTGAAACGATGGCGGTGACTATCGCGGCAGGGAGCGTGGCGTTCCTACGGAACCCACTCAACCCAATGGAGTACACCAATGCAAACATGCCGATGACGGCGGCAATCGTGAACAATCTCACAGGTGACTTCGCCGGTGGCGGACTCGCATACCGGAGCGCGTTCGCCCTCGGTCTTACCTTGTTCGTCATCACGCTCGTGATGAACGTCATCAGCGACCTCATCGCGGAACACTACCGGGAGGAATACTAAGATGGCAACAGACACCGGCGGACTCGAATCGACGGAGCAGTTTTCACGGATTAGCCGAACCACTGGAACGATATTCAAGTACACTCTGTTGGCCGGAACCCTCGTCGGAATCGTCGCGCTCGGCATCCTACTGTTGTACGTGGCGAACGACGCCATCCAACCGCTCACCGCCGACCCGGGCTGGTATCTCGTCTTCTTCGCAACCTTCGTCCTGCCCACCGTCGCCGTCGGTTGGTATCTGAACCAAACTAGCGGAGTCGCATTTTCGACGGGGATAACCACAATCGGGATGCTCCTCGTCGGGACGATATTCGCGGCGGGTATCTCGACCGTCTTCATCGACGTGGTGTACCCGCTCATGTGGTTCGCGTACTTCGTCGCGTTCGCCGTCCCCATCGCGTTCGCCATCGGATTGAGCAGAAGCGATTTCGAAATCCCGTTCCTCGGCTGGTTAGGTATCACGGTGCTCACCTTTGGCGCATCGTTGGTACTCGTGCCATACGGCATCCTTCGTCTGCTCTACATCCCGACGAACGGCATGTCGATTGCACTCACCTTCGGTTCGGTGGCTGCACTCGCCGGAAGAAGCTACGTTAGCAAACGGTGGGACGAGGAACGAACCGCGAATATCGCGGCCGGAATCATCCTCCTCGTGACGATACTGTCGCCGTTTGTCGGTGCTTTCACCGGCATTGGGGCGGTTCCCGCACCGATTCTGACGACAATGGCCCTTGTCCCGGTCGGACTCTACGTCGCCGACACGGTCGCTCATCGACCGGAAAACAATGTCGGGCTCGCATTACCAGTCGCCATCATCGGCGGTGCGCTCCTCGGGGCGTTCCTCGTTGACGTGCTTTCGTTCGCCGGGCCGCAGTCGTGGCTCGATTGGGGATTCGTCACGGGCAACAGTTCAAGCACTGCCGCAGACGCGGGTTTATATCCCGCAATCGTCGGTTCGGTGCTGTTGATGTTCGTAGTCTCCCTCGTATCGTTCCCGCTCGGCGTCGGTGCCGCGGTGTACCTCGAAGAGTACGCCCCGGATAATAAGCTAACGAGAATCGTCACAATCAACGTCTCGAATCTGGCGGGCGTTCCAAGTGTCGTATACGGCCTACTCGGCGCGGGTGTCTTCGTCACGTATCTTGGCCCCGGTATTCCAGTGCTTCCCCCAGCGATTGCGAACCCGCTCGGTCTTACACCGATATACGTCGCCGGGAACCTGTTCGGTTCCGGAACAATCGTCGTGGGGGGATTGGCGCTCTCGCTACTCATCCTTCCCATCATCATCATCTCGTCGCAGGAGGCGATTCGAGCGGTGCCGAACAACATGCGACAGGCGTCGTACGGTATGGGAGCGACCCAGTGGCAAACGGTGAAAAACGTCGTTCTGCCCCGAGCGTTCCCCGGCATCCTCACCGGAACGATTCTCGGACTGGGACGTGCAGTCGGTGAAACTGCACCCCTCATCATGATTGGTGCGGCGGCCATCGCCCCTGTCCCGCGCACGTTCGAGTCGGTCGTCGCCGCAATGCCGATGCAAATCTACGTGTGGGCAGGGGAGTTCGCCACGCCGGAGTTCTTCAACCGAGTCGTTCCGGCGGGTGTCATCGTCCTGCTCGTCGCCATGCTGGCGATGAACTCGGTGGCGATTGCACTGCGGAACAAGTATCAGAAGGAGGGATAAACTATGAGTCAAGAAAACATGCAGAACGAGGAAACGAGTGACAGAGCGCATGCGGAAGAGCCATCAAATTCGATGTCAGACGACATGGTAATCGACACCGACGTCGATTCGGGAAGCGTCAATCGTGCAGACACGCAACCAATCATCACGTCGAAGGACGTGAAGGTCTGGTACGACGGCGACCAAGCACTCCAAGGAATCGACATGGAGATTCCGAAAAACCGCGTCACCGCGATGATTGGCCCGTCTGGTTGCGGGAAATCCACGTTCCTCCGGTGTATCAACCGGATGAACGACCTCATCGATGCCGCAACTGTCGAAGGCGAACTCTCCCTGCGCGGGAAGAACGTCTACGACAACGACGTTGACCCGGTGGCGCTCCGTCGCCGCGTCGGAATGGTGTTCCAGAAGCCGAATCCGTTCCCGAAGAGCATCTACGACAACGTCGCCTACGGACTCAACATTCAGGACAAAGACGGCGATTACGACGAAATCGTCGAAGAGTCGCTGAAGCGCGCCGCGCTGTGGGACGAGGTAAAAGACCGACTGGACGAATCCGGCCTCGAACTCTCCGGCGGACAACAACAGCGTCTCTGCATCGCCCGCGCCATCGCACCCGACCCGGAAGTCCTGTTGATGGACGAACCCGCGAGCGCGCTCGACCCCGTCGCAACCTCGAAGGTCGAAGACCTCATCGCCGAACTGGCGGAAGATTACACCGTCGTCATCGTCACCCACAACATGCAGCAGGCGGCGCGTATCAGCGACAAAACCGCCGTCTTTCTGACGGGCGGCGAACTCGTGGAGTTCGACGACACGCAGAAAATCTTCGAGAATCCCGAACACGAACGCGTCGAAGATTACATCACCGGCAAGTTCGGATAAGATTCATACCGACGACTCTCGAACACACAACTACCTCAGATTCAACTTATGGCACGCAAAAGTTACCAACAACAGTTGGCCGACCTCCGTGAGAACGTTCTTTACATGAGCGAAGTCGTGATGGAGCGACTTCGTCTCGGACTCAACGCACTCGAACAGAAAGACCGCGAACTCGCCAACGAAGTCATCGAGGGCGACGACGAGGTGAACGAACTGTACCTCGACTTAGAACAGGACTGCATCGACCTGCTTGCGCTCCAGCAACCGGTCGCAAGCGACCTCCGGATGATTGCCGCGTCGTTCAAAATTATCACCGACCTCGAACGAATCGGCGACCTCGCGGTGAATCTCGGCGAGTACACGCTCCAAGCCGACCACGACGTGTTCCCCGAAGTCGATATTCAAGAACTCGGAAACGTCACTCTCGACATGCTGGAGGAGACAATGGACGCCTACGACGAGGACGACACCGACGCCTGTTACGCCGTCGCCGACCAAGACGACGATTTGGACGACCTCTGTGAGCGCGCCAGCGCGCTCGTCGTCCGCGACCTCATCGAGACAGAACTCGAAGAGAACACGGAACAGGAAATCGAGCGTCTGCTCCAAGACGTTTCCCGCCTGCTGCTCACCATCCGCGACTTGGAGCGTATCGGCGACCACGCAGTCAACATCGCCGCCCGCACGTTCTACATGGTCGAGAACGACGACGAACTTATTTACTAGCACCTTTTTCTGCGGTCGGGAGCCGGGACGAACGCCGCGCGGCGTTCGTCTCGGCCTACCTCCCTGGAAAAATCTGCACCAAAAGCACTGCGTCACCCCCTCCGTCGCGTCGAAAACTCGCGGTGCTCGTTTTCTTGCTCCGTCGAAGGTTTCTTGGCCCGGAAAATCGGAGATTTTCCGGAGAGTAAACTGGCCGCCAGCGGTTGTGTAGTTTGCTGATTTTTGCCGGTTGTGTCACCGGCCTATCGCTCGGGTTGCTCGCTATCCTACGCTAGTGACCGAAGCTCTCATAAGCGACCATCGGGAGCGATAGGCAGGCCTACTTTTCACAGCGACAAGCACACCCTCCGCGAACGAATGGCTCGTCAGAGCTTGCCTCTGACGGTGCTTTTGGTCCAGCTTTTACAGGGAATGCGAGATAGCGAAGCTATCTCGTTCCTTCACGGGCGACGCCCGTGAAGAAGCCAGCAAACGAGACGACGGCTGCCGTCATCTCGCTTGCCTGCGACCGTCGTAAAAGCTGGTAGCTAAAACGTTCTATTGGAAACCGATTCTGCCGCCAGTCTGGCGCTGTGGGCCGGACGACCCACCCTTGAAGTCCTGTTCGATTTGCGTGTAGTAGTCGAGCAGGTCTTCGGTGATGGTGGCGCGCACGCCCTCCATCGCCGCGCGGAAGTGGCGCATCTCGACCTCTTCTGCGTCGTCGTCCTCGCGCAGGGCCTCGATTGCGGCCTCGCGTGCGATGGATTCCAAGTCGCTGCCGACGTAGCCGTCGGTCATCTCCGCGAGTTCGCGCAAGCTCACGTCGGGCGCGAGCGGAGTTTCCTCGGTGTGGATTTTGAGGATTTGCTCGCGGCCTTCCTCGTCGGGTTGGCCGATCATGACGAGGCGGTCGAAGCGACCCGAGCGGATGAGCGCCGGGTCTATCATGTCGGGGCGGTTGGTCGCGCCGATGACCATCACGTCGCCCTTTTCTTCGAGACCATCGAGTTCCGTGAGCAGTTGGTTGACTACGCGCTCGGAGACGTTGCTGCCGACCTCCTGACTTCGGCCGGGGGCGAGGCTGTCCAACTCGTCGAAGAAGATGACCGTCGGACTGACCTGCCGCGCTTTGCGGAAGGTCTGACGGATGGCCTTCTCGGATTCGCCGACCCACTTCGACAGCAGTTGCGGGCCGCGAACGCTGATGAAGTTGGCGTTCGTCTCGTTGGCGACTGCCTTCGCCATCAGCGTCTTCCCGGTTCCGGGCGGGCCGTAGAGCAGGACGCCGGACGGCGGGTCGATACCCATTCGGTCGAACTTCTCGGGGGAGGTAAGCGGCCATTCGACGCTCTCTTTGACCTGACTTTTGGGGTCTTCGAGGCCACCGACATCGTCCCACGAAATCTTCGGCAGTTCGACAAGCACCTCGCGCATGGCCGAGGGTTCGACCTCGTTCAGCGCACCCTTGAAGTCCTTCCGCTTCACAATCATCCGGTCGATGAGCGACGGCGGGATGGACTCCTCGTCCAAGTCGATTTCCGGCAGGTAGCGCCGGAGTGCCTTCATCGCGGCCTCCTTGGTCAGACTCTCGATGTCTGCCCCGACGAAGCCGTGGGTGTCGTTCGACAGGTTCGGCAGGTTCACGTCGTCCGAAAGCGGCATTCCGCGGGTGTGAATCTGGAGGATCTCCGTGCGGCCTTCCTCGTCCGGCACACCGATTTCGATTTCGCGGTCGAACCGTCCGGGGCGTCGAAGCGCGGGGTCAACCGAATCGACACGATTCGTCGCCGCGATGACGATGACCTGTCCGCGCGCTTCGAGGCCGTCCATCATCGTCAGCAGTTGCGCGACGACGCGGCGCTCGACTTCGCCGGTTACGTCCTCGCGTTTGGGCGCAATGGAGTCGAGTTCGTCGATGAAGATGATAGATGGCGACTCCTCGGCGGCGTCCTCGAAGATTTCACGGAGTTGCTGTTCGGACTCGCCGTAGTATTTCGAGATAATCTCCGGGCCAGCGATGGAGAAGAAACTTGCGCTGGTTTCGTTGGCGACTGCCTTCGCCAGTAAGGTTTTTCCGGTACCCGGCGGCCCGTGCAGAAGCACCCCTTGTGGCGGCTCGATGCCGAGTTTTTGGAAGATTTGTGGATGCTTCATTGGGAGTTCGACCATCTCCCGCACGCGCTGGATTTCGTTCTGCAGACCGCCGATGTCCTCGTAGGTGATTCCGCCGCCGGTCTTCTCGAAGCCGGAAATCGGCTCCTCGCGCAGTTCGACTTCCGTATCCTCGGTGATGAGACAGACGCCTTGCGGATCCGTCTCCACCGCAATCAGCGGGATTGCCTGTCCGGGCGAACGCATGAACGGATGGTTCGTACTCGACATGACGGGCACGATGTCGCGCTCGACCACGGGACGTTTCAGAATCTGGCGCTTGACCATTCCTGCGGCGTCGCTTCCGAACTGGACGCTCGCCTCCTCGGGGGGAGCGAGCACCAGTTTGTCGGCCTTTTCGGCTTCGGCCTTGCGGATTTCGACGCGTTCGCCGATGCCGACATCGGCGTTCTGGCGCGTGAAACCGTCGATGCGGACTGTATCGGTGTTCCAGTCCTGCCGATCGGCGCGCCAGACTTTCGCCGCCGTCGTGTCGCCGCCTTCGATTTCGATGATGTCTCCGGGGCTCAGCTTCAGATGCAAGAGCGTGTCCGGGTCGAGACGGGCGATGCCGCGTCCCGAATCGTTCGGATACGCTTTCGCGACCTCCAGTTGCACTTCGTTCATGATTGTTCAGTCACGGGGATGGTTATGGGTGATAGTTCGCGGGGCATAAGTCCTTTGCTACCGGGGTTTTCGGCCACGCTGTCTGCCGATATTGTAGGGCGGTGCCCGCGTGCGATGGTTGACACTACGGGATAACAGTACAAAGGGATAGTGGTGCCGACACGACCGGTGGGATTTTCGCGTTCCGGCCCTCCTTGGGACGTATGAGGACGCTTGCGTTCGACGGACGAATGGGGGCCAGCGGCGATATGATTCTCGGGGCACTGCTCGATGCCGGAGCAGACCGAAGCGCGCTCGAACCAGTGGAAAGCGCGCTCGACGTGGAGTATTCGGTCGAAGAAGCGGTGAAAAACGGTATTTCTGCGGCGCGGGTTCGCGTGCTGTTGACCGGCGATTCGTCGGACGACGGGGACGAAGACGATCATCACCACGATGACGAAGACGGTCACGAACATGCTCACGAACATGGACATCAACACGATCACGAGCACAAACACCACCACGACCATTCTCATGCCCATCAGCACGCGGAAGGTTCCGGCCCGGCGCGAACCTACCGAGAAGTAATCGACCTGCTGGAGTCGTTGGAACTCGACACCGCGGTCGAATCCGACGCGAAAGCCGTCTTCCGGATTCTGGGCGAAGCGGAGGCGAGCGTCCACGACACCGACCTCGATTCGACGCATTTCCACGAAGTCGGCGCGGACGACGCCATCGCGGACGTGGTCGGTTCCTGCCTGCTGTTCGCCGACTTGGAGGCAAAACGAGTCGTGACGACCCCACTCGCAACCGGCGGCGGACAGGTCGAGATGAGCCACGGAACCTACCCGATTCCGGCCCCCGCCGTGGTCGAAGTTGCGACGCAGGCCGACTGGTCGCTCGCTGGTGGGCCTATCGAGGCCGAACTGCTAACACCGACGGGAGCCGCGATTCTCGCACACTTCGCAGACGGGGTCGAAACGGTTCCAACGCTGAACGTCGAACAATTGGGCTACGGCGCAGGAGGATTCGACTTCCCCGAACATCCGAACGTTCTCCGCGTCCTTGCTGGCGAATCTGGGGAGGGCGGCGGTCTTATCCGCGACGACATCACGGTTCTCGAAACGAATCTGGACGACGCGCCGCCGGAAGTTCTCGGCGGCCTTCAGGATACTCTCGCGGATGCGGGCGCGAGAGACGTGACGATTCTTCCGGCGACGATGAAGAAATCGCGTCCGGGCCATCTTGTGAAGGTCATCACGAAACCGGAGGATGCGGAGCGAGTCGCCCGGAAATTGGCCGAGGAAACCGGAACCCTCGGCGTTCGCACGTCGGGCGCGAGTCATCGTTGGATTGCCCGTCGGGAGTTCGAGACGGTGACGCTGGAAATCGATGAATCGGAGTACGACGTGACCGTCAAGATTGCGAGCGACGACTCCGGGTCGGCGTACGATGTGAGTACCGAATTTGACGACGCACTTGCTGTGGCACAGGAAACCGGGATTGCGGTTCGTGAGGTGATGCGGCGGGCGGAAAGGACGATACACGAAAATCTATAACTATCGACAAATCGTAGGAGAAATATGGTTCTCGTCCGCGTTCAATGCCCCTTCGACGGCTGTGACGGAATGGGTGAGTTCGAAACCGACCCCGAGGGCGAAATCGTCGCCCGCGAGAAGGGGTACGTCGAACTCGATAAATTTCAGAAAGTCGGCAAACAACTGATGACCGGGTCGATTGTCAAGGAAGAACATCTCCAGTGCCCAGTGGACGAGATGCACCAGTACACCGTGCTGGTCGAACTGTAGCCGGGCAATCGCCGCTGTGTCCTACTCCTCACGATGTTCAGCGAGCGCCTCCTCGATGGTCAACTCGCCCGCCGCGACACGGCGGGCGAGTTCCTCGTCGATTTCGCGATTGTCTTCCGACCGCTCGCGCGACCGACGTTTGATGACGCCGAGTTCGCCCTGCGTCGGTTCAATGTCGCGTTCTTCTACGACTTCGCCCTCCAGTCGCGCGATGTTGACCGCCGCGAGCACGTCGCCCATGCCGCGTGCGCCGGTGCCGAGGTAGGGCGTCGTTCCGGTTTCGTCCACGAGTTCAATCAGTACGTCTTCGAGTTCGCGGATGAGATGTGCGCCTTGTAAGCGCGCGCCGTCACCGATTCGAACCACGGGGTCGATGGCGTCTTCGACCTCCTCGCGGACGACTTCGGCGGCGTCGGCAAGTGGGACGTGAAACGCAGAGATGACGAAGTCACCCGAGAGAACCGCGATACCGGGGCGGGTTCCGGGGTCGATGCCAATAATGGTTCTCCCAGATTCACCGCGAAGGATGGCGAGCGCCTCCTCGACCGCTTTTCGAGGATGTTCCGAATCCGCGACGACGACGGGAAGGTCGGCCTCCGGATTGATGTCGTCCCCTTCTCCCCGAATGCAGATTCGGGCGTGTTCCGGAAGGTCGTCGCCCGGTTCGATAGTCGTGAACCGGACGCCCCTGTCGCGCAGTTCGTTCACCACGTCGTGATACACTTCGAAATCCGCTGTCGCAACGACGACTGTCACTGTGTTCCCTTCGCAGGGGTGGAACAAAATCGCCACGGTCGAAAACGCATCACAGTCGGGCTAAAACCGGAACTTTTTGCGTGAGAAGGGCCAAGACCGCATGTGACCGACGCCGAGAAACTGACGACCGGGTGTCCGCCCGTGGACGACCTACTCGGAGGGGGAGTTGAACGAGGAACCGTGACGCAGGTGTACGGGCCGCCCGCGGCAGGAAAGACGAACGTTGCGCTTGGAACCGCAGTCGAAACCGCGCGGGACGGCGGCACCGTCGTCTACATCGACACCGAGGGCCTCTCAGTCGAGCGATTCGAGCAAGTCGCCGAGGCGAGGGTGAGCGACGTGGACGAGGTCGCGTCCCGAATCATCATCAAGGAAGCCCTCGATTTCGCGGAACAGGAGGCCGCAGTCAAGGACGTGAGCGAGTTCGCCGACCGCGCTGACCTCGTCGTCCTCGACAGCGCGACCGGATTTTATCGCCTCGAACGAAGCGAGGACACGAAGGGCGGGGAAGCACTCAGAAGCGTGGCCCGGCAAGTAACCCATCTACTTTCGTTGGCGCGAAAGCACGACCTCGGCGTTCTCCTGACGAATCAGGTGTACACCGACCCGGATTCGGACGGCACCCGACCCCTCGGCGGACACACGCTGGAACACTGGACTGGCGTCGTCCTCCGGGTAGACCGATTCCGCGGCGGTAACCGCCGGGCGACCCTCGAAAAACACCGGTCGAAATCCGCCGGAGAACGCGCCCAGTTCCGAATTACGGACTCCGGATTGGAAGGCATGGAAGAGACGGTTTGAGGGTGAATTTAGGGATTCATTTTTCGGTTCGGAATTGCTGTGACTGCTGTGCTGTGTTCTCGAACGACGATTGTTGTACAATCACTTTGCGGGCGAGTGCACCGCACTCGCCCGCCTCCGAGTTCGCAACGATGTCCCATTCTCCAGTTCGAAACTCACGGAGTTACGCAAGATAGTTGAATCCGCTCCCCCGAAACACGGGTATGACCGACTATTTCGAGGTTCACGACCGGGATGGGGCGGCCCGAATTGGGGAACTCCGCCTTTCCGAATCCGTGACCACGCCCGGACTCGCTGGCGATGTCGTCTCCGACGCGGGAAGCCTCTGGTTCAAAGAGCGCGAGATGCCCGCGGGTGACGAGTCGCAGTTGACCGTTCTCCCCCATCGCGCATTTCCGCGCGGCACCGACGAAGAAGTGATGGAATCCTTTGCGGTGGACTATCCCGACGTGGAGTTCCCGAGTGCTGCCGTAATCGCACCCGAAACAGCGGAGGATTTCGGCACCGACGCCTACATCCTTTCTGGCGCGCAAGGCGTCGTCGGCCACGGAGCGGGGTTCAAAGAGGCAATCATCGAAACGCGCGAGGCGATTCCGTCCGACAGCGCGCTCTTTTTGTCCGGTGTCGCCACGCCGAAAAACGTCGCTACGCTCGTTTATTCGGGGGTTGACCTCGTGGACGCAGACTGCGCCGTCGTCAAGGGAACGCAAGGAAAATACCTGACCACCGAGGGAGAATACTATCTCGAAGACCTCCAGGAACTCCCGTGTTCCTGTCCGGCCTGCCAGCGTCCAGTGGAGAAGTTCACCCGCGAGGACTGCGTTGCCCACAACGTGAACGCACTCCGGGCCGAATTGGCAGTCGTCCGCCAACGAATCCGTGCGGGCCGACTTCGGGATTACATCGAGGGACAGACCCGCCACGAACAGTGGCTTACCGCCGCGTTCCGCGAGTTCGACCAACAGTGGAGTTACGTGGCGGAACGAACGCCGGTTCTCCGGAACACGGAACTTGCCGCCGCAACTTCCGACTCCCTGCGCAGGGTCGAGATTCAGCGGTTCGCAGACCGCGTGACCACGCGCTATCAAGGTCGGTTCGACAATCCATTGGTTCTGCTTCCCTGCTCCGCGAAAAAGCCCTACAGCGAATCCCAAAGCCACGGCCAATATCACGACGCGATTCAGTTCCGCGCGCACAAGGTATCGATGACGAGTCCCATCGGCGTCGTACCGCAGGAACTCGAACTGACCTATCCCGCCCAGCATTACGATTCCGTCGTCACGGGTCGCTGGAGCGAGGACGAAAAGCAGTTCGTCGCCGAAGTTCTCCGGCGGTATCTGGAGCGAAACGAGTATCCCCGCGTCATCGCACACGTTCCGGAGGAAGGCTACCGCGACGTGTGCGAACGAGTCGAGGACGCCCTCGACATGGAGTTCGAGTACACCGTGGAAGGACACCCGACCAGCACGGAATCGCTCGCCAACCTCGCCAGCACGCTCTCGGGCGAACTGAAATACGGCAAGCGTGAGCGTCAGCACAACACGGTTCGCGGCATCGCTGACTACCAGTTCGGCGAGGGTGCGGGCAACGACCTCTTTTCATCCATCAACATTGAGAGTCGCTACCCGAAACTCCGGGTTCACGACGATGACGGCGAGCAGTTGGCCGCGATGGTTCCGCAGTACGGGATGCTCTCGCTCACCCTCGCCGGGGCGCGCCAGTGGGTCGAAAGTGACGTACCCGAAAAACGAATCGAAATCGACGCCTTCGCGCCGCACGGAAGCGTCCTCGCGCCGGGTATCGTGGACGCGGACGACGACATCCGCGTCGGCGACGAAGTCGTCATCGAAGGGCCGAAAGCGTTCGCCATCGGCCGCGCCGAGATGTCCGGCCCGGAGATGGTGGAATCGACGCGCGGCGTCTCCGCGGACGTGCGACACGTCGAAGAGAAGTGATCTGCTGAATTACCCACCCGATAAATTCGAAATCCGCAGTCGCTCTGCCGTGGGGCGAAATTAGGCGATAAATAATAACCTTCTCCGCGTTGGTAGACTCCAGTATGGGAGTACCCGCTACCATCGAGTTCGACGACGCGATTCAACAACGCATCTACGACGAAGTCGAACGCAACGGTTCCGTCTCCGTCGAGGAAGTTCGCGACCAAGTCAGAATCGACTCACCGTCCGGGTCGAAACCGGCCCGCTCAGGAACCGCGGAACCGCAAGTCCGGATTCCGCCGGAAGAGTTCCAGCAGTACGTCTCCGCGCTGTTGGACGCGGGGCACCTCATCGAAGAAGAAGGAGAACTCCACCTCGCGCTCGACAACGACGTGGAGGAGTACGAAGAAGAGGGGCTTTCGTACCGAATTCGGCAAGCCCACCAGTTCGACCGCCGGGGCATCGAAACCGCGATTCGTGAAGTCGCCGACGAGGGGGCGTCGATTTCCGCGGAGCGAGTCGCCGCCGACATCGACGACGAGGGGGCCCTGCTCCGCAACAACGACCGACGTTCGCGGATGTTCTACGTGGCAACCGTGAGCAGTGGCGAGAACGAGGGGGAAGTCGTCGGATGGGTTCACCTCGATGCACCGGAACTCGACAAACTGCGCCACACCGCCGAACTGACCGTGGGCGTCCGCGGCCCGTACCGCAAACACGGCATCGGAAGCCGACTGCTGGAACGCGCGATGGCGTGGGCGAACGACGCCGGATACCAGAAAGTATACCAGAGCCTTCCCGCGACGAACGAGACAGCAATCGACCTCCTCGAAGATTTCAGTTGGGAAACCGAAGCGGTGCGAAACGACCACTATCTCGTCAGCGACGAGTTCGTTGACGAAGTGATGATGGCTCGAAAGCTCTAACGGGAGGGTTTGAGGTTTGATTTTCTGGGCCTGCGAATCAGTATCATAGCGATCGTTTGATAAAACCGTGCTGAATACCGGGCGCGTATCGATCACGGACTGAGGCAAAATTTGTCCGGTCTAAAAGACGTAGCTCACAGATTGATATTTCTCAACTATTTCGATATGCACCATATCTGAGTACCGGAGACGTTTTATAGCGATAGCAGAAAGAGGAAGAAGACGGCATGGTCAGGCAGCTACCTTTCAACTCACGTGGTTTCCACGTGTAGTTACCGCTGGCTGGCCTACCCCGTCTCTATAACAACGACGAGCGACTGCTATTTCATAACCAGAAGATACCGAACCGAGAGCGTGAGGTTCGCACGTCTATCGATCTGGAATTTCGTAACTGATGAGGGTGGTGAATACACCTTCTCCGTTCAGCACGCCATTCTTGTCGATTTGTAATATCTTCAATAAAGCCATTTTTCGTATCTTTTCCGCCGAAACCGATTTCTGGGACGTGCTGACTGGCGGTTTCGGCCGTGACGTGGAGTCGGCAACCGGAATCAGAGTAACATCCTCGACCAAAAACCCCCTTCGTCACTCCCTTCCACGTCGTCCGCGAATTAGCGACCACATCGCGTTCAGCAGCAAGCCGCCGAGAAACAACAAGAGAAGCGGCCAGAGGACGACCGGGCCAGCAACCGCAATCGGTGCGACGACTGCCAGTTTTCCCGCGATAGTCATCGACGCACCTCTGTCGGCGCGTCGATGGCAATCCACTGGTCTGTACGCTCCGGATTCCGGAGTTCGACCCACCCATTCGGACAGAGTATCGTCTCGCACTGCCCCCGTGCGTTCGTCATCACTCGGGACGGTCGTCCGTGTCCATTCACCTCACCAGTCCGATTGCTAGATGCGTCCTTAGTTATCCGCGCCGTAGCCGGAATAAGACCGGCCTGACTACCGCGCCAGTGGGAGACTATAGCTCTTCTCACGCTCCATGACGGCTTCCCACGTGTGCTCGCACTCGCAGGTCACTTCGTCGAACACGGAGGGGTCTTGCCGGAGGTCGAAATCCTTGATGGCCTTCTGGGCGAGGTCGTCGCAGTCGCCGCAGTTGTGCGCGCCGCGGTCGGAGCCGTGGCCGACCGGGTCGGAAATGACGATTGCAGGCGCGTCAGCCGTCTCCTGTAGCACTTCACAGACGCTCCAGAGCCACGGCGGTCGGTAGCCGTTTCGGAAGTAGAGGTCGTCTACCATGGTGTATCGCTGAACGTTCGTCGGGTTCATCGACACCGTGTGGGCGTACTCGGCGCACTTCCGAATCGACTCCTTCATGTCCTGCACCGCATCGGCCTCCGAGAGGAACGGCGGTTTCATCAGCAGGTAGGCTTTGATGCCCGCGCCGACCGATTCGGCGTGTTCGCTGGCTTCGATGAACTGCTCGAAGTCGAAGTATTTGTTCACGCAGTCCTTTCGAACGCGGTCGTTCGCCGTCTCAAGTCCGATTGCCACGTCGGTTTCCAGACCGACGCCGGTGAAGTCCTCCAACTTTTCCTGTTCCACGAAATCCGGCAGGCTCTCGACGACGATTCGGTCACGGTCGGAAAACGTCTCTGCGATGGCTCGTCGGGTTTCGGCACCGACTTCGCGCTCGTCCAAAAACGACCCGGAGGTGTAGATTTTGATGAGGCCGCTCGTTTCCTCTGCGTTCTCGCGCTCGTGGTCGAGACAGACCTCGATTTGGTCCATCAGGGCCTCGTGGGCGACGCTTCCACCCTCGACGGATTCGGCGACGTAGCCACACATCGTACAGCCACCGGCCCGCGCCCAGCGACAGCCACCCGTGTTGAGAATGATCGTGAGACTCTGGTAGACGCCATCCGGCGTGTTATCCTCGTCCAACCACACACGCGTCGGTTCGTGTGGGTCGTAATGCTTCTCCTTTTTCGCGCGAATATCGCGCATCACGGAGTTGTGGGCATCCATCCCCTTGCCCTGTTCGTAGCTCTCGGGAGTCGGCGTACTCATTATCGAGAAGAGCGGTTACGCGCGTAAATCGCCTTCGTCTCGTCCGGCGACGAGCCGCCACGTCGTGACCCCAACCGTTGCCCCGAATGCGTTCGCAGTCGCGTCCCCGATTCCGCCGTGGCGAACCGGAACAAACGTCTGGGCGATTTCCATTAGGATTCCGAAACCGGTCGCTCCTGCGATGGCCACCAGCGCGATTACGATCGCGCTGGTGGCTTTATCGGCCTCCCCGTCCCCACTCGACAGCGCGATTGCGAGCAACACGCCGAAAACGCCGTAGCCAATCCCGTGATACCACTTGTCCATTCCGACGAGTCCGAGCGGGGCGAAAGAGGAAACACCAGCGTCGGGAGTCGAGAATACCGAAAAGTAACAGATACCGACCGCGAAGGCGAGGACGGCGGCCCAGTTTCGCATGGTCGGTTTGTCGAGGGGAGCGGACATTCGTTCGCCAAATAGTAACAGGCAGTGTAAAGGACGACGATTACCGATTGTTTGATAGACGGTATATGCAGTATCATGAATCTTTCCGACCGAATATAATTCTACGAAATACAGTACAGAATCTACTCATTAATTGATTTATTATCTGATAAATAGAGGTCTGAAATCCATCTTCGGGGGTTGCTATAGCGATATTGGTCGATTGGACGTGATGTAGTATTTCTTACCTATAAAATCACGAAAAACGACTGAAAAGAATGTTATGAAGCCGATAGTGAATATAACTGTGTCACATTTTCCTTCTGCATGTCGAAGAATACACGCAGAACGTTCCTGAAGACGGTCGGCCTCGCGGTCGGTACCGCTGGTGTCGTCGGTGCGACCACGGCCACGAAAAACCGTGACGAACCTCACGCAGTACAAAACGAAGTTGCGGACACGGATTCCGTGGAAACACACGCAACTGGCTGGACATTCGGACCGGTCGGGAGAATGAGTTCCTCTCCAGCGGTCAGCGATGGACTGGTCTACATCGGGCCGGACGATGGTACACTCCGTGCTATCGACTGTTCGACCGGAACCCTCACATGGGAGAACGATTCCGCCGGAACAAAAGACCATCTCGGTCTTACCTACTCGGACGGCTCCGTGTACGTCGGTGGAGAATACGACGATGACGAGTTCCGACTGTCCAGTTACATGGGTGAAACCGGCGAACTCGATAACCAGAAGCTAGTTCAAAACGAACCGGTACAGACACCGGTTGTCGCCGACGGAACCGCCTATTACCCGACCGAGAATCAAGCCTCGCCGACAATCCTGTACGCTGTCGATACTGAAACGGGTGAGACGAAATGGACATTTAGTGGCGAGGACTGTGGCACCGGCGCAACCAAAGCTATCGCGGAAAAAGATGGTCACATCTTCATCGCTCAAGATCGGACGATTTGGTCACTCGACGCGGAAACCGGTGACGTGCAGTGGTCGTACGAAGACACCAACTATTCAGCCATCAGCGACCTCTCGGCTCACAACGATATCCTTTACGTCGGCCTGTCACGCGATGAAACCGACCCCGAATCGCCGAACATCCTCGCGCTCGACACCGAAGATGGAGACACCCTTTGGTGTGAACCGATAGGCTACCACGAGAATGCCCAACACGTGACTGCGACCGACGACCACCTCTTCGCCAGTATGTACTCCGATGGGAGTTTCTATCTCACCGCAATCAGGACGCACGACGCACACGAAGAATGGGAGTTCAGAGCCGAGGACGGCAACTTCGTGCCAGAATCGACCGCCAAAGACGGAGTCGTGTACGCCGGACACGGTTCGCAGGTCACTGCCTTCGATGGCGCTACTGGTACCAAACGGAAAACGTGGCAGACAACTGGTGACGCCTACGGTGCACCCGTCGTCACCGACAACGCACTCTATCAAAACACGAGAGACGGCTACGTTCACAAGTTCGACCGTGACGAGTAGGTCGTCAAAGCTCGTTTTTTGCGGAGCGCGGCGACAAGCAGCCCATTCCGAAGCATTATTACTATTCGACACATGCCAATAATGGCCGATGCGATACGCTCCAGCAGGCGATGATGGAACTATTTACTCTGGAAGCGGAAACAACGTGCAGTCGTTCGGCCGAACTCGGTAGCGTCCTCTTTCGATTTTTTGGCGAACCGTGCTGATTCCACTTACGTAACCAAAATAAGTTACATCTTTGTGGCAACGGCTAACACGATAGCGACCTAATATAAACGTTGGAACTTACCATGACCGATTTAGGCGGTTTTCATGACCACGTCGCTCGCGTCGATCTCTCGGACGGTTCGGTGAACTACGAGGGCGTCGATGACGACGACGCGAAGAAATATATCGGGGCGCGGGGCCTCGGCGTAAAGTACGTGTTCGACCAAGGGGCGGACGTTGACCCGCTCGGGCCAGACAACCTCTTGGCGTTCATGAACGGGCCGCTCACGGGGACGCAGGTCACGATGAGCGGGCGAATCGCTGTCTGTACCAAGTCGCCGCTGACCAACACCGTGACGGACTCGCATCACGGCGGCTGGTCGGGGGCACGACTGAAATGGGCCGGGTTCGACGGCCTGCTGTTCGAAGGCAAATCCGACGACCCGGTTATCGCCGTGGTCGAAGACGGCGAAATCGAACTCCGCGATGCATCACACCTCTGGGGCAAGGGCGTCCACGAAACCCGCGACACCTTGGAGGAGGAAATCGACGGTGCCTACGGCAAGAACCTCTCGATGATGGCAATCGGACAGGCGGGCGAAAACGAAGTTCGCTACGCTTGCATCATCAACGAAGACGACCGAGCATCTGGCCGTGGTGGCACTGGTGCCGTGATGGGGTCGAAGGGTCTCAAAGCAATCGTCATCAAATCCACGACGAAGATGCAGAAGCCTGCCGACCAAGAGACGTTCCAACAGGGCCACAAGCAGGCGATGCAGGCGATTCAGGAATCCGACGTGACGGCACCGAACGAAGGTGGCCTGTCGCTGTACGGCACGAACGTCCTGATGAACGTCACCGAGGAGATGGACGGGCTCCCGACGCGGAACGCACAGCACACCAGCACGAGCAGCGAGGCTGAGGCGGGACACTCACAACCGAAAATCGACGCCGAAAACGTCTCCGGCGAGAACGTCCGTGAGAACATCCTCGTGGACGAACCGACTTGCCACTCCTGCCCGGTTGCCTGTAAGAAGGAAGTTGAGGTACAAGTCCACCACAAAGGCGACGACATGAACGTTCGGATGGAGTCCTACGAGTACGAATCGGCGTGGGCGCTCGGCCCAAACTCGATGACCGACGACCGGGACAAGGTCGCGCTGATGATAGACCGCTGTAACGACGTTGCCCTCGACACCATCGAGATGGGCAACACCATGGCGATGGCGATGGAAGCCACCGAGGAAGGCCGATTGGACGAGGGCCTCGAATGGGGCGACGTGGACACGATGGTCGATATGATAGACCGCGTGGCTCACCGCGAAGATGAACTCGCCGACCTGCTCGCGGAGGGCGCGGCTCGCGCCGCAACCGAACTCGGTGACGAGGAGATGGCGCTGGACGTTAAAGGCCAGACGATGGCCGCATACGACCCGCGAGCGATGAAAGGAATGGCAATCGGCTACGCGACCAGCAACCGCGGTGCCTGCCACCTGCGCGGTTACACCCCTGCCGCGGAACTCCTCGGCATTCCGGAAAAGGTTGACCCGGCAGACTGGGAAGGCAAAGGCGAACTCTGTGCCACCTTCCAAGACATGCACGCCATCAGCGACTCCTTCGACATCTGCAAGTTCAACGCCTTCGCGGAGGGCGTCGAGGAGTACGTCCTCCAGTACAACGGCATGACCGGTCTCGACGTGTCCGAAGACGAACTGATGGAAGCGGGCGAACGAATTTACAACCTCGAACGCTACTACAACAACCTCGTCGGCTTCGACGGCGACGACGACAGCCTGCCCGCGCGATTCGTTGAGGGCCACCCCGACGCAATCCCCGGTGAGGGCGGCTCGGAAGGCCAACTCGCGGAACTCGACAAACTCAAAGCAGAGTACTACGAGGTGCGCGACTGGGAAGACGGCGTCGTTCCGGACGAAAAACTGGACGATCTCGGCATCGACATCGGGCCGGGAACCGGCGTGAGTTCCGGCAGTGCCGCGGCATCGGGTGACGACTAAGCTAGCGTTTCGCGGTTGCGTTTCGTATTTTTCGGTGGGGGCTGCGAGAATTTGTGGACAGTTGTAGAGAGGCTTGAGTATGTTCAACAGTACTGCTAGATACTTCCGACAACACATGACCGCCACCGCCCACACGCCACCCCAACCGACTCCCCCACTCACTGGCGCTCGTGTCGGTCGCCCCTCGCGCGCTTCACCGACAAGCCTCCGGGCGAGATGCCCTTTGGCTTGTGTCAGCACGCGTTACATTCCTAATTCAGGTTCGTGAACAGACACAAACGCTCCGGCGCGTGCGTTGGCAGGCCTGAGGGCGTCCCGAAGGCCTGCTGAGTATCACGCGAGGGATGACTGAGCGCCAATAGGCGCGAAGGAATCGGCTGGGGAGGTGTGTGGGCGGGTACGAGATTTCAGAGAAATCTCGATTGCGAGCGGTGCAACCGCGAGCATGCCGAGCGGTGGCGGGTTCATTGGGATCGGCTACTGAAATAATCTCATAGGAACACCAAAAGTCGAGAACCGAACAAAGCTCTCATGTTCAAAGCCGATTCGAAAAACGATCCGCAAAAAGCGTCTATGGCGCGAGTGTGAATCGCTTCGTACCGGTCGTCCCCTCACCGTCGTCCAGATAGTAATCGACGACGAACGTCACACCTTCATCAACCATGTCCACGGCGACACCGTCGTCCTCGAACTGGTAGAGGTAGACCCACGCGGTCGTTCCGGAGGAAAGGACGGCCCAACGTTTGTCGCTCTCGGAGTGGCCGTCGTTTTTCAGGTCGATGGAACCCGGCAGAGTGAGGCCGTCGTTTACGTCCACCGCGCTGTCTTGGAGGTCGGCATCGACGTACAGTTCACTCTTCCATTTCCCCTCCTCCATCGTGTGGTCGGAGAGTTCGTTGATGGCCGGATTCGCCGTTTCGATGGTCACGTCCGTGATGTTCAGGGTGACGCCGTAATCGTTAGTCACGCTGAACTCGATTGCTGACTGTTCCCCATTTGAATCGACCGAGGCATCCACGGCGGTCGCATTACCATCATAACTAAGGTTGCTGCCGTCGCTCGGCGCGCCGACGCCTGCTGGCGGTTCCGACTGGCCGTAGTGGTTGTCGTACACGTCGGTCGTTCCCCAGTCCGCCGTCACTTGATTGATGGCGGTTCCCTGTTCTCCGGTCGTGTGACTGCTGTCCTCGGCCGTGTAATCGTTGTGGAACCAGTTGTGATGAATGTCACAGTCGTATTCGGGCATGCCGCGGATGCCGATGGACGAAGAACGCTCGCCGTCCTTGTCCCGATAGACGTATTTGAAGGTGTTGTTGTGGATTCTGAGGGTGCCACCGGCGGTACCGCCCGTTCCGCCGGAACCGGTTCCGTGCATGTCGAAGGTGTACAGATAGTTATCCGGGCCTTGAATGTTGTAGCAGGCGGTGTAGTTCGACTTCGCACTGCCGTTGCCCGCGATGGAGTGGCGGTTTCGGTTGAAGTAGTTGTACTCGATGAGACAGCCGACCCTGCCGTGATAGCTCGACAAATCGGTGTTGACGGTGGCCCACCCGACGACGACGCCGTAGCCGAGTTGTTGCATCGCGTTGTGGTGGAACGAGCAGTGATGGATGTGCGTGTTCACCGTCCGTACTTCGTTGTTGAGGTGGCCGACGCGAACGCCCGCGTTCGTGAATCCCCAAAACTCGCAGTTGTCGATTTCGACGCCGGTTCCCTCGACGAACACGCCGACGACTGCGTCCGTCCAGAGGTCGTTCGGGCTATAATGCTCGATGGACGGCCCTTCGAACTGGACGCCGGTGATGCGCACGTTGTCCAGCGCTTGGAGGACGCCGACCGCAGATGTTTCTGCGCCAATCAGAATCTTCCCACCGCGAGAACCATCCCGTCCGCGGTCGCTGGCAATCGTCACACCCGCGGGAACGTTTTTGGCGTACACGTCGGTGATGTCGGCGGTCACGCCGGAGTCTATCCAGATGATGTCGGAGGGAGATGCGTTGTCGATGTGATTTTCGAGTTCGTTTCCGGCCGTTACCGGGTCACTCGACGTGACGTAGCGGTTCGCGTCGCTTCGCGTCACTTTGTTGGTGTATGATTCGCCCCCGCCGACTTCCGACCGTGCTGGTGACGGGTCACCGGGATCGGTGGATGCGGCTTGCGTTGTTTCCGAAAGCGCACCCGTCCCGAGTGTCGATGCACCCACAACGCCCATCGCACTGGCTTTCAGCCACGCTCGCCGACTGACTTTGCTTTTCGTAGTGTTTTTTGCCGACTCATCGGCCATCTCATTTCGATTCTGTTGCGACATCGGGATGTGATTTCAACAGTTTATAAAAATATTTTTTGCTGGATGAAGTTTAATAATATCAGATACTATTTTCCTAGTCTGATATTTGTTATCATTCAAACTACACTAGTTCCATTCGATCGCCCCTTTCTGCTCCGCGCGCGAGCGAAACAGCGTCCAATACCCATCGTCACCGTCCTGAGTTTAGCCAAAACACGTTTGAAAAATTTCATTCGGATGCTTCACAATAATTTCCCGCCGAACACCATTCTTTCGGCGCATGGCAACGCCTGCCGCATCGAAAGTTTCTAACTATCCTCATCGAACGTGAAGATGGCATGACTGACCGCCCCGGCGACACAGACAAATTCGAAACGATGGCCGTGACCCACGCGGAGCAACCATCGCACGACGACCGAACGGGCGACGTGACGATGCCGATTCACCTCGCATCCACCTACGAGGTCGGCGGCATCGACCCCGATATTTCCCTCGAAGAGTTAGACCCCGACAAAAACCAGTATCTCTACTCGCGGCTTTCGAACCCGACCAGACACGCTCTCGAAAAGCGACTCGCGGCGCTCGAAGGCGGCGACTACGGGATGGCCTTCGCCTCCGGAACCTCCGCAATCGTGGCGACAATCACCGCCTCCGTTTCACCCGGCGACCACGTCGTCGCCTTCGACGACCTCTACGGCGGGACACAAACGATGCTCAAGGAACTGTTCCGCGAGCGACTGGACGTGGCCGTGGATTTCGTTGACGCCCGCGACACCGACGCCGTGTCTGATGCCGTCCGCGACGATACCGCCCTCATCTGGATGGAGACGCCGACGAATCCGCTCCTCCGACTCTGTGACATCGAGGCAATCGCCTCCGTCGCGGAATCGGTCGGCGCGACCCTCGGCGTGGACAACACCTTCCTCTCGCCCTACTTCCAGCAACCGCTCGAACTCGGCGCGGACGTGGTCGTCCACAGCACGACGAAGTATCTGAACGGCCACAGCGACTCCATCGGCGGCGCGGCAGTCACCAGCGACGAGGAACTGGCGAACGAAATCGGCTTTCTCCAGCAGGTCGGCATGGGCAACATGCTCGCGCCGTTCGACGCCTTCCTGACCCTTCGCGGTCTGAAGACGCTCCCACTGCGGATGCGTCAGCACGAGACCAACGCCGCCGAAGTCGCGGCCTATCTGGACGAACACGAGGATGTTGCTACCGTGTACTACCCCGGCCTCGAATCGCACCCGCAGTACGACCTCGCCAAGCGTCAGATGGACGGCGGAGGCGGCCTCGTTTCCTTCGAACTCGACGGGGAACTGGAAGCCGTGGAGCGATTCGTCGCCGAACTCGACCATTTCGCACTCGCGGTCAGTCTGGGCGGCGTGGAGTCGCTCATCGAGCATCCAGCGAGCATGACTCACTCGCCGCTTACGCCCGAAGAGCGCGAGGAAATCGGGATTTCCGATTCCCTCTTGCGAGTTTCGGTAGGTGTGGAACATCCGCGGGATTTGCTCGCCGACTTGGAATCCGCGTTCGAGAGTTTGGAGTAGCGAACGGGAGGAGACGACTGTTCAGGCGCTGTTTTTTAGCTACTATCCCCTACTGTTTGCAAGTTCCGACACCACTAAACCGCAATCATGAAACCAGTGATACGCGATTCGAACTGGCACGATTCAAACTGAGGTAGTATCACGCGACCTTTCGCAAACACGGTGGCACGCGCTGTCACAGGCCTGAAGACACCCTGCTCGGAGGCGCACGCCGACACCGCCAGAGCGATGAGTTCGTCCACTCTAATTTATAATATGTTGGCCACAATTTCGTCGTCGAGCATACGGAATCCTATTCATCAGCACGAGTTAAATTGTGCTTTGAATATCTAATTGGCCAAAAAACAAATATCATTGGGAAGGAGTCTCCCCATATGGCAAGCCTGAGTGATGAAGACGAAGGAAAGTTTCTGATGGACGCTGAAGGAGAGCAGTTGGGAATCGTGAGTGAAGTCGAGGGAGACACGGCGTTTGTTGACCCGGATCCGAACATCGCCGAGGCTTGGCTTGAGGTGTTTGGGTGGAGTAGTGCTGATGAAGATGACCTTTCCGTTCCTGCTGATGCGATTGAAACGGTAACAGATAAAGAAGTCCGTCTCCGAGAAAAAATAGAATAATTACTCTTAGAGAGACAGCTTCATAAATTGTATTATTTGTAAAGATTAGTGGTTTTCTTTATTAGAAATGATGCCGAGACAGCAGTCTCTATCCGACAGGCGTTGACATACGACCCACTACAAAAACCTCGATAACCGCACCACTCACACGCTACTTTCGGGTCCCAATCACGACGGATTCCCGAATCTCAAGCGCGCTATCGAACTCCGACCGGCGACGTTCTCGCCGCCCGATTCGGAACAGTTGTTGTTCGTGCGCGCGCCGAAGCCCGTCCCACTCCCGCCGCCCAAATCCAAGCCGGTTGCCGACGGTTTCCCAGTGACCCTCCTCGACGAGAAAGACGCTTTCATCGGGCGTTTCGTGGATGCACTCGTATCGCTGTCGGTACTCGTCAAACCGCCCGCCGAGGTCGGCCTGCGTCTCGGTGAGCAGTTCGGACAGATGTTCGAGGGGCACGCTAGCCTTTGCGCCCGCCATCAGTACGATTTGTCCTTCGATGGGATGGGTGGGTTCGTCGTCGGTCATTGCATCGGTTCTCCTGTTCTCTCGCCCCAACTTCATCCACCCGCACGCATCGCCTTCTGCGAGAACTCGTCCACGAGCGAATCGAGGGTTTCCTCGTCACCCTCGAAGACGACGGTGATTTCTGTTAGTTCGACCGTCGGCCCGATGCTGACTTTTTCGGAGGACAGTGAGGCTTCCCACCCGTCTCCCGACACGTCGCCGTCTTCTTCTACCTCGCCGCCGAGGTTTTCGAGGTAGACGCGCGCGAGTCGTTCGTTGATGCCCCGGAAGGATTTTTCGCGCCGCATCTATCCTCCTGCGACCGGCGGGAAGATGCTGAGCCTGTCGCCTGCCGCGAGCGTGGTTTTCGTGCCGTCGAGATGGACGACGTCTTTCCCGTTCTTCATGATGGAGACGTGCGGTCGCAACTCTCCGTCCTCGAACACGTCGATTCCGTACTCCTCAGAGAGGGATTCTAACACCTCGCCAACGTTCGCCCCGGACGAAAACTCTCGTTCGAGTTCCTTCTGCCCGACGTCTTCGCGGAAATTTGCAAAGAATCGGAGCGTGAGTTCCATACGCGAAGATAGCCCGCTGTGATTATAAACGCTCAGACTGCGGAACGCTTTTCGACGTGTTCAGTTCGCCCCGGACGCCCCGCCGACGATTCCGGCGAACAGGAGGAAAACGATGGCTCCCGCGAGCACGGGCGAACCGGCGACCAGTCCGAATCCCTCCTCGGGTGCGCCGACTAGCATTCGACTGAACTCGGCCACTGCCCGGTCTGTTCCGACGAGGACGACTGCAGACGCCCCGAGCGCGATGAGGGATGCGCCCGCCGAAAACACGCCGTGAAGTCCGCCGCGTTCCCAGTCGGTTCCGGCGTAGCGTCCGGCCATGTAACTCCCGAACGGAAACACAATCGTGCTGGCAAGTGCGGCCAGACGGACGAGAGATGCCGACGTTTCGAGGAGCAACAGCAGGGCCGGGAGGAGATGGGCACCGAGCGTGACGACCATTCCGACCGCAATCGCGCCGCCGTCGATGCGGGAGGTGGCCGACTGCTGACTTTTCGCCCGTCGAACGCGGGACAGTGGCGGGTCGTCGCCGCTCATCTCCCGAATCGAATGCCGTCGTTGACGATGCGGGCGTTTCGCTCTCGGTCGATATGCGCGGAGAGGTCGTCGTTGTCGTACAACTGCTGGACGAGCGCGGCGTGGAGGTCGCGCCACGCCATCGCGTAGATGGGCGATTGGCCCCACGCGCGCAGTTCGGCGACGAAATCGTCGTACTGCTCCCAGCGGGTTTCGAATCGCTCGATAACGTCAACCGCGGCGCTGGCAACGTCC
Source organism: Haladaptatus cibarius D43 (assembly GCF_000710615.1). NCBI lineage: Archaea > Methanobacteriati > Methanobacteriota > Halobacteria > Halobacteriales > Haladaptataceae > Haladaptatus > Haladaptatus cibarius. Next base: position 761,785 of record NZ_JDTH01000001.1, on the reverse strand, counting down.
TCGTCCGACTCTTCCTCGACGAGTCTATTCAGTCGCGCTTCCCACCCGGCGACAGCCTCTTGCATGTCGTGCGCCGCGCTGTCGCCATCTTCGGGAAGCGAATTGACGATAGCCTCCGGAACCACGAGTGAAATTTCGTCCATGCAGGAGGTTGTTCGCAATCCGTCAAAAACGCTTGGCTCGGCGGCGAAAATTCGAAGCCGTCGTTTACTTCGCGTCGGCCAGTCGCTCGAACTGCTCGTTGGTAAGCGAAACGGCGGTTGCGGCGAGGTTCTCTTCTAACTGCTCGACGGTGCGCGCGCCAACAATCGGTGCCGTCACCGCGTCGTGTTTCAGCAACCATGCGAGACTGACCTTTGCAGGAGTGGTTCCGACTTCCTCCGCGACGGCTTCGACTTCTTCCAACACGTCGAAGTTCTCCTCGGTCAGGTAGGAATCGCGGAACTGCTGGTCGTTCGCGCCACGAGTTCCCTTCGGCGGTTTTTCGTCTCGGGAGTATTTGCCCGTCAGGAAGCCGCCAGCCAGCGGCGACCACGGGATGAGTCCGATGTCGTACTCTTCGCACATCGGCAGGTAGTTGGATTCGATTTCGCGGTTGACGAGATTGTATCGCGGTTGGGCGAGGCGAAACGGTTCGTACTCCATCTCGTTCGCCTTCACGACCTTCCACGCGTTCGGGTCGAGCGTCGAGGTGCCGATGTAGTTCACCTTGCCGTCTCGGACGAAGCCGTCGAGCGTACGCATGAACTCCTCTGCGGGCGTCTCGTCGTCCCAGCGGTGGATGTAGAGCAGGTCGAGATAGTCGGTGCCGAGACGGTCGAGAATGAGGTTCATCTGCCTGCGCAGGTGTTTGCGCGAGAGGCCGCGTCCGTTCGGGTCGTCCTTTCGGGTCGGCCAGTAGATTTTGGACGCGATGACGAAATCCTCGCGGTCGCGGTCTGCGAGCCAGTTGCCGATGTAGCGTTCGCTCTCACCGTCACCGTACATGTCGGCGGTGTCGATGAAGTTGCCGCCAGCGTCGGCGTAGGCGGAAAGCAGTTCGTGGGCGCGTTTCTCGCCGATTTCGACGTTGCCTTCGTCGTTTTCCCGGCCGAATCGCCACGTTCCGAACGCGATTTGGCTCACTTTCGTGCCGGTACTGCCGAGCGACACCGTTTCGAGTCCCATATGTACTCGTTTTCGAGGAAGAGGTTAAATCGACCGAAGAGAACCGAAAATCTGCGGGAAGGCAAAAGGTATCGAAGTGGAGCGACTACTCCTGTCCGTAGGAGTGTCCGGCGAAGAGGGCGACGACGTGACAGGCGAGCAGGGAGAGGAAAACCGTGATTTCTGCGCCAGCGAGACCGTCCATCAGAAGTGGAACGTAGAGAAACGGCAGTACGACTGCCGACCAGAAACTGACGAACTGGAGCGGTGTCGTCAGCGCGTGTTCTCGATATTTCGCGTGGAGTGCAGTGAGTTTCTCGCGTCCAACAGCGGTGCGACTGATATCGTCGCCGTCGTTTTCGAATGGAGTGGTTCCCGACATTGTAGCACACCCGTGCCCGACTAAGTCGTAGACAGGGGCAATCTTATACCGTAAGGAGCGTTGGGATGAATTCACACCGTTTACGGACAATGAACAGACCTGTTCATTCGGTCACAACTGGCTAAAAACCATCAAAACGATTCAAAATCGTTTTTGAGTCCGTCTAACTGAAATCGGTTCTTCGAAATACGGGATAAATTCAGAGTAGGCTCAGAAGGTGAAATTCAGACGAATGCGAGCGGAACCATCAGGAGAATCCCGGCGGAAAGTCCCGAGACGAGTTCGCGGTAGCCACCACCCGGCAATCCCTTGCCGACTTCGAGCGCTTCCGGAATGAACTCAGAGGTGACGAGATATATCATGGCTCCTGCTGCAAAGCCGAACCCGATAGGAAGAAGCTCCCGTGCGGTTCGAACGAAATAGAACGCGATGACTGCACCGATTGGCTGGGGCAAGCTCGAAAAAACAGACCACCAAACCATGCGCCAGTTGCTCACCCCCATCGAACGAAGTGGAATCGAGATGGCGACACCCTCCGGAACGTTGTGAATCGAGATGGCGACGGTCATGAAGATGGCGAGGAGTGGTATCGAAAACCCGAGGAATGCGATTCCGTCGATGGTTCCGAGGTTCAAATCGGCGAACGAGACACCGATTGCCACGCCTTCCGGAAAACTGTGGACGGTGAGAATACCGAGGATAAGCACCAGTTTCTTGAAATCCGCTTCTTCGTACTTTCGCGGACTGACTTCCATGCCGGAGAGGACGTGGTGACTCACGACGACGAGTCCAGCGCCGACCAGTAAGCCAACTCCGACACCGACGAAACTGCCACCGTTCGCGTTCGAAATGCCCTCGAATATCAGACCGAAAACTGACGCGGAGAGCATGATTCCTGACGCGAGTCCCCAGAGGACGACGTTCCAGCGGTCGCTCACGTCGTTGACGAGAAAGAAGGGGAGAGCACCGATTCCGGTTGCGAGAGCCGTAATAAGACCAGCGACAAAGACCAGCGAGAGATTTCCGAGGACGCCCATATATCGTCGTTGGGTGTACGCGAGGATAGTTCTTATCACAACACCAACTATTTTGGCGTGCCTAAAAACGAAACGCGGGTTCCAGCAAACGAATTTTGGAGATTCAGGGCGACGTTCGTTCGACGCTCGTCGTCGAGGAGGGGGACTCAGTCGAGGTTGTAGCCGTGACCGACGACGATAGCGACCATATTCAGGGCGAGGAGCAGGGCGAACGTCACGGTCGTCGCGGACACGTAGCCGTGGTACAGCAGTGGTGGGTAGGCGAACGGGAGCGCCACCGCAGTCCAGAAGCTCAGGAACTGAACCGGGGTGAACAGCTTTCGGGCCGTACTTTCGACGGCGTTGCGGGGGACTGGAAGTTCGAAATCCGATGCGCGGTCGTTCTGTATCGTTGGAGGACTCGACATGATTATTCTGGGATGTATCTCTCGCTACGACTGGAGGGGTCATATAACGGGGAGAGTATACAGTGAAATTCACGCGATTTTACCACTCCAATTCTGTTTGCCGACATTTCATAAATCCCTTAGAAACGATTAGACCTTTTACGAGCTATTTTGAGGTCTTTTTCCCATGTTGATGCTTCGAACGTGTCCGACGACACACCATAGCGTAGAAATCTAGATTTCAATTTCAGATTATCGAGGAGTTTTCGCTTTAGCCATTCAGTTGTCTGTTCGCGCTCTTCGACATAGTTTGTGTTTCGACACGGGCTTCGATACAAACAGAGTCGCGCCGTCGGAGTGGAAACAGGTGACAGTTCCAACCACGGGGACTGTTCCGTCTTGCCTTCGGCTCAGTTCGTTCGCCGAGCGTCCAACTACAGGCGTTGCTATCGAGATGAATGAACGGAAAATGCCCGGGGAGGGCTCCGAACCCTCGATCTCCGCATGTCCCAGGTTCGAGGCCTGGCGGGGCCTCACGGGCGCATGGGAGGCTTCCAAGGCCTGAGCGCCAAATCTCAGAACCCTATGAGTGCGGCGCTATGTCCAGCTAAGCCACCCGGGCTCAACTACGGGTAGGCATGTCCCACTCTTTAAAGTTCTCATCTTGCCCGATGAATGCCACGGGGATGCACGCTACGACGGCGACGCCGTCTCCCGACTTGCATCCCGTTCGGTGATGGATTTCTTACTGGTTTTGTCTGTGTCGTGTTCACCCGGCGGTTTTAAGATACGGGCCTGACCAGTTTCCTGCATGAGCGTACCGGGAATCGTCCAGTCCAGTCTCGGAGACGAACACGTCGCCGCAAAAGTACCACTTGGCGGGGAGGACACCCTCTTCGTCACGCCCTCTCGAACACTCATCTACCGCGCCGACGGTCTGTTGAGCGACGAATCGGTCGAAGAGTATCCACACGATGCAGAGCGGATTTCCGTGTCCGAGGGACGACGGAAATCCACCATCACCCTCGATTACGGTATCGACGGCGAAGATTCCTTCAAAATCCCGTCGAAACGCCTTCACGATGCACTTCACCCCGTTATCGCGGGCGTCTTGAACGGTGCGGGCATCACCGACGCGAACGAGCAAGTCACCCAGACTTACCAGTTCAGCGAACTTACCCTCGTCCTCACTAGCGCGCGCGTCGTCAAACACGTCGGAGAAGCGATTTGGGACCAAGATTTCGAGCAGTTCCACTTCGCCGACGTGACCAGCCTCGATGTCGAAGAAGGAACCGTCTCCTCCCAAATCATCATCGAAGCGAACGGTCGCCCACAGCGAATCAAAACCCCGAGCGACCGAACCCGAGAAGTCCGCGAGCGTCTCGAACAGTCGCTTCTCGCCTACCACGACGTCGGCAGTTACGCCGAGTTCGAGGAGACGGTTGCACCCGCCGAGGAACCCGAACCGGAAGCCGACGAAAACGTCTCGTTCACCGAGGACGACGACGTGTTCGGAAGCGGTGTCGAACCGCTCAACGCGAATCCACCCGAACTCGACGACAGCGGGAAAATCGTCGAAGACCCGCTCGGCGAGGACGAAGCAGAACGTGTTTCTGCTGAATTGGAAGACACAGACCACGCGACGACCGAATCCACAGCCCCATCGGGGGGAGCGACGGCAGAATCACGACCTGTTTCCTCCGGTTCGGCGACCGATTCGGTTGCCGAACCGGAACCCGAGCCACGAAAAATCGAACAACGAGAAGCCCAAACGCAGGAATCCACATCCGTCGGAACCACCGCACAGGAATCCGAAGCCACGACCGGTTTTGCCGACTCCGGCTTCGAATCCGCGAGCGAGCGGTTGGACGACCCGGTGGAGGCACAACTAACCGCGCTCACCGAAGTAGTCGAGCGACAGAACGAACTGCTCGAACAGCAACAGCGCACCATCGAGCAACTCATCGAGGAACTGTCTCACGGTCGATAGCGGTTCTTTGCGCCCGGAACTCACTCTCGCCCCGTCACCTTTCGAATACAGGACGAGCCGAACGGCCCGTGTTCGCCCGCATCGAGTTTCATGAAATAGCCCGTCGAAATCCCGGTGCCACAGCGCCGACAGGAAAAGTCACCTTCCTTGGTCACCACGTCACTTTCGAACCGGAGATAGCCACCACCCTGCGGTCGGATGATTCCGTTTTCGCGCTCGATGACGCCGCGTTTTTCGGCCTCGTCCAAAATCGTCCGGGTCAGGGCGGGATTGGTAGTTACCGTCTCGATACGGTCTACCGCCTCCGCGACGGACAGTTCGGGATGTTCCAGTTTGCTCAACAGTTCCACCCCCAGCGCGACGGTGTCCTCGTCCATCGATTACGAATCCCACACGAAGCGGATTAAACGTTGCGCGCTCGGGTGGAAAGAACTTAGCCCTCTCCCCCGCTACCTACGGGGAAATGGCGTTTATGAAGAGTCGTCGGCATCTCACTGCATTCGCAGTCGTCGGGCTGGTGGTTCTGGCTGGCGTTTCCCTCTCGCCGACGGTCGTCTTCGAGCAGGTCGAGCGCGTGACCGCAAATCCGTTTCTCGCTGGCGGGTTCTTTCTCGTCGTCTACCTCATCCGCCCGTTTTTCGCGTGGCCGACGACCGCGGTCGCGGCGGCGGTGGGCTACGTCTACGGGCCAGTCGTCGGGATTCCGGTCGCGCTCGCTGGCGCGACCATGAGTTCCTGCGTTCCGTTCGCTGGCGCGCGGTACTTCGGCATCGAGGGCGGCATGTTCGGACGTATCGGCGAGTCCGGCGGCCGCTTTTTCGAGACGACCGGCGACCTGCGCGGGATAATCGTTTCCCGACTCTCTCCGGTGCCCGCCGACGCCATCTCGGCGACAGCGGGCTTGTCCAACGTTTCCCCGCGGGCGTTCATCATCGGGACGACAATCGGCGAAGCGCCGTGGATGGTCGCGGCGGTGCTCGCCGGGAGTTCGTTGGATTCGCTTTCGGTGAACGAACTCGGAAAGAACTGGCCCCTCATCGCGGCGCTGGGACTCGTCGCGCTTCTCCTGTTGGCCGGGCCAGCATACCGGCATTTCAAGGATAACTGAAGAGATACTGGATGAACGCCGTAGAACAGTGAAATCAGTAGAACGTATCAGAGCAGTCGTAGACGACGCCGTGTTGCGGACAGACGTACTTACAGTGGCGGTGGAACATCGACTCGCCACAGAGCGGGCAGGGTCGCCCGTTCGTTTTTTCTGCCATAGAAAAACTATCGGATTCGACTGATTTGACTGTTTTGTTCGCCCGTAAATCGGCTTTTTAGCAGTAACACGCCGCCGACAATCCAGCACCCAACCGCCACGAGGATGGCGAGGACGTGCAGTTCGGTCACCCAAAACGGGAGCGGGACGACGTGGTACGCCCCCGTGAGCAGTGCGGTGAGGAGCGGAATATCGGTTCCACCGTGACCGAGGATGTCGTTTCCATCGTAGGGCTGTCCGGCAGACTCGCCAAATGGCACACGGTCTGCTTCGTAGGGGAGTGCCGCTACTTGATAGCTAGCGACCAAACTCCCGTTTTGCGTTATCTCGACCACGCGATTGTTCCGACTGTCCGTGATGAGCGTGTTCCCGTTCGGCAACCGGTCAGCATCGCGGGGCCAATCGAGAGCGACTCCCTGCGCCGCGTACACCGTCCACGCGACGTTCCACCGCCCCGTGGACTCGTTTTTGTGGAGTTCGACTACGCGGTCGTTTTCCGAGTCGGCGACGAGGACGGCACGCTCCGAAAGCCACTGTGGATTGTGCTGTTCGTTCAGCACGTCCGGGTCGCGGTCTTCGTTTATCACTTCGACCACGCCCTCTCCGCGTTCGATGACGAGCAGTTGGTTCGTGTTCCGAACCGAGACGAGGTAGCGACCGTCGCCGATTCTATCCACGTCGTTGATGTGGAGCCAGTCGGTTCTGGTCGGGTCGGGCGGTTCGTCGTAGTACTGACTGGCGTTCCACGTCCACGACCGCTCTCCGGTCGAGAAGTTGTACGTGTAGATGCTTTCGTACTCCATATCCGCGACGAGCAGTTCACCCGATGGAGTCATCTCCGCGTCGTGAATCTCGCTGTCTTTCCGGGTTCGAACCGGGTAGCTCCACTCGCCGACGATTTTCGGATTTGGGTCTGGGTCGATGAACCTGACGCCGGTTCGTTTGCAGGGTGCGGGAAACTGACCGCACCGCTGGTAGTTGCCGTCCGCGTGGGTCGCCAGCACGGTTCCGTTGTCGAGCATCGACACGTCCTGATAGCTGATGGCGTTCCCGATTCGCCACATGGCCGTTCCGTTGCTGTCGAGTTCGACTACACTTCCGCCCCATCCCGGCCCCTGCACGCCGACGAGTGTGGTCGTCGTCGCGTTCGAATCGGACGTCGGTACGCTCGTGTTCGGGGCGAGTGCCCAACTCGCCCCGAACGCCAATCCGACGAGTAGAACGCCGAATACCACGAGAAAGAGGCCATCCCGGAAATCACTCCGAAATTTCATTCCACAGTCCTCGCTTCTGACACCGCCTTCGAGATACCATCCACTCCGTTCCCCTGCATTCGTCCCCCCGTGTAACTCTCTTTTAGACAGTGTCTCTACACTTGTGGATTCCGGCCGTCTCGGACACGCGTGAACCGGAAAATCCCAAAAACATAAAAAATGAAAAGACAGCAGAAAACTCGAAATCGGTTAGAAAGACGTTACACGCCGTTTACGAGCACTCGCTCCAGCCACAGGATTCGCAGGTCTTACAGCCTTCGGAGAAGTAAAGCGAGAGCGAACCACATTCCGGACATTCCGGACTCTCACCCGCGTCGATGAGCGACTGGGAGGCGTCTTTTTCGGTCTCGACCGCGCCGCCGTCGGTTTCGCCCTCGTCAGCCGTCTCTTCGAGCGTCTTCTGCTGTGGGATGCCCGTTCGCTCGATTTCGCCGTCGAGGTAGCGTCGCATCGCCACGCCGATTGCGTCAGGAATGGAGTTGATCTGTTCGCCCTTGTCCCACGCGACTTTCGGACTGCGAATGCCCTGCAAGTCGGACGCGATTTCGTTCGGGTCAACGCCGCTTCGGAGGGCGTAGCTGATGACCTTCGCCAACGCTTCCGTGAAGGAGTTGGTGAACCCACCGGAGTTGCCGATGGTGGCGAACAGTTCGAACGGTTCGCCGGATTCGTCCTCGTTGATGTTCACGTACATCTTGCCGTAGCCGGTGTCGATGCGCTGAGTGACGCCGTGGAGCACGTCCGGACGCGGACGCTCTTTGGCGTAGGCACCGCCGGTCACACCGCCTTCGGTCAGACTGGACAGTTCGTCGCCGAGTGCGGCCTGCACTTCTTCGTTCTCGATGAAGCCTTCGATACCGCCGAAGACCGCCTCGATTTGTTCGGCGATGGTTTCCGCAGCCTCGTCCTCGTCGGCGAACTCGGCGTTGTCGGCGCGCGTGGTGAGAACCTGTTTCGAGCGCGTGCCGTCGCGGTACACCGTGACGCCTTTTCCGCCGTGGTCGTAGATGTAGCGGTACACCTCGTCCATGTCCTCCTTGCTGGCGGAGTTCGGGAAGTTACAGGTCTTCGAGATTGCCGAGTCGACGCCCTGCTGGCAGGCACACTGCACCGCGGCGTGCTGTTTGCCGGTGAGGTCGCCCGTCACGACGAACAGTTCGCCGATGGCGTCCGGGACGGTTTCGAGTCCTTCGACGCCAGCGAACTGATTGTTCGCCATCTGCTCTTGGGCTTCCTGCTTAACTGCAGCCACTTCGATATCGTTGGCCTCCAGCGTGCGGAGGAAGTAGTCGTCGAACTCCACGAGCATCTCGTCGCCCTGCACGTCGTCGGAGACGTTCTTGTAGTAGGCGACGTTGTAAATCGGCTCACAGCCGCCCGTGGTGTTGCCGACCATCGAGGTGGTCCCCGTTGGCGCGATGGTGGTCGTGTTGTGGTTCCGAACCGAGAAGCCGTCCTTCCACTTTTCCGGATTGAGTCCGGTCTGCTTTTCGAACCATTCGGGGTACTCCGTCGGGTTCGCGTACTTCGAATCCGACCAGTCGTTGAACGAGTCGCGTTCCTCGGCGAGTTCGTGGGAGGCCCATTTCGACTCGTGATTGATGTGGGTCATCAACTGCTGGGCGATTTCGTTGCCCTCGTCGCTTCCGTAGCGAACGCCGAGTTGGATGTACAACTGGGCGAGTCCCATGATGCCCAGTCCGATTTTCCGCATGTCCCGAACTTTCTGCTCGATTTTCTCGACCGGGAAGTCGGACATCGTGACGACGTTTTCGAGGAATCGAGTCCCGTAGTCGATGCGGTAATCGAACTCGTCCCAATCGATGGCGTCGCGGAGGAAGGCGTTCACGGCTTCCGACAGCGACCCGTAACTGTCGCCGTTCTGTTCGTACCAGACGCGCCAGTCCGGGGCGTCCGTGTCGGCCAGCGTCGAGAGGTTGATGTGGCCGAGGTTGCAGGCCTCGTACTCTTCGAGCGGCTGTTCGCCGCACGGATTCGTCGCCAGAATCCGGTGGTCTGGGTGTTCTTCCACATCGAAGGAGTGTTCCTTGTTCACCCGTTCGAGGTAGATGACGCCGGGTTCGCCGTTCTCCCACGCACCCTCCACGATGCGATTCCAGAGAACGTCGGCGGGAATCGACAGCACTTCGCCCGGCGTGACGTAGTCGCCGAGGCCGAACATGTCGTACATCTCCTCGGTGTGTTCGGTGGCGACGTGCGGTTCTTCCGTTCGCGGGTTGGTGAAGACGAACTCCTCGTCGTTGTAGAGCGCGTCCATGAAGTCGTCCGTGACGCCGACGGAGATGTTGAAGTTAGAGAGATGTCCCTCGGCGGCGTTTCGGAGGTGTTTTGGGACGCGTCCGTCGTCATCGATGAGTTCGCGGGCCTCTTTGAGCGCGTCCTTGAACGACGTGTGCGTGTAGTCGTCGGGGTCGTTCAATCGGAGCGAGTTGGCGAGGCTCACGTCCTTGTTTTTCGCGTGGATGAACTGGATGACGTCCGGGTGTGAAACGCGCATGACGCCCATCTGTGCGCCGCGCCGGGCACCGCCCTGCGCAATGGTTTCGCACATCTGGTCGTAGGTGCGCATGAACGTAATCGGGCCGGAGGCGATGCCGCCCGTCGAACCGACTGCGTCACCGTACGGTCGGAGTTTCCAGAATGCATAGCCCATGCCACCGCCGGACTGGAAGACCTCCGCGGCCTCCTTCGCGGTCTGGTGGATGTCCGTGATGTCGTCGCCCGGCGAGTCAACGAAACAGGCGGACAACTGCTGGAGTTCGTCGCCAGCGTTCATCAGCGTCGGCGAGTTCGGGATGAACGACAGGCCTTCCATCAGGTCGTCGAACTCGTCGCGGACGGATTCGACGTGTTCCGCGATGTCCTCGGGGATCTCCGGAACGACCGTGTCGTAGGCGAACTTGTTGACGTTGTAGACCGAAAGCGTCGTTTCCGCGTCGTCCTCGGTGGTCGTTCCCTTGCCGAACACTTCGGCGGCGAGTTCGTCGCGGCGAGGGTGGTCGGGTTTCAGCTGCTCGGGCGTAACCGTGATTTCGGTGCCCTGCTTTTCGGCCTCGTAGACCGCTTCCGCGAGCGCGATGTTTTTCGCAACGCGCGGGAACAGGTCTTCCTGTGACTCGACGAGATTGCCGTCGGCGTCCTTGCGGAGATAGCGCGCCGGGAGGATGTTCTGGTAGGCGTTGCCCGTCATTCGGTCTTCGAGGGTGTCGCCCTTGGTTCGCTTGACCGGGAGGGTGACTTCGTCGGCGTCCGTCTCGTGCGCGCCGCTCATACGAGCGTCACCACCGCTGTTTCGCTGCTCTGCGTGGCGATTCGCCACTCGTCGTGTGCGTAGAACCGTTTCATTCGTAACGAAGAATCCATTTGACCCATCCCCAATTAAGTTTACTTTCTTTATCCCAAGTTTGTTTGTACAGTGACGCCTCTGGAGTCCGTTTTTCGCCTGTTACAGAGTAAGACGCCAAGGACTATAAGAGTGTTCAGACCGGAGCGAAAGTGACCGATATGATTGAATTTCTCACGGTAAGGCGTGCTTACTCGGCCGCCGTTATCTGATTTTCCACCGCAATCGAACCAGACACCACCGATACGTTTACCATTCAGTACGCAGTCATTTCGGATATGCTACCCCTCGCAATCGAACCAGTCGGCATCGTCGCTGTGGTTATCGGAATCATTCTCCTCATCGTCGCCGTTCGCTTCGCCGTCGCGCTCATCTGGCGACTCGGCGTTATCGCCCTCCTCGTCGTCGCCGCGCTCTACGCGGCGGGCGTGTTGGTGTAACGCGCAAGGAAGTTCTCGATTATCTCCCGCCCACACGCAGTGAGCACACTCTCCGGATGGAACTGGACACATTCGATTGGGTGTTCGCGGTGGCGAACACCCATCACCAGTTCGTCGCCGTCGTGGGTTGTCGTCGCGCTCACGTCGAAGGAGTCCGGAACCGCAGTCGAAACGAGCGAATGGTACCGGCCCGCCTGAAAACCCTGTTCAAGGCCGTCGAACGCGCCGGTTTCGTCGTGGTCGACCGGAAACGCCTTGCCGTGAATCGGTTCCGGCGCGCGTCCAATCGTCCCGCCGTAGACGTACACCGCGGCTTCCAAACCCAGACAGACGCCCAGCGTCGGGATTTCGGGTGAGAGTTTGCGCAGAATGTCGTTCGTAACGCCCACGTCTCGTTCGTTTTCCGGATGCCCCGGGCCGGGACTGATGATGATTACATCCGGATTTTTCTCCCGAATCTCGTCGAGCGAGGCGGTGTTTTTCACGACCTCGGTTTCGACTGCTGAAACCGAATCCGCACCGGATTCTTGCGCCCTGAGCGCTTCTTCGGCGTACTCCACGAGGTTGTAGGTGAACGAATCGAAGTTGTCCACGAACAGCACGCGAGTCATCGGGACACCTCCATTTTCTGCTGAGATTCCGGTTCACGTTCCATCGTCTCCAGCGCCGACAGCACACCACCCATTTTCTGTTCCGTTTCCTCGAACTCGGACGTCGGGTCGCTGTCCGCGACGATTCCCGCGCCCGCCTGTACGGTAACTGTATCCCGCTCGCCCGCTTGCCCGTGCTCAATCGTCGCGGTTCTGATGACGATGGCGAAGTTGGCGTCACCAGTCCACGAGATATAACCGACGCCGCCGCCGTACACGCCTCGTGAAGTTTCTTCGAGGTCGTGGATTATCTCCATCGCGCGGATTTTCGGCGCGCCGGTTAGGGTTCCTGCGGGGAAGGTCGCCCGCACTGCGTCGAAGGCGTCACAGTCTTCTGCCATGGTTCCCGTGACGGTGCTTTCGATGTGCTGAACGTGGCTGTACTTGATGACGTTCATGAACTCCTCGACGCGGATGCTACCGGACTGTGAAACCCGGCGAACGTCGTTGCGGGCCAAATCTACGAGCATCGCGTGTTCCGATCGCTCCTTTTCATCCGCGAGGAGTTCGCCCGCCAATCGCCGGTCTTCCATCGGACTCCCGCCGCGCGAACTGGTTCCGGCGATTGGGTTCGAGACTATTTTTCCATCCCGAACCGACACCAACGTCTCCGGACTCGCGCCGACGATGGTTCTGTCCTCGTAGCCGAGGAGGTACATGTACGGCGAGGGGTTCACCTCGCGCAAGGCCGAATACAACCCCCGCGGGTCGATTTCGCCCCGAATCTCTCGCTTTCGAGAGATGACACCCTGATAGATGTCGCCAGCGGAAACGTGTTCTTTCGCCCGGCGCACTGCGTCTTCGTACTCGTCTTGCGCCCCGGCAATCTCTTCGTCCGGTCGATATCCGCCGAAGTTCGGTTCGTCCGCGGATTTGAGCGTCTCGGCGATGCGATTCGCTTCCGCGACCAGTTCGTCGTACACCTCACTCGGCTCGTCTTCCGGCGACACGACCGGCGTACACACCAACGAAAGCGAGTTTTCGACGTGGTCGAAGACGAGTGTCTTGGTGTTCAGGACGAACTGCGCATCGGGAAGTTCCGTCTCGGGATGCTCGATTCCCTGTTCTTCCAGCCAGAGGTCGTACACCGCGTCGTAGGCCAGAAACCCGACCAGACCGCCGGAAAACCCGTCCACGTTCGGGAATCCTCGTCGCTCCACGTCCGGAAGCGAGTTCCGGAGTTTGTCGAGAATATCGCCCTCGGCGTCCTGTTCGCTGGCTACCACATGGTTCCAGTCGTCGTCCAGCACCTGCACCTCTGTTTCGTCCGATTCGACAGACACGACCGCTTTCGGGTCATAGCCGACGAAGGAGTAGCGCGCGCGTTGGTCGGCGGTTGCGGTTCCAGCGGGTTCGAACGCCCCGTCCGGGTCGGAGGACGCGACCTTGTCGGCACTTTCGAGGAGGAAATCGTACTCGTTTCCGCCGAGTGCGGAGTAGGCGGTCAACGGGTCGATGTCCACGTCCAGTTCGGTTTCGACGTGAACCACGACTGGCTGATCGCTGTCGGCGTGGGCAACGAACTCGTCTCGCTTCATCGTTGTAGAACTGGCTCCGATTTCTCGTGTGGTGCTTTCGCGTTCCTGATGAACGATTCGACCGCGGAGTGGTCTTTCTGTCCGCCGCCCGATTCGACCCCGCTCGCAACGTCCACGGCGAAGGGTTCAACCGCTTCGACCGCATCGCCGACGTTGTCCGGACTTAGTCCTCCCGCGAGGATGACTGGCGAGTCGAGAGAGTTCACGAGCTCCCGTGCGCGCTCCCAGTCGTGAGTTTCGCCGGTTCCGCCCGCTTTCCCGGCGTCGAGGAGGAGTGCGTCGGCAACCGTGTCGTAGCGTTCCGGACTTTCGGTCGTCGCGTCGATGGCTCGAATGACGTTCCCGTCGATGCTGGACGATAGATAGGCGAGGTCGCCGACGCCCATCCCGTGAACCTGCACGGCGTCGGGTTCGACGATTTCCGCGATTTCGACCGTCTGTTCCGGCGTTTCGGGCATCGTCACGAGAACGGTCGTCACGAAAGGAGGGACTTCCCGTGCGAGTTCGGCGGCCCGTAGTGGGCCGATTTCCCGCGGCGAATCAACTGGCACGTCCACGAGTAAACCGATTGCGTCCGCGCCTGCTGAGATGGCCGCGTGGAGGTCGTCTTCCGCCGTCAGGCCGCAGATTTTCGCTCGGGTCATGCCGAGATGGCCCTCGTCATCAAGTCGAGTTTTTCCTCTGCATTCCCGGAGTCGATTGCCTGCTCGGCCTGCTCAACGCCGTCCTCCAGGGACGAGGCTCGGCCGGAGACGTACACCGCGGCCCCGGCGTTCGCCAGAATGATGTCCCGTTTCGCGCCGCCGACTGTGCCCTCCACGATACCGCGGAGGTCACGGGCGTTCTGTTGAGGCGTACCACCCGCGACTTTTGTCACGTCGTAGCGACCGACGCCGAGGTCTTCGGGCGTGAGCGTGTACTCTTCGATGAAACCGCCCTCGACTTCCGCGACCGTCGTTTCGTCGTGGATGGCGATTTCGTCCATTCCCGACCCGTGAACTACGAGAGCGTGGGAAACGTTCATGTGGGCGAGTGCGCGGGCCAGCACGGGAACGAGGTCGGGGTCGTAGACGCCGACGACCTGCGCGTCGGCCCCCGCCGGGTTCGTCAGCGGTCCCAAGACGTTGAACAGGGTTCGCATGCCGAGTTCCTTGCGCGGGCCGATGACGGCCTTCATCGCGGGGTGGAAGACGGGCGCAAGCATGAAGCCGATTCCCTGCTGTTCGATTGCGCGTTCCACTGCGGGCGGTTCCGAATCGACCACGACGCCGACTTCGTCCAGCACGTCGGCACTGCCGGAGGAGGAAGAAACCGAGTAGTTGCCGTGTTTGGCCACCGGGACGCCCGCGCCGCTGGCGACGATTGCGGAGGTCGTGGAGACGTTGATGGTGTCGTAATCGTCGCCGCCCGTGCCGCAGGTGTCCACCAGCGGCGTTCGGTCGGGAGAAATCGTCCGCGCGGCGTCGCGCATGCCCTGCGCGAAGCCCGCGATTTCGGTTTCTGTCTCCCCTTTCGCGCGCAGTCCGGTGAGGAGCGCGCCGATTTGGGCGTCGGTCGCACCGTCGAAAACGGTGCTCGCCGCGTCTCGGGCCTGCGTGAGTGTGAGGTCGTGTCCGGTGGTGACGTGTTCGATGTAGTCCTGCATAGTGGAACACCAATGAACTGATTCGTGTTGTAATGCACAAATCCATACAATCACTTAAAGCTGTCGCCAGCCGTGGGCGAAATAAAACCGGGATACGGCGTTCGATTTCGAAACCTTCAATTACCCATGCAGCCAACGAAGAAATGCGCACAGAGGCCGACTGGGTTTGTGGTCTAGTTGGTTATGACACCTCCTTGACATGGAGGAGGCCGGCAGTTCAAATCTGCCCAAACCCATACTTTTCCGCGCTACTAATTGACGAGCGAAGCGAGGAGCCACATCGCCAAAATGAGTGTTTGGCAGTTTGAACTAGACGAGACGCACGCCCGCGGAACGGAGCGAAGCGGAGTGAGCAGGAACGTCTCGGCGTGGTTCAAATCTGCCCAAACCCACTCAATTTCTGCCGACGTAACGTGACGAGCGATGTGAGTCGCCAACACATTCGAACAGTCCGTCAATAGCTCGCGACTGGTCTCGCTACTCGCCACCTTTCGCCGATGGGTAGGATTTTACGGCGCGGTTCCCGTTTTCGAGCTGCTGTTTAGGCCGTGATTCACTCACTCGACAGCCACCGCTCTCCGAACACGATTTCATAAAAAGAGATTCCCGGAACTATTCGCCTGAAATATCCGGTGCCTGTTCGCCTGTCGAGGGCGCATGTCGGGCGTCGTAGGTGTGGGCAACTGCGACGAGCGTGAATGCGACGACCACGAGCAAGGCGAGGGCGATGTCGGCGATTCCGGCGAGAAGCGGTAGTTCGAGCCATGCTCCGGTAAGCACGGCGAATCCGGCGACTGCGATTCCGAGGTATCGTTTGCACCACGAGATGTCGTCCCGTGTGTTGGTTTCGAGATAGGGGTCGAGTTGGTCGGCGGCAGTGGCGAGTTCGACGATTCCCCGGTTTTGGTTGTAATCTACGATTCCTGCATCATCGAGTTTCGGGAGGTGGGATTGGTAAAGAGCAGTGTAGACTCGTTTTCGTTCGGCGGCGGAAATGGCATCAACTGTGGTATCGTTTTCCCACGCCGCGACCTGCTCCGCAAGGTCGCTCAACTGGACGGTTTCCTCGGCCTGCTTCAGATAGTGCAGGGCATACCGTCGTCGCTGATTTTTCAGTACGTCGAAGACCATATCGCGGGAGAGGGGAGCGTC
The DNA here is from genome assembly GCF_000710615.1 of Haladaptatus cibarius D43. Classification (NCBI taxonomy): domain Archaea; kingdom Methanobacteriati; phylum Methanobacteriota; class Halobacteria; order Halobacteriales; family Haladaptataceae; genus Haladaptatus; species Haladaptatus cibarius. The sequence continues at coordinate 745,517 of NZ_JDTH01000001.1, read as the reverse complement.
CCGTTGCTCCCGTGACCCATTCGATTCGAGTATGTCTGAAACGTGTTCGGCCACCGTTGAGTCCGATTCGCTCGATTGATTATTGGTGTCGCTGCTCCCCGTGCCAGAGGAGTCACCGATTGTGCTCATTACTTCGCCACCCCTTGCTCGTAACCCAGCATGGATTGGAACATTGCCGGGTTTGTTCTTTGTTATTCACCATTTACCAGCCGTAAACGAGTGGTTACGAAAGACAGCATTCCGTTCGTATCTCGCCGCATTCAGGCGGTAACCACCGATTACTGACCGGTTTCCGCCCGTTCCGTTGTCCGGTGCAGATTTTCGTGCACGCCGATGACGAGTGCGGGCACTACAATGATGAACAGATGTTCTTCTATCGGAATCCCAGCCACCTCGATACCGGTTCGGAGCGGAATGGAGAAGACACCGATGGTTAGCGTGTACCAGTCCCAAACGTAACCGAGAGGATACAACGCGATAATCGTCTTGCCTGCACGGGACAGTGCGTCGGCCCGAAGGAGTAACCAGAGCGCAACCGACCCGAAAACGACCTCGGTGGCGAGATAGGTGTACGAACCGAACACCGCGCCAATGTCAGGAAACACAGGAAATCCCTACGCGTTGTATCTCTAAAAAGCCACCAGAAATGCCCGTTCTGCGACAAAGTTCAAGAGCAATGACCGCGTCATGGAAACTGCCGATGGATATCTCTGACATTGCGACCACCGACTACTTCGAAATCGAGGCCGAAGAGCGACTCGGGAAAGCGCGCTCGATATTCGAAGAGGAAAACCCAAAGGGCATCGTGGTCACCGAAGCGGGAGAGTACGATGGCGTCATCACGCAGAAACAGCTTTTGCAGTCACATATCGAAGACCAGACCAAAGTGGCGACGCTGACGAAACCCGCGCCGAAAATCGACCTGCACGACGACGTGCGCGAAGTCGCTCGCGCCCTCGTCGAAGGCGGGAGCAAGGTCGCACCTATCTTCGAGGGGGACACCGTCTGGGGGATCATCGACGAGGACATGATTCTCGACGGCGTTCTCGACAACTTAGACGCACTCACCGTCGAGCAGATTTACTCCGAGAACCCCGTCACGATTCCGGAGGACGCAACCCTCGGGCGCGTCATCAACCTCATGCGCGAACATAGTGTCTCCCGTCTCCCGGTCGTGAACGATGACGGTTTCCTCACCGGCATGGTCACGACCCACGACATCGTGGATTTCGTCACCCGGAACGAGGACAAGCCGACGACGGGCGAACGAACCGGGGACAGCGACCGAATGTTAGACCTGCCGGTGTACGACGTGATGAACAGTCCCGTCGAATCCATCTCGCTCGATATGACGGTCGAGGACGCGGTCAAGAAGATGTTCGAGATGAACTACGCCGGACTCGTGGTTACGCCGGACGACGACCGCGTGGTGGGCGGCGTCGTCACGAAAACCGACGTGCTTCGCGCGCTCACCTACACCGAGGAAGACCACATGGACGTGCAAATCACGAACATCAACCTCCTCGACACCATCTCTCGACAGACCATCCGAGAGAGCATCCAAGAAATCACGGACAAATACAAGGATATGCAGGTGCGCCACGCACACGTTCGCTTCCACGAACACAAGGAGAAACTCCGTGGCACGCCGCTCATCCAGTGTAAGATTCGTCTCCGAACCAATCGCGGGCAGGTCGCCGGATCGGGCGAAGGCTACGGCGCGGAACAAGGATTCAACGTCGCCCGCGACACGCTCGAACGCAACGTCCTCGAACTGAAAGGTGTCCAGAGCGACCGCGAGTACGAAGGCCAACTACTCCGGAAACTAAACGAACTGTAACGACGTGGGTCAGGTCGAAGACGGTTCGTTCGGGAGTCGAACCGATTTTTCTGTTCTCGTCTTCTAGGCTACTCTCGTAGGTATTCGTCCTCGTCGAACACCTCGTCTTCGCCTTCCACGCCGATTACGTCCAGTGCGGTCACTTCGGCACCCACATCGAGTAAACCCGCCAAACTCGGTTCCGTCCGACCTTCGTCACCACTCACGAGTTCCTTGATGTAGAGACCACCTTCGCCGTGAATCTCAATTTCGCCGTGGGTTTCGTCCTCCAGATGGCCGTCGATGTCGTACACTTCGCGCACGCGAGTCAGGTTTGCTCGGCGGTGGTCAACCCGGTTCGGGGTGTACTGTTCGACGGTCGTGCCGTCCAGCTCCTTGATTGCACCGTTGAGTTCGCCCTCGGTGACGGGTGCGTCGAACTCTACCTGCGCGCGGTAGGTCTTGCTCGCGTCGAGTTCCTTCACACGTTCGACCATCTCGTGCGTGGCGAGGCGAAGCCCTTCGACTTCGGCCTGTCCATCCGCGAACTCGTTGATTGCTGCTTCGAGCGTCCCTGTGTCGGGGGTGCGTTGTTTCGGTTTCTTGATTTCGATGACGAACGGGCGGCCTGTCCCGAGCATCAGAGCGTCCACGTCCTCGCGGCCCGCGCCGTGGAACAGCGCCTCTTTGCCGTCCATCGCGTCGAGAACGGGGGGCGTCGTCAGTTCCTCCACGCTCTTGCTGTAGAGGTAGCCGTCGCCGCCGCAGTAGTCGCAGGGTTCCTCGCCGCCGCCTTCGGCGAGTTGCTTGCCCGACCCGCCGCATTCCCGGCAGGGCCACTCGGTTTGTGGAATATCGCGCTCCAGTTTTCGGTAGCGTCCGAAGACGAATGCGGGATTGATTTGCACGTCCACATCGCCGCGTTCCAGATTCAGGAGGGCGAGAACGTCCGGTCGCTCGAAATCGACTTCCGTCCCTGTTAGCTTGCCGACGCGCTTGCCGACCTCGCGGTTGTACTCGGATTTGAACAGTTCGCCGGTGGCCTCGGGCAGGTCGGCCAAATCGCGGAGCAGCGACTCGTTTTCATCGATGAGCGGCGGGGTGCGCGTCCCGACTTGGTACGTCTCGAAGTCGATACCCGAGAGAGCGTCTGCGACTTGCTCTGCGTATGTTTCGAAATCGTTCGTGAGTCCTTCACAAACCCAACACTCCTCGCCCGATTTTTCGAAGCCCTCGAAATCCTCGTCGTCCTCCAGTGCGACCGCCATGCGGAGCGAGTGGCCGCGTTCGGTGTTCGACAGGCCGAAACTCCGGTCTGCGAACTGGCGACCGAGGCAGGCGTCACACACCGGCCCCTCGTCGATGACTCGCCGCGCCGCGGAAAGTACGTCCATGTTGCTTCCGTGGGAGTCACGCGGTAAACCGGTTTCCGATTCAGTCGGCGTCAACAGTCAACGTCTGATTTAGTCGAACAGTCGTGTACAAGGAAAGCACCCGCATCGAGTGTCGCTTGGCTCGGCCCTCCATCGACCGAACCGATGCGGGTTTGGCGGTCTGTTCCTGTTGTGGATGGACAGGTGGACAGACGACACGCGCGGAGACAGACACCGATTGTGATTGAGTGGAGTGGTGGTGCATTCCCATGTCGTCTCTCGACGACCTGTCTCCGCATTCGACTGTTCACAGTTTGGTAACTTATAGATTACTTCTAGGAACTTATACATCCCCAGACGGTACAGTGATACTGCCGCCACCCACTGTCGAAGGTATGCGACGACACGCGGAGTGGATGGCACACGCTGACGAGCGAATCATGGAGTTTCTTGCCGACTACGGCAACCACCAGCCGTCACAGATTACCGACGGCTTGGCCGAACTCGGCCCGGAGATGGACTATCACCCAAAATACGTCGGGCGACGCTGTCGCACCCTCACGGCCTACGGCCTCCTGCGAAACCTCGGCAACGGACTCTATCAGGTCACAGACGAGGGAAAATCGTACCTCGCGGGCGAGTTGGACGCGAGCGAACTGACCCGAAACGACGAGTAAGTTCGCCGGATTCGTCCGGATTCGTCCGGATTCGGCGTGACGTGAGCTATCCATTTCAGAGAAATAGTCGTTATTGACTACGAAGGAAAAGCTGGCGAATATTTTGTAGTTCGAGGGGTTTCGAACTACGCGTCTCTGCTATTTGCGGGTTCGCTTGCTGTTTCACTTGCGGTTGCAGTTTCGGTTTCGTCCCTGTTCTCTTCGTTTCCGCACTCCCCTTTTTCGCCTTCTTCGTTCCCATTCCCTTCGTTTTCGGCTCGTTCGTCCGCCGTGGTCGAATCCCCATCTGCATCCGAACCTGCATCGACACTTGCACCCACACCTGCACCGTGGCGGGTGTACCCCGGCATGACCGCCGCCGAGTTCCACGACGGCGTTCGGTTCTCCGAATCCTCCCACGGCGTCGTTTCGGCGCACAGTCGCGCCAGATACTCCTCCGTGACGTACTGCAAATCGAACATCAACTGGCGCATCGTCTCGACCTGCTCGGGTGCGAGTTCGTGGCTCCAGTACACCGCGTCGGCGGCCTCGTCAATCGTCAGCTCGCAATCCTCGCCCATCTGAGAGAGCGCCTGCCAGAGCGTCTGGCGACCGATTCGCTCCCAATTTTCCATCTCGTCAGTCATCGGTTGCCTCCCCCGCGTTCGAGTTGATTTGGGATGGTTCGGTCAGGGTGGATTCGGTAGCTCGATTCGGCCCTCCGACGGTTCGCTGTGTGAATGAGTTCGGTCATGGATTTCACTCGAAAGCACCGCCCCGCGAGTCCTGAGCCGCCGAAGGGGTTTCATCATCGGACTCTTGGAAGCGTCTGCTTCCATTTGATTGTCATTCCATAGGAATATAAATATTTGCGTTCGCAAATTTTCGTAGATTTGTAAAGACCTATTTCAATGTGCACCGGAGATGTTAAGCGTACTTTCTGCCGGAATTACCTCATGCGCCAGCGCGCGGACTGGATGAAACCAGCAGACGACGTGATTTTGGAATATATCCACGATGCTGGGGAAGTACCTCCCGCAGTTGTCGCTCGAAACATCGACATTCATCGAAACTACGCCGGGGCGAGATGTCGAGAACTGACAGGGTATGGTCTTCTCGAAAAGCGGGAGGGTGGCTACTATCGAATCACCAAACTCGGCGAGCAGTATTTAGATGAAGAACTGGATGCCGACGAACTCACGAAAGCCGAGTAGCTGAATTTTAAATACAAAAACGTGGGCAACTTGCGTCACCTGTGAGAACAATATTTAAATAGACACAACCATTGTCACATACTATGTCTTTCCAGTCGATGACTATCGCTAATGCGGTTCGTAATCTAAATACATCTACTTTTTTGCCGGGTATACAACGTGAGTTTGTATGGAATAATGGCCAAATCCGTCGTCTTTTCGACTCTGTACTCAGAGGTTATCCAATTGGTTCGCTTTTGTTTTGGGAAATACGAGGGGAATATGCTAAAAATCAAATAAAGTACAAATTTATAGAGCATTATATTGAAGATAGCATTCATCCAGAGCAATTTTCAGATAGACATTATCATAATCCAAAAATTAATGAAGAGTTTGAACCATCATTTCCGGATGAAATAACGTTAGTCCTTGATGGTCAACAACGGTTGACTGCATTCCTTATTGGGTTGACTGGGTCATATACAGAGAAGGAAAAATACAAAAAGAGAAAAGACCCTGATGCTTGGGAGCGTAAAAAGCTCTATATGAATCTTTTATCCGACCCAAATTCAATCTCAGAAGATGAGTTACAAGCAAAATACGAATTTAAATTTTTGAGTGATCCTTCCCCTTCAACAGAGGAATACTGGTATGATGTGAGTAAGATTCTATCATTTAACGAGAGGGACGACGTCTATGAAGAGTCAGGAGAGATTGATGAAAGAATTTCCGACTTGGGCTTGGGTAACGATCAATTCCGAAAAATATTCCATAATCTAGAGTCATTATACGATGCGATTCACGAAACAAATACTATAACATATCACACCGAGACAAAGGAAAACCACGACAGAGTTTTAGACATATTTATTCGTGCGAACGAAGGAGGAACACAACTTAGCAAAACAGAGATATTACTATCAATAATTACCTCACAGTGGGCGGATGGTAACGAAGATGGGATTGATGCTCGTGAAGAATTGACACATTTCGTAGACCGACTTAACGACAGACACGAAGAAGCGAATTTCAAATTTGACGTTAGTTTAGTGTTACGAGGTCTACTCCTTCTTTCAGATGTTTCGGCAGGATATAGTCTGAAAAGTTTTGACGAGGAGACTGCTCAAGTGATGAAAAATCACTGGGAGCAAGGAGGCGTTCGGGAGGCCTTAATACGAGCGATTGATCTTCTCGTTGAGTTTGGTTTCAACAAGCAAAGATTGACTAGCATTCGAGCACCACTCCCAATCGCCTACTATTTCTACAAGAATGGTAACCCGAAATTAGTTGACGGCTCTGAAGTGAAGAAAGAGACGAGGCGGAATATTCTATTCTGGCTCTGTTCGATGATTGTTAATGGAACATTCTCGATTGGCGAGGAACCGATAGTGGGTACACGTCGAGCATTGCAGAGGGCAGAAAATGATGAATTCCCTATTGAGGAAATTAATGAAGAGTTGCGTGGAAACGGAAGACCCGTCGGGTTAGACGAAGATACAATTCGAAGTCTGCTCCGGAACAGGAGTATGAAAGGTTTCTCGCTCCTCCTCTTGATGCACTACCCGCATACAGCACGACGTGAGTCTCAGTATCATGAGGATCACATATTCCCAAAGTCAAAGTTGAAAATAAAGACACTGATGGACGATTATGGACTCACCTACGAACAGGCACAGAAGTGCCACGAACTCCGGGACAGTGTTGCTAATAAACAGCTATTGACGGATACAGAAAATGCTGAGAAAAGTGACTTAGATTTCAAAGAGTGGATAAAAACGCGTGACAGTGAATATTTCGAGACGCATTTGATTCCAAGTGAAAGCCGACTCTATGATTATGAGAACTTCCCAGAGTTCGTTGAAAGAAGGGAAGAACTAGTAATCAAACATTTGAAAGAAAAGTTCGACGTATAGCCTAATACTCAGAAATTTGTTCGTTGTCTGAACCAGAGCGTCCGTACTGCGAGTGGTATTTCTGAAGATAGCGAACTTCATCTTTGGAGAGATCATATATCTCTCCAAAAATTTTCTCTGCCTTATTGATTGTCGGCTTGAGTGGCTGGTAGTTGAACTGATTCAGTTCCTTGTTGAATCCCTGTTTCATTCCTGTCCAAAGTTCTTCAGAGAGTTCAAATATCTCTTTTTCATGTTTCTCAAGCTCTTCATGAGACGGGAATGGGAATGCTTCTATCTGACCCCAGTTGAGATGGTGCATATTTCCGTAAACAACCCAGTACAGATAGAACAGTGAAGAGCTAATAAGCAAGAATCCACCTCGTTGTTCAAGCTCAGTTTCGAAGTACATCGGTTTGACTTCACGAGCAGAATACAGTTCCCCCAACATTGGATTCGTCCAGTAGTCAAGACCTTCACGTCGCCAAACGACATATTCGGTTTCATCATCCAATATCCTCTCGCGGAAAACGGTGCTTGATTGACCTCTTGAGTTTTCACGAAGTTTGAGAAGGATATTTCGAATCATTTCATTCCCTATCTTCGGGAGAACTTCGTACTTGCCTGAGCTGCCGCCAATTTTATCCCGAAGAATCAGACCATCCACATCTTGATATTCCAGAATTGAGAAGCGCTCATCTCTGTCGTTTTTGCTAAATCGGAGATATTCGCTTGTGAGAATATCCCCCTCTTCTATATCTGCTTTTTTGCCAGTAATAATCGCAATTCGAACCTCCGCACCTTCGAATACTTTTGTGGGACGTTTGGCGAAACAGGCGATTTTTGATTCAGGCATATTCTCTCGCAGTAGGTCATGGAACTCTTCCATCGAACTCTGATACACCAATCTCAGCGTCGTCACGTTCCCGAAGTACCCACCATCCTCAAGCAACTGCAACTGTCGTTCCACGAAGTTCGCGGAGATGTCGTTGATGTCGCTGGTTTCGTAGGTGGAGATGAACATCTTCTCTTCGTCGCTCAGCAAGTCCCCGTAGGGTGGGTTGCCCAGCACGATGTCGAAGTCGATGGCGGCCGAATTGCCGTTTCCGTCGGCGACTTCGGGGAACTCCGCGACCCAGTGGAACGGCTTGCCGAGGATGTCGTCCAAATCGCAGTTGAGGGGGCGGCGCTGGACTTCCGAGAAAACGTACTCGCCCTGAATGAGGTCGCGGAAGGTTTCGATGGAGTCGCTTACGTCGTACTCCTCGCCCTCGTTGGTGGCGATTCGCTTCTGCGTACTCTCCCACTCCGACAGGTCGATTTTGGCACTTTTCGTGTACACCGAAAAGCCGATGTCTTCGAGAGTTTCGGTTTCGTCCTCCCCGAAGGCGTCGCCGTCCTCGCGTTTGACTCGCAGGAGGGAAATTGCGGGGTAGAGGGTGTCGTCTTCGAGCGACTGCATCACGCGCTCGAACTCCTCTTCGTCCTCGATGCTGGTTTTGACGGGTTTGGTGAACAAATCGAGGTACTGCTGGTTCAGTTCGGGCCGAACCTCTTCGTCCATGAACGCCTCGATTTCGCGGGGATCACCCTCCCCTGTTTCCTTGTATCTGATTCGCTTTTCCTCGACTTCGGTCATGTCGTCCGTCCAAGCGTGGGTGTCGTCGAACGACCCCGTCATGGGGAGTCCGACCAGCGAATTTCCGTCCGTGATGTTCACGTCGATGTTCGGCAGGCGACCGAACGCCTCTTTCCAGCCGTTGTCCTCCACGATTTTTAGCCAGATGCGAAGCTTTGCGATTTCCGCCGCGACCTTGTCCACGTCCACGCCGTAAATCGAGTGAAGCGCGAGTTGCTTCTTTTCGCGGAATCGGTCTTCCGCCTCCGGGGCATCACCGTCGTTCAGCCCTCGCAAAAGCGACTCTTGTGCGCGATGGATTTCGTCCATCGACGTGGTGAGGAAATGGCCGGAACCACACGCCGGGTCGATGACCTTGAGTTCGCGCAGTTGCGCGAGCGCGGTTTCGAGCGTGGATTCGTCCCCGAAGTCGATTGTGGTCTGGTTCTTCCCCGGATTGAGGACACTTTCCGTTCCTTCCTCCACGTTCCAAAGCACGTCCGCGAGGGAGACACCGTCGAAATATTTCCGTGCTTGCGTAATATCCTCCTCGTCGTCTCCGACACTCTCGGCGAACACCTCGGCCAGTACGTCCTTGATTTTCGGGTCAACCGACTGCTCGGTGACGATTTTCGTCACGTCGTTCGGCGTGTAGTACGCCCCGATGTCCTTCTGGGTTCGCTCCTGTTCGATGTGGTTGATGGTTTTCTCGAACACGCTCCCTAAAATCGCGGGGTCGAACTCCTTTCCGTCCAGTTCGAGGTTGCTCCCCTCCACGAGGTCGGTGATGATTTCGGGGAGGATTCGATCACGAACGGTGAATTTCCCCTCCTGCGGAATCGTCTCTCGGAACAGACCGCCGTTGAGGTACGGCACCTCGTCAAACCACGAATCCGGGTTCCGATGCTTCGTGAGACGGCCGTCTTTGTCCGTGTTCAACAGGTCGTAGAACAGCGGTTTGAGCGCGAAATCATAGAGTGAGTCAGGAATTTCTTCGACGTTTTCCGAGTAGAACTGTTCGCGCTCGCGCAGGAATCCGTCGTCCAGAATGTCGTTTTGTTCGAGAAACTTCACGAACAGTAGGCGGTTCATCAGCGAAATCGCAAAGAGACGTTTGTCCCGTTCGGTCGTCCCCGGCGGTGCTTCGATGTCGTCCATCAGGCATGTCTCATACTCCGATTCGTGCTTGTCACTCTCACCAAACAACAGTTCGATGTAGAGTTCGTAAAACGCCTCCACGTCGCGTTTTCGTTTGTCCCGAATCTCTCGCGGCGCGGTCTGGGACAGTCGATGATTGAACGAATCTCGACCGAACGTTTCGGCAAACTCCGTGACCGTATCATCAACATCGACGGGAGAAACATCTCGTGAACCGATGTACTCCTTCTCACGAGCAATCGAAAGAATCGCCTCGCGGAGGTCGATTTCCTCGACATCCGGATACTCCGTGAAGTCGCCACCGAGTTCGATTTTTTTGACATACCACGTAAATCCGTCCGTGACGATACCGTACTCCGCTCCGATGGATTTCCTGTCGAGATAATCCTTGAGTTCTGGGACTCCTGTTTCTACTTCGTTCAGTTTCTTGTTCTCACCGATAACCAACGTGTCGAGATTCATCAGCGAAAAATCCGGCCACGCGGCCTGTCCGCCTTTTTCCCCATACGGCTGTTTTTCAACCGCTAATCCGACCGCTTCGAGGAGTGGATAAATCAACTTCTCCTCGGCGTGCGTTTCGGGTTTCATCCCGAGATGCTTGCTCGTGAGGTTCCCAAACGAATCCTGTAAAACGTCTTCCAAATCGTGCGTCGAAAGCCGACCTTCCAAATCGTCAAGGAACGATTCGAGAACGCGTTTGACTTCCGGAGATGCGTCCACCAACTCAGCCATGTTTAGTTAGGAAAACACAGTCAGACCGGGGATAAATGTGTACCGCTCTCTAGAACAAACTCTGACGTCGAAATCGAATTCCTTTCCATTCCCACCGACCACATCAACCTAATGTCGAATCGGTCGCTCGTCGCCCTCGTCGCCAGTGCCGCCGTCGGCTATCACATTATCGATGGCTTGCTTCGGGTGGTCGAACAACTCGCCTTTTGCGGCGTTTGGGTCGGCCTCGGAGCGCTGGCGGTGTTGAGTGAGCTTATCGTCGCGGCGTGATTTTTCGTTCATTTTAATGCCATCTTAACGCGAACGCGCCGAGAGTGCGCCCCGAACGCTGAAATCGGTGGTCGTTGACTTTGCTCTCTATGACAGCCAGTTCTGCTGTCGTGTTGGCGGCGGGGGAAGGGAAACGACTTCGACCACTGACTCGACACCGACCGAAACCGATGCTTCCTGCGGCGACTCGTCCGATACTGGAACACGTTCTCGACGCGCTCGTGGAAGCTGGAGTGAGACAAATCCATCTCGTGGTGGGATACCGCGGAAATTGCGTGCGCGACCACTTCGGCTCGGAACATCGCGGAGTGGGAATCAACTACGTCGAACAGGACAAACAACTCGGGAGCGGGCACGCGCTTTTCGCCGCCCGCGACGAGGTAGACGACGTCTTCCTCGTCGTTGAAGGTGACAAGATAATCGACTCGAAGACGGTTTCAGCTGTTCGTGATGCATTCGCGCGCGCTGACTCGACTGCCGCAGTCGGCGTCGTGGAGCGCGACACCATTGGCGAACACGACGCCGTTCTACTGGATGGAACACGCGTTCGGAAAATTGCGGAATCGCCCGACAACGAGCACCGACTGCTCAATTCTGGCGTCTACGCCGTTGACGAGCGAATCTTCGAGGCCATCGAAGCCACGCCGACCGTCGCGGGCGAGGTATCACTGACGGACACGCTTTCTCGCCTCACCGATGCGGATGTCGAAATCCACGGTGTCCGAACCGACGGTCTGTGGGTCAATGCAACCCATCCGTGGAAGTTGCTCGACCTAAACAGGGAACTGCTCGTTCGAAAACAGATGAGCAACCCGCAAAGCGGAGCGCACCGAGACGAACGCGTTTGGGTCGCGGACACCGCACGAGTTCACGATTCGGCGGTGCTTCAACCGCCGGTCGTCGTCGGTTCCGACTGCGACGTTCGTCCCGGTGCGGTCGTCGGCCCGTTCGTCTCGCTCGGCCAGCACACGATAGTCGGTTCGAACGCCGTCGTCCAACATTCCGTTCTCGATAGCGATACACGGGTTGGTGCGAACGCGACACTCGTGGACTGTGTCACCGGCCAAGGCGTCCGTCTCGGTGCAGGATGTACGATACCCGGCGGGCCAACTGCCGTTCAGGCGAACGGCAGTATCTACGAAGACCAACAACTCGGTGCGCTCCTCGCTGACCGCGTCCACGTCGGAGGCAACGCGAGCTTCGAACCGGGGACGCTCGTGGGGTCTGGCGTGCGTATCAACGCCGGAGTTTCGGTGTCCGGAACCGTAGAAGAACGGGCGACGGTCGTCAATTAGTGACCGTTACCTGCCACAATTTTTATACTCGGTTCCGGAGTAGCGTCGTCTACAATCAGGTCCGAATTGGGTCGAAATCGGGTACCGGGGAGCGACTGCGGTGCGGTAGCGTGTTACATGATACGAACACAGGACGGACGAATCGGGAACCAGCGTATCGACGATGAGCAACAGGAACAGGACAGCATATCACGAAACGTTCATTCTGACGACCGTGTGCCGAGCGGACACGTATCAGGCGTCACGAGTCGCGTGTTTACGGAACCGAAGGGGCTATAAGCGTGCTAGAACAGTCTGATGATATGGCTTCCGAGCGGCCGTTTGTCTCTGTCATCATCCCCGTATACAACGACCCGAGGGGGATTCGGATGACTCTCGATGCTGTCACGAATCAGACGTATTCTCCCGAGGGATACGAGATACTGGTCGCCGATAACGGATCTACTGACAACACCAGAGATGTCGTGCGGAAATACGCAGAACGGTTTCCCGACCTCGTGAATCTGCTGGTCGCAGACGAAGTACAAGGCCCTGCGGCCGCACGCAACGCCGCAATCCCGCAAGCGAAAGGGTCGCTGTTGGCGTTTATCGACGCCGACATGACCGTCGAGGAGACGTGGCTCGAAGACGCCGTTGCATCCATGGAGTCGAACGATTGGGATTACATGGGCTGTAACGTCGAAATCTATATCGAAGACGGCAAGGAAACGCTCACCGCGAAGTACAACCAGATATTCGGATTTCCGATTCGAAGATATATCGAGGATAAACATTTCTCGGGAACCGGTTGTCTCGTCGTTCGGGATACGGTGTTCGACGAAGTTGGGGGCTTCGACGAACGACTGTTCTCCGGCGAAGACCAGGAGTTCGGCAATCGGGTGTACGATGCCGGATTCGACCAGCATTACCAGCCTGCGATTACGATGTACCACCCTGCTCGGTCGTCGCTACTCGAACTGCTGAACAAGCATTTCCGACTGGGGCGCGGTCGCGCCCAGATGCAGCGATACCATCCCGAGCGCGTCGAAAAGCCGAGTCTGTTGAATCCGCGAAACTACCTTCCACCGCACCCAGTTCGATTTTACAAACGCATCACTTCTTCGGCGTCACTGGCGTTGCACGAAGTCGTCTTACTCTTCCTCATTGCCTATCTCAAACGCTTTGCCGCCACGGCAGGATGGGTGTACGAGCACTTTAGCGAAGACGACGGGTAGACGCGAACCGATTCCCGACCGGGATTCAGCAAGCGACTTACGCCGTCGTGTTTAGGATTCGACCATGCGACAGTTCATCGTTCTCGGCCACGACGCCCCGACGACACCCGATTTCTCCTTGGACGACCTCGCCGGTTCGGCGGGGCGACTCGACGCCCTCTGTCGATGTGTCAACAGTGCGTTTTTCCTCTCCCACGATTTCCGCAGTGGCGTGCGTCTCTTTCTCGTCCTCCAAGACGAACTGGCGATTCGATTCGAGGGGAGCGAACTCCGCCGACTCAACCCCGACGAGCGAAGCACCGCGGCCCTGATTCGGAAAGCGTTGGAGGCGAAATCGGAGGCTATCGGCCATATGGAAGCAGAGAGCACGCCCGGCGTCTACATCTCGAAACGCGATTTCGAAGCGGTTCTCGACACGGCCAGCAAAAACGCCACGATCGTCGAACTGCACGAGGAGGGTAGTCCCGTAGTCGATGTCGAACCGCCGGAAAATCCGCTGTTCGTCCTCTCCGACCACGGCGATTTCACCGACGAGGAGGCCGACCTGCTGGCGGAACAATCCGACCAGCGCGTTCGATTAGGGGCGAAACTTCTGCACGGAAATCACGCGATGACGGTCGCGCATAACTACCTCGACACCGCGGGATACGCCGACTACTAGCCGATACCGGCGACAGACACCATAATTCCGGAACCGTTAAAGGCGGCTATCGCCATTTCCCAGTTGCGGGCCGGTGGGGTAGCCTGGTATCCTTCGGCCTTCGGGTGGCCGTAACCGCGATTCGAATTCGCGCCGGCCCATTTCTACCTCACGACGCTATCTGACGAGCGAAGCGAGTCGCCAGCGTCGTGAGTCGAAATTCAGAGGCGCGATTCGAGCCAGCAAGACGCACGCCCGCGGAACGACCGAAGAGAAGTGAGCAGGAACGTCTTGCCCAGTTCGAATTCGCGCTGGCCCACTTTTCTCGCATTCTCGACACACCGAGCGACGGCGAGGAGTCTCCCAACCAGAGACACCACCGTTATCTCTCGCAGGTTCCTACCCAAACAGAATGACCGAAGGAATCGACTTCGACATCGCGGAAACCGCCCGCGTCGCCGAGGAACGGGACGCAGTCGTCTCGGCGGTCACCCAACACGCTGGTGGAATCGCGCGCGAACTCGCGCTCTTGCAGGGCGGCGATTACGGCCAAGCGACCTTCGACACGAACGCCGGGGAGTGGACGGTAAAGTACGAGGCCGGCGACCTTCAGTACCTCCGATACAAGGGAAAGTCGGGCGGCGAAACCTACGTCGTTTCGGCCAAACAACCGCCAGACCCGGACGACCTCGCCGAGGCGATGCTGGATTACGAGGCGTTCGTGCGAGCGTACAACCGCCACGTCGAATCGAAAGAAGGCGTGCTGGACGGCGTAGAAACCGACTTTCCGCCGGTTTCCACGACCGATTCGGTCGTTTCGGAGCGCGACCGTATCGTCGGTCGAATCCGCGACATCGCCGACACGATTGCTGGCGAACTCCACCGATACGACGGCGTGGATTACGGAACGTTCACTACCCGAGTCAGCGGCCAACGGTGGGAGTTAAAGCGCGAGCACAGTTCCGTCTCCTATCTCCGCGTCGGCGGGCAGAGCGGCACCTACCTCGTTTCGCAGTACGAACCGCCGTCCGCGCCGGACGTCCGCGAACTCGTGGACGATTTCGGGGGCTTCGTTGAGGCGTACAACGACCACGTCGACGAGTTGGAAGCCGACCTGTCGAAAGTTTCTCTCTGAGTCGGAGAGCAGAGAGCAGAATCAGAAACGGCCGATTTTCGCCCGTTTCCGAACGAACAAGCAGACACCCACCGATTCACCGGTATGACCGAACAAAAAGTCGCCATCGTCACCGCGGCGGGTCGCGGAATCGGTGCGGAGTGCGCTCGAACGCTCGCAGACGACGGATACACGCCCGTTTTGCTGTCGAAATCCGGGTCGGCGGTCGATGTCGCGGAAGACGTGGGCGGCGTCGGATTCGAAGGGTCGGTGACCGACTCGAACGACCTCTCTGCACTCGTGGAGGCCGCGAACGAACGATACGGCCGTATCGACGCCGTGGTGAACAACACGGGCCACCCGGCAACTGGCGACCTGCTGGATATTTCGGACGAGGAGTGGCACGACGGACTTGACCTCGTGCTGTTGAACACAGTTCGGATGGCGCGCTTGGTCACTCCAATTATGAAACAGCAAAGTGGTGGCGCGTTCGTCAACATCTCCACGTTTTCGGCGTTCGAACCGAGCAGTGACTTCCCGGTTTCGTCGGTGCTTCGCGCGGGCCTCGGCAGTTTCACGAAACTCTACGCCGACCGATACGCCGAACACGGGATTCGAATGAACGCCGTGCTACCCGGATTCGTGGATAGCTACGAAGTCGATGCCGAGACGAAAGACCGGATTCCGATGAGACGACCCGCGGCAACCGCCGAAATCGCGGATACCGTCGCATACCTTCTCTCCCCCGCGGCGAATTACGTGACCGGGCAGAACATCCGTGTGGACGGCGGTCTTACTGACAGCGTCTGATTGTTACAGCCCTTCGTCACGTTCGAAGACCCCGACGGTAACCGTCTGATGGTTTGCCAGCAAAACGAAGGCGAAAGCTACTCCGACTCGTTTCCTGACGCAGTTTCGTTTTCACCGCTCCCGACGGTATCGGTTTCCGGTTCGGGCGTCGGTTCCGACTGTTCAGTCGGCGGAGATTCCTCCGTCGTCGGTGCTGGCGCTTCCGTTGCAGGTTCCGACGTTTCCGCAGTCGGTTCCGCGGTGGATTCTTCAGGCGGTTCCGCGGTAATTTCTGGCTGTCGCGCTGTCGTGTCGGTTTGCTCTGTTTCCGGGGCGGGTTCGTCCGTCGCGGCTGTCGTCCGCTCGCTCCCTCCCTGCTCTGCTGTCGTTTCGCTCGTCGTCTCGGTTCCGTCGTCCGGGCGAATTTCCTGCAAACAGGCGTCCAGATTCGGCGGTCGCTTCGAAATCGTCGGTTCGGTAGCGTTCGCTTCGAACGCGCTTATTTCGGTGATTGCGAAACCAGCGACACCCGCCACGTCGCCGACGTTCGATTCGTCGATTTCGGTTCGGCCGCTCACCGGCCCGATTTCGTTGTAGGAAGTCGCAACGCCGTCTGACGCGTACCACGTCGTGCTGATGGCGATTCGTTCGAACTCGCCGGTCACCCGCGCTCGGTCGCAGGCGAGAAATTCGATACGCCTCGCTTGGTCGTTGTCGTCTTGGGTCGGTTCGCTATCGTCTTCTGTCGATTCGTCGCCGTTTTCCGTCGGTTCACCGTCGTCGTCCATCGGTTGATTGTCGTTACCTTGGTTCATTTCAAAATCGTCCGGATGTCGCCGCTGTCCGTTCAAAAACACTCTCGCGCCGCGACCGACTCTGAATCGTTCTATTTGGCCGGAGAATCGGTAGGCATCACCGCCGCCAGCGACCGCACCGCGGACGCGGCGGCCCGAAATTCGATCTGTCCGGTCGATAGTAACGTGGCGATTCGCAATTGGTGCACCGCCGCTGTCTCGCGTTTTTTCTACCTTCCCGCCGACGACGAACTCGTATCGGGCAGGGTTTCGGGCTACCCCTCCGATAATGACGAGGTGGTTCGGCAGGTCATCATTCGGTGGTTGTTCAGTTGGCGGTTTTTCGGTCGTCGTTTGCTCCGGCGCACTTCGCTCCCGACACCACGGCCCCGCGAAGGGGTTGTCCGCGGTGAACTTCGCGGTCTGTCCGGGCGTCCGTAATTCCCGTGTATCGACGCTCACCGAGTCGATGGCGAACGGATAGGGTTCGTGTTCCGCTCGCGGGTTGAGAAGCGTCGTTCCGCGAATCGGGCCGTCGAAGAGCCAGTTGGTTCCGAGGCCGTCCTCGTCCCAGAAACTCGTGTGCAGTCGGACGCTGCGGAAATTCCCCGTCACGCGTGCCGTGGTGCAGTTTAGAAATTCGATTGGCGTGTCCGCCTCCGGGGCGTCCCCGAGGTCGGCGGGTCGCACCCGCCGACCGTTCAGAAACACCGAAACGTCGTTCGTCCGACTCGCCGACAGCGAAACTCGGAACCGGGTGATTCGGCCGGTGAACCGATAGGCGTCTCCGCCACCGGCAATCGCCCCGCTCGCGTGAGTTCCGCCGCGGGAAATCGTATCCTCGTCGTCGATAGTGACGTGGCGGTCGCCGATTGGTGCACCACCGCTCTCGTCGCTTTTTTCGAGGCGACCGCTCACTGTCAGCCCGTACTCGATGACGTTCCGCGGACTGCCGCCGAAAACGACGATATGGTTCGTTTCTTGCTTGCCCGTCCGGATTCCGCCGACGCTTACGAGGCCCGCCGTCGCCGAGAGGACGCCGCGACGACTGACGCGAGATTCCATGAGTCGTTCCGAGTAATCCACTGGGAATCGGCATAAAATGCGAGAATCGTTCGACTCCACGACTCGGTAGCAACGTCGGATTACTGGGTCAACGAACCGACACGGATGGAGTACGTCACACCTACCGAGTCCACAGGTGACAAACGAGACGAAGACCGGTGTGCCTTTGCCGCCGGTCGAAAAGGGTTCATCATGGCCGAAGACGACCCCCTCGCGTGGGAGACGCTCGACTCGGAAGTCGCCTACTCCTGTCCCGGTTTCGACATCTATCACGAGGATGTTCGCCTCCCGAATGGAACGAAAACGGATTTCGACTACCTTACGGAACCCGAAAGTGTGGCTATCCTGCCGTTTACCGAGGACGGCGACGTGGTCGTCATCGAAGAGTGGCGGCAGGCCGTTTCGCGCATTTCTCGCGGCCTGCCCGTCGGCGGCGTCGAACCAGAAGACGAGAACCTCGAAGCGTCCGCACACCGAGAACTCACCGAAGAGACGGGGTACGAGGCAGACCGCGTCTCGCATCTTACGACCGTTGAACCGGCAAACGGAATCGCCGACTCCGTGATGCACTACTTCGTGGCACGTGACTGCGTTCCAACCGGCGAACAGGAACTCGACCACAACGAGAGCATTCGTTCGATGACGACCACGTACGACGCGCTGAAAGAGGAAATCACCGCAGACGGCGTTTACGACGGTCGAACAATACTCGGTGTGAGCTACTACGAAACGTTCGGCTCAGACGAGTGAGCCTGACCCAGACGATAATTCCTTATGGACATACTCATTACCTTTTCCATGAACTAGGGTTATAAATATCGGTATTGAGTGGATGGGAGACACATGGCACTGCTACCTACCCCGCTGGTCGCATTCGTCGTCGGTGTCGCAGTCGTCGTCCTCCTGCTCGTGTACTTGGATTTGCCCGCCTTCATCGGCCTGCTGATTGCGGCGTTCACCGTCGGACTCATCGCCCCGGAGATTCCCGCCGGGGAAGTTCCGGCAACCGTCGCAACCACATTCGGTGAGGAGATGGCCGGAATCGGGATACCGATTCTGATGGCCGCAGTCATCGGAAAGTCGATGATGTCGAGCGGCGCGGCGGAACGCGTCGTTCGCGGCTTCGTCTCGCTGACCGGACGGGACAATGCCGAGTACGCGCTGTGGGGAAGCAGTTCCCTGCTTTCGATCCCCGTCTTCTTCGACAACGTGTTCTACCTCATGGCCCCCTTGGCCCGGTCGATGCGGAGTCGCATCGGGAAAAACTACACCCTCTTCCTCGTGGTCGTCGGCGCTGGCGCGGCGACGACCCACGTTTTCGTCCCCCCGACGCCCGGCCCGTTGGCGGTGGCGAGCGAAATCGGCGTCAATCTCGGCACGACGATTCTAGTCGGACTCGCGGTGGCCATCCCCTCTGCACTGGTCGGGGGACTCGCCTACGGCCACTGGATTAACGCGCGACTCGACATCCCGCTCCGAGATTCGATGGACACGGAAGGGTCTGATTTGGCGGAACTCTCAGAACGCAAAACGAGCGCCCTCCCGGGGATGTTCGAATCGCTTCTGCCCATCCTCCTCGCGGTCGTTCTCGTCGGGTCGAACACCATCACGACGACCCTGCGGGAATCCTACGGCGAACTCCCCGGTTGGCTCACATCGGCGATTTCTCAGTCCGCGCTGAACGAAATTGCACCCGTGACGAACTTCCTCGGGAATCCCAACTTCGCGCTGACGGTGGCCGCCATCGTCGCCGCCGTGACGTTCCTCCGTTCGCGCGACCTCGGGCAGAAGCTGTGGTCGGACGAACTCACGGACGCACTGAAAAACGGCGGTAACATCGCGGCAATCACCGCGACCGGCGGCGCGTTCGGTGGAATGCTCGCGGCGGCGGGCGTCGGCGGCTACATTTCCGGCGCGCTCTCGGGACTCGACATCGGGTTGCTCGTCACGGCGTGGGTCATCGCGGCAACGATTCGAATCGCACAGGGTTCCGCGACGGTCGCCATGCTGACCACTGCGGGTATCGTCGCGCCCCAGACGGCCCAACTCGCGGTTCACCCCGCCTACCTCGTCATGGCCATCGGCGCTGGTGGAAACATCTGCTCGTGGTACAACGACAGCGGATTTTGGCTGGTCAAGGAAATCGGCGGACTAACACAGAGTGAGACGCTGAAAACGTGGACTGTCCTGACGACACTTATCTCCGTGACGGGAATCGTCACCGTCCTCGTTCTTTCCTCGCTCTTCCCGCTGGCCTAACAGCGCAATTCTTACACCGCCACCGTGGCAACGACGCGGTAATGGAACGAGATATTTTCGAACTCCGCGCCCAAGACGGGGCGGGTCGAATCGGGGACCTCACCGTCCCGCGCGCTGGTGTGACGGTCGAAACCCCTGCACTTTTGCCGGTCGTCAACCCGCACGTCATCACCGTCGAACCCTCCCGACTCCAGTCCGAGTTCGGCGCGGAAATCCTCATCACGAACTCCTACATTCTCTACAAGAGCGACGAGTTCCGCGAGGAAGCCCTCGACGTGGGACTGCACGAACTGCTCGATTTCGACGGTGCGATCATGACCGACTCCGGGTCGTTCCAACTCGCAGAGTACGGCGAAATCAGCGTGACGACCGAGGAAATCCTCCAGTTCCAACACGACGTTGGGTCGGACATCGGAACTCCGGTGGACATCCCGACGCCCCCAGACGTAGACCGCGAGCAGGCAGAAGACGAACTGGCAACCACGCAGGAACGCCTCGAACTGGCCGAAACCGTCGATGTCGGCGACATGCTCGTCAACGCGCCGGTACAGGGTTCGACGTACCCTGATTTGCGGGAAGACGCTGGAAAACACGCCTACGGAACCACGCTGGACGTGTTCCCGGTCGGCGCGGTCGTTCCCCTGATGAACGAATACCGGTACGGCGACATGGTAGAGATGGTCGCGGGAGCGAAGCGCGGACTGGGTGCGGACGCCCCCGTTCACCTGTTCGGAGCGGGCCATCCAATGATGTTCGCGCTGGCGGTTGCGATGGGCTGTGACCTGTTCGATTCGGCGGCGTATGCGCTTTACGCCCGCGACGACCGCTATCTGACGGTTCGCGGCACCGAGCAGTTGGACGACCTCGAATACTTCCCCTGTTCGTGTCCCATCTGTGCAAACAATACGCCCGAGGAAATCCGGGAGTTAGGCGACAGGGAGCGCGAGGAACAACTCGCGGAACACAACCTTCACGTCACCTACGAGGAGATTCGCACCATCAAGCAGGCGATTCGGTCGGGCAACCTGCTCGAACTGGTGGAAAACCGCGCCCGCGCTCATCCCGCCATGCTGGACGGCTACCGCGCGCTGGTCGAACATTCGGAACAACTCGAACGCGCCGACCCCGCCTCCAAAGGAACCTTCTTCTACCTCTCCAGCGAGAGCGCCTACCGCCCCGAAGTCGTGCGCCACCACGAACGACTGTCGCGCCTGAATCCCGAAGGCCGAGTCCTCCTGACGGAGGGCAACCCGAGCAGTCGATACGACGAATCGTGGAACGTCGTCCCGCCGTTCGGGCCGTTCCCCCGCGCGCTCTCCGAGACGTATCCCCTGACGGCGGAGGTTCCCGACCGGGTGGACACGGATGCCTACGAATCCGCGGCCCGCGGCGTGGTTCGACTGGTCGAGGAAAACCCCGAAACCGAGTTTACGCTGGCCCATCGCGGGTGGCCCGAATCGGCGGTGAAACTGATTCCGGAATCGGTTCATCTGGTCGATTTGGACGACGTCTAGACCGCGCCAGAGGATTTTGTCTGTCGGCTTTTCTCGGTGGATTTGTGGGTTTTTGAGACTAAATCGGTTGTGAAGACAATGTGGTTGCAAATCACGACGACAAGCCACGCCCGAACGTGGTCAGTCACTCGTGGCTTCGCCACTCGTTCATTCCAACGTTCGCCCGTTCCCGGCCAAATCCGCGGGCGGGCGAGTGCGGCGCACTCGCCCGCCAAGTGACTGGACGAACTGACCACAGCTTTCAGAAGGACGAATTTCCACCGAAAAACGGCAGGCCAAATTTGGTTTGGCGGGCAGGCCAGTGGCCTGTCCGCCCTGCGGTTGGGTCGTTTCAAAATCGCGGAGCGATTTTGAAGCTCTTCCGGTGGGAACGGGCGACCGAACGAGCAGACCGAATGCGGCGCTTCGCGTCTGCGAGCGACGGAAACCGTTGGTTTTCCGGTACCGCGAAAGACGGATTCTTTCGCAGGCGTGGCCTACGACTCGTGATTTCTATCACACCAGTCTTGTCACTGAGTCTGTCACGCTGTCGGCTCAAAACTCCAGAAACGTAGCAACTACCACGTCCCATCCAAATCAGAAACGCCCATGTAATTCCCCGCCAACCCTCTACCCGTGTTCGGGGTAGACGAAGCGGGCAGAGGGCCGGTGTTGGGTTCGATGTTCGCCACGGCGGTCAAAGTCGAAGACGAGATAAATCTCCCGTCGGGAATCGGCGATTCGAAAACCATCTCACCGGAGCGCCGGGAGGCGTTCGCGGAGCAGTTCCGAGCGGACGACACAATCGAAATCGGCGTGGCCGAAATCCCGACCAGTCACATCGACGACCCCGAGACGGACATGAACACGCTAACTGTCGAAGCCCATGCAAGGGCAATCTCGCAGGTTGCGGACGAGGGAGCGACGGGAATCGTGGACGCCTGCGACACCAGCGAATCGCGGTTCGCGCGGCGGGTTACCGAGGAAATCGGCCATCCGATCGAAATCACGGCAGAGCACGGCGCGGACGAAACGCACGCAATCGTCGGCGCGGCCAGCATCGTCGCCAAAGTCGAACGGGACGCCCATGTCGCCGAACTCGCCGAAAAACACGGCGAGGTCGGAAGCGGCTACCCCAGCGACCCGAAAACGCGGGCGTTTCTTCGGGAGTACGTCGAATCCCACGGCGAACTGCCGGATTGCGCTCGCGCGTCGTGGCAGACCAGCAAAGACGCGCTGTCGGCCTGCGAGCAGTCCGCGCTCGACCAGTTTTGAGGATTGTTTTTTCGAACCGTCGTGGTCGAACGCGACGACTCAGGGTGGAGAAACAGCAGAGGAGCGAATCGTAAAACGCAGTTGTCCGGTTATTTGTCCGTCAGCAGGTACCGCAGGATGTCACCGTAGGCCGGGCGGGTGATGAGCACCCCGATGAGTACACCGAGGATGGTGATGATGGCGAACCCTTGGAGGTCGCCGAGCGACAGCACTGCAAGCGGACTCATGGCGATGATGGTCGTCGCGGCGGCGGCCCCGATGACCCAGAACGCCTTGCGGAAGCGCGACTGGAAGACGCGCGAGGAGTGGACGTTACCCTCGCTCATCACCTCGTCGGCGATGATGATGAGGTCGTCCACCCCGGTTCCGATGACGGCGATGAATCCCGCGATGTGCGACAGGTCGAGCGGTAACTCGATTGCCGCCGCGATGCCGAGGAGGATGACCACCTCTGAGAGCGCGGTGACTATCATCGGGAGCGCGACTTTCGGTTTTCCGTACCGGAGGAACACCGTGCCGCTCACGGCCAGCACTGCGGCGATGCCCGCGACGAGCGAGTACAGTTTGAACTCCGTAGCGAGGCTCGGCGCGAGGTAGGTGGTCGTTCCTTCCTGCGTGTCGAGGGCCGCCGGGAGCGCACCAGCGCGAAGGTTAATCTGCAGTTGGCGAGCGTCGGAAATGTTGTTCGTCGTCATCGTAAACGATGGTTGTTGCTTGAACTCACCGTTTCGGATGGACGGTGCAAGGTCGTCGCTCATCGATGCACCATAGACGACTTCACCGTCTACGACTGTGTATAGGCAGTACCCGCCTTGACTGGCGTCCTCTTGTGGATAGTTACAGGCGTAAATTCCTTCGCTACTGGTGAATCCTCGCTCGTTCATCAAGCGGGTAAATTCCTCCGCGGCGGAATCGGTGAGCGTAACAGAGACGAACGCACCATCACCATCTGGGCTTTCCTCCGCTTGACCGATGTTCGTCATGGACTCCTTCTCAAGCACCGTCGTGTTGTTGTAGCTTCCGTTACCGGTCGGGTAGTGAGCGACGACGGTCACTTTACCGCGTTCCGTGACCAAGTCGTTCATCTCCGACTGGTCCGTGTTCGGCATCTCGATTTGGATGAAGTGGTCGCCGGACGAGGTCACTTCTTGAACCCGACCACCGGCAAGCCCGGACTCCGAAATCTTGTCTCGCAAAGTGCGAACGATTTCGTCGCGGGTCGTCTGGGTCACGCCCTCACGAACCGTTCCGTGTTCGATGCCCGCTTCGTCGAGCGCGGATTCCAGTTGGTTCACCGTGACGTTGTTCGTGAGCACTTCGACGGTGATTCCGTCTTGGCTCTGGCGAATCATCACGTCGCTTTGCTCTGCGTTGGCGATGTTTCCGGCGACGGCTTTCTGAATCTCGGATTCGCTCGTTCCGTTCGAAAGCTGAACGTCCTCGGCGGTGACGCCGTGAACCGGCGCTCGGATTCGCGTTCCGCCTGCCAGTTCAAGCCCGTATTCTAAATTGGTCGGGCCGTCGTCCGTCGTCAACGCCTCGTTTTGACTACCGCCGGAGACGGTTCCCTGCGGTGCAAACAGCGCGAACGCGCTTCCCAGTAGGAGGACGACGAGGAAAATGACTCGCCACTGTTCTCGAAGACTCATCGCGCTATCCCCTCGTATTTGTACCAGCGAAGGAGACTCAAGTTGAGCATGTAGGTGTTCATTAGGTCAGTTGCCAGTCCCAGCACGAGCACCACGCCGATGGACGTGAGCAGGTCGATGCCGAAGAAGAACGCCACGAGCGCCATTACGGTCATCGCCGAGATGGAGGTGAGCGTCATCGTCACACCGGTTCGCATCGCGCGGTAGGTGCTTTCGTAGAAGTCACCCGACCGCCGCAGGATGTGGTTGTTGAGTAGGATGTCGGAGTCCACGCTGTAACCGATGAGCATCAGTAGCGCCGCGACGGTACCCAACGAGAGTTTGATACCGAAGATGTTCATCAGCGCGAGCGGAATCACGATGTCGCTGAACGCCGAAATGACGATTGCGATGGACGGGACGAACGTCCGGAACATGAGAAAGACGAGGATGCTCATGCCCACGAACGCGGCGGCGAGGCCGTACAGCGCGAGTTCCTGTGAATTAGCGCCGAAGCTCGCAGAGGTGCTTTGTACCGAAGTCACCTCGTAGCCCTGCTGTTGGGCTTGCGATTCGAGCGCCTGCGTGTTCGTCTCTTGGAACGTTACGATGTAGACGTTGTCCGCCGATTGGGCGGGTGCAATCGAAACGGGATTCAACGACTGTTCTATCTCCGCTTGCGATGCAGTCGTCTGAATCCGCATCTCGGTGCCGCCCGTGAACTCGATGCCGGGCGTCACCGGCGCGCCGGTGGTCAACCACCATCCGGCGAGCACGAGGAGGGCCAGCACGAGAACGGCGAGCGGCACCGCCGCGAGTTGCCGGTTCGAGTACCGGGTGTAATCGACCTCCGGTACTTGAAACTCTACCATGATGGATGGGTGCGTGATGACCCTGAATAAGCCTTCTTAATTACTGTGGCCAGACCTGTCGCGTGAAAGCGGAAAGGCCGGAAATCGACGCGGTGTGAAATCCACCAAACCCGCAAAAACCGATATACGTCCCCGCGTCCTATTCGTTCGCATGACGACCGAAGCAACCGTACCGACGGGCGAGACGGCGACCCGGGTCGCCGTCTCGTACCCCGAAGACCTGAGCAGTTGGGGCGAGTTCCAACTCAACGAACGTCCGTTCCGCGCCTACCTCAGGAAGACGAAAGGCGAGGTTCACGAGGGCGACGTCTGGGAGGAGTTCCTCGATGTTGGCTGTTGTGGCGATACGTTGGACGTTCCGCTCCGCGTGGAATCGGTCGACGGCGGCGACAGAATGGGAGACGAAACCGAAATCGTCTACGAAGTTCGAGAGGCCTGCGGCATTCGAGGAGGATGGTTAGTTCAGAGCGCAGACGGGCCGACTGACTTTTAGCCCTGCTTAGAATCGCCGGAAAACTGCTCGTCGAGGAACCGTCCGACGCGTTCTTTCGTCGGTGCGGTGCGAGCGCCGGGTGCCATTGACGCGAGTGCACCGCAAGCGTTGGCGAACTCCAACGCTCGTTCGTAATCCGCCGAATCGAGGAACGTGGTGATGAATCCCGCGGCGAAGGCGTCACCTGCGCCGGTCGTGTCCACCGATTCGACACCGAATCCGGGATGCGTGTAGACGCCTTTCGTCGTGTCCACTCGCGCGCCGTCGCTTCCGTGCTTGATGACGACGACGCGGCCGTGAAGTTCCGATGACGGGTGTTCTAAATCCTCGTCCAGCAGGGTTTTCGCCTCGCGGTCGTTCAGAAAGACGATGTCGGAGTAGGCGAGTGCCCGTGAAAAATCCCGGTCGGTGAGTCTGCGCCCCGGGTCGAAACTGACTGGAACTCCCGCTTCGGTCGCAATTCGGGCGAGTTCCGCCGCGCTGTCCGGGCGCTGACTGGTCAAATGGAGGTGTTTCGCGTTTTGAACGTATGCTTCGTTTACGTCGCCCGGTGAAACTGCTTCGTTCGCGCCGTCGTTGCCGAGCACCATCAGTTCGCCCCCCTCGTCCACGATGAGGTACTTCGTCGTCGTTTCTTTCCCCTCGACTTCGAGGACGTGTTCACAATCTACCCCCTCCGCTTTCAGTTCCCGACGGACGAGCAGTCCGTGTTCGTCGGTGCCGACGCTCCCGACGAGTCCAGTAGAAACGTCCATCCTCGACAGCGCAACGGAGACGTTTGCGGCGCTTCCGCCCCCGGAGCGTTGTTGGGACGTGATGCGCGCCTCGCCGTCGGAGACGGGAAGGGCGTCCACCCGAAGCGTCACATCCCAGTTGACGTGGCCAGCAGTTACGACTCGAACCAAAGTAGTTCCCCCTCGCGGTTCGTGGACGGCATACTGCTTCGATAGACGGTACTAGTAAAAAATCCTGATGATTGTGCCGGAATCGGCAAAGAAGACCCCTTATCCCGTGATAGCGAACAGAATGAGGTTGTGCGCACCCGGCCCCAATCCCACCGCGGCGACGACGCCAAGGAGGAGATAGCCTTCCGCCGGTTCGTCCGCGACGTAGTCGGCAAACAGAATCACGACGAACTCCGCGATGGCGAGTTTCACGAGGATGAACAACCACCCGACGCCGATAGCGTCGGCGGTCGGAAGCAGTTCCGCAAATTCGAGGATGGCGCGGGAGACGGGCGTTCGCTCACCGAAGTTGAGAACGTCGATACCGACCGCGGTCGAGACGGAATCGAGTGCGTGGCCGAACAGCGTGAGGACGCCGACAGCGCCGGTGATGACGGCGACGTGGGGGTAGAAAAACTGCGTTCCGGCCCAGAGCAGGCCGGTCAGCACCACGGCGACGACGAGCGCGACGAAGGGCCAAAAGAGGCGAAGGCTATCGTTTTGAACCCCGTACCAGAGCGCGACGGCGACGACGAGGAGAATGGCCGCAGTCCCGACTCCTGCGAGCGTCTGTGGAACCGAATTCTTGCGTCGTCGGAGAGAAAACAACCAGACAACTCCGGCGACGACGAACGTCGTGAGATACACCGAGGGCGTTCCGAGTAAGGGCGCGAGGCTTTCCGGAACGAACCGGACTTGATAGAGTGCGTGGAGTCCTGCTCCGACGACCATCCACGGGGCGAGTGCGACGACTGTCCGTTCCGAAATGGTCGGTTTCACGCGCCAGAGCGCCCACGCGACGGAACCGACCGCCAGTAAAAGCGGGAGAAGATAAACCAGCGATGGGAGTGCAAACCCTTCCGGCAGTACCATACACCGACAGGTGAACGGAGGTGTGGAAAGGTTTGCGGTCTGTCTGCACCCCTCGTGATAGTTTGACGGCAGTGACCAGTTCGACGCCGACCTATCGCTCCCACGGTTCGCTGGCGTGGTAATCGCCGAACAACTCGCGCATCAGCGTCACGACGCTTTCGGGCGGGAACTGGCCGCGCTCCGTGACGATTGCGTCCACGTATCGCGGCGGTGTCACATCGAACGCCGGGTTTTCGACGGTTACGTCCCCGATTTCTTCGCGTTCGTCGTCCGGCAGAATTTCCGCCTCGTCCCGCATCTCTATTTCGACGGTGTGGCCCGTCATCGTCCCCGGATGGAATTTCAGAGTTTGGGCCGCGACCATAATCGGAACGTCGCGTTCGCGGGCGTTGACCGCCAGTCCGGAGGTTCCGACTTTGTTGATGACGCTTCCGTCCGCGGCAATCGAGTCCGCGCCGACGAGGACGTGGTCGGTGTCGTCCAGATACCGCCGGGCCGCATTGTCCACGATGAGCGTGACCGGAACGTCCCACTCGCGGAGTTGCCCCGCGGTGATGTGGCCCTGCTTTCGCGGGCGCGTCTCCTTGACGATGGCGCTGATTTCCTTGCCGTCTTCTAGGGCGTGACGAACGCAGGAGAGGGCGTCAGTCGAATGGCAGTGCGTCATGATGGTGTCGCCGTCTCGCAGGCGGTTCGCTCCGATTTGGCCGAGGTTGTCCTGCGCGTGGTCAAGTTCTCGACGGAACTCGACCACCCCCTCGATGACGCTCGCTCGGAGTTCGGAGACGGTTTCGCCGCGCATTCCGCGGAGGACGTATCGGAGGGCGTTCGGCAGACTCACCGCAGTCGGGCGGGTTTCGTGGAGTTCGCGGGCCGCGGTTCGTATTTCCGCGCGGAACGCCTCCGGGGTTTCGGCCTCGCTCGCCTCCGCCTGTTCGCCGAGCGCCGCCGCGGC
Source organism: Haladaptatus cibarius D43 (assembly GCF_000710615.1). Classification (NCBI taxonomy): domain Archaea; kingdom Methanobacteriati; phylum Methanobacteriota; class Halobacteria; order Halobacteriales; family Haladaptataceae; genus Haladaptatus; species Haladaptatus cibarius. The sequence continues at coordinate 717,103 of NZ_JDTH01000001.1, read as the reverse complement.
GGCGTCGGCGATCGTCGCCGCACCGCGAATCTCCATGTCGGCGATGTCGTCCGCGGCGTCGGTGACGGCGGGGTGAATGTCGCGTTCCATGGGTTTCGGTACGATGGTCACGAACAAAAAGATAGTCCGGCGAAACGTCCGCGGCGGTGGCAGTTATCGAAACGTCGGGAATCGCAAATTCCCGTAGTCCATGCCCGGTCGATAGCGGGATTTTTACCCCGCCGGTTCATCCGCCCGCTATGAACGAAGCCGAACTCGCTGGCGCAATCGACCACACCGTTCTCGGGCCGGAAACGACGCTCGAAGCTGTCGAATCAGTCCTTGACGAAGCAAAAGAATACGGGATGAACGCTTGCATCCCACCATGCTACGTTTCGGAGGCGGCGGAGTACGCACCGGACGTGACCCTCGCAACGGTCGTCGGGTTCCCGCACGGACAGCACGCAATCGACGCGAAACGCGACGAAGCGGTCGGCGCGTGGGATGACGGCGCGGACGAACTGGACATGGTCATCAACGTCGGGCGACTGAAGGCGGGCGACCACGACGCGGTGAAAGCCGACATCGAGGAACTCGTCGCGGCGGTGCCGATTCCGGTGAAAGTCATCATCGAAACCGCATTGCTCACTGACGAGGAAAAACACGACGCCTGCCGATTAGCCAAGGAGGCAGACGCCACGTTCGTCAAAACCTCGACTGGCTTTGCGGATGGGGGGGCGGAAATCGAGGACGTAGAACTGATGGCGGAGTATCTCCCCGTCAAAGCGAGCGGCGGCATCGGCGACTACGAAGAAGCGCAGGCCATGCTCGACGCGGGCGCGGAGCGAATCGGTGCGAGCAGTGGTGTCGAAATCGTGGAAGATTTTCGCGGGTAGTTTTCGAATCGTTTCTGCTGTTTTTAGTCGTCGTCGCTGGGTTGCGGACTCGGCGTGCCCTGACTCGCACTGCTCATCCAGCCGTCGATGTGGTTTGCGACGTAGTCCCGGCCACCCCAGCCGAAGGCGACGCCGACGCCGATTGCGACCGCGGCGGCGAGACCCCACGCGAGTGCTCGCGCGAAGACGTACAGGATGCCGACGTCGATTCCCATCGTATCCAAACCGATGACGATGGCGGTGAAGTACAGGAACATCCGAGTTCCCGAAGCGAACCAGTTGGTGTACGCGGTGTGCGTCGCCGCCCGGGTTCGCATGATGGCGTCTCCGATGAAGTCGGCGACGACGAAGCCCAGCACGATGACGAGCAGTCCCGCGATTAATGCTGGCAGGTACGAGACTGCGGTTGCCACCCATTCGGACAGCGTTGCGATTGCGAGGACGTTCGCCGCGGCGAGAATCGCCAGTGCGTAAATGAACCACGCGGCGAGTTTCCCGAACGCGCCGGATACCGCGCTCTCGGTGCCGCCGAGCATCCTGCCCAGTGGCGTATCGAGCACCATCCTGTCGAGTTCGATTCGGTCGGCAACTCGGCGGACGACCGCCGCCACGCCGCGACCGATTACCCAGCCAATGAGCAGGATGACGAGTGCGCCGACGAGTCGCGGGAGCAGTGCGATAAATCCGGAGATTGGGTCTTGTAACCATCCCGGGAGGCCCCCTAGTTGTAGTACCGTGTCCGTGACTAGCGTGTGTTGAGTCATTGGTTTTCTCCCCCACTACTGCGTGGGCACCGGAAGAATGGACTACAGCCAATTTGTTGTTGGCCGCCTAAACCGAATCAGCAATCGGGTAACGACGAATGATACTGTGTTTATTTTTCTTTGAAGAGATATGAATGTATACATCCGGGAGACGGGTTATGACGGAATCGTTACTATCTTCGAGAATCACAGTAGCAGGGAAAACGTGACGCTCCCACCACAGAGCGTACTTTTCGAACGAAAAGACACGAACCGTTAAACAGTATTACAAAATTTCTGATACGATTTTACATCTGTCCGGCGCGAGAGCGCTCGGTAGTATCTATGCTTCTTCGAGTGCGTACAGCACACTCGGCCCGCCAGCCGGTTCGGTGGTCGCAAAGAGCGTCCCATCCGCCAACAATCGTCGCCCTTTTGCCCGCGTAGGCGAAACCGAACACCGAATGGCCCGGTATCACATCGAGACGTATGGGTGTACCTCGAACCGCGGCGAGAGCCGTCAGATAGAGTCCGCGCTCCGTGACGCGGGCCACTATCGCGTGGGGGCACCCGAGCAGGCGGACGTGGCAATCATGAACTCCTGTACGGTGGTGGAGAAGACGGAACGCAACATGGTTCGCCGGGCCAAAGAACTCGAAGCGGAAACGGCAGACCTCATCATCACGGGCTGTATGGCGCTCGCACAGGGCGACGAGTTCGAGACGGAGGGAATCGACGCCCAAATCCTTCACTGGGACGACGTGCCGACGGCGGTGACGAACGGCGAATGTCCGACTCCCGGCCCGGGCGTCGAACCGGTTCTGGACGGCGTGGTCGGCATTCTCCCCATCGCTCGTGGCTGTATGTCCGACTGTTCGTACTGCATCACGAAGCATGCGACCGGAAAAATCGACTCGCCCTCCGTCGAGGAAAACGTCGAGAAGGCCCGCGCGCTCGTCCACGCAGGCGCGAAGGAACTCCGGATTACCGGACAGGACACGGGCGTGTACGGCTGGGATACGGGCGAGCGAAAACTACACGTCTTGCTCAACCGCATCTGCAACGAAATTGACGGCGACTTTCGGGTTCGCGTCGGCATGGCGAATCCGAAAGGTGTTCACGGCATCCGCGAAGAACTCGCGCACGTCTTCGCCGAAAACGACGAACTGTACAACTTCATCCACGCACCGGTGCAATCCGGGTCGAACGACGTGCTCGGCGACATGCGCAGACAGCACCAAGTCGGCGAATACGTCGAAATCGTGGAGACGTTCGACGAGCATCTGGACTACTGGACACTCTCGACGGACTTCATCGTCGGTTTCCCGACGGAAACCGACGACGACCACGAACAGAGCATGGCCCTTCTGCGCGAAACCCGGCCGGAAAAGCTCAACGTCACCCGATTCTCGAAGCGCCCGAACACGGACGCCGCGAAGATGAAGGGTTTGGGTGGAACCATCAAAAAAGAGCGCTCGAAGGCGATGTCCGAGTTGAAGATGGACATCGTCGGGTCGGCCTACGAAGACATGGTCGGCACCGAAAAGCGCGTGATGGTCGTAGAGGAGGGAACCGGCGATTCGGTAAAATGCCGGGACGAGGCGTATCGGCAGGTCATCGTCCAGAACGCCACGGACTACGGCATCGAACCCGGCGATTTTCTCGACGTGGAAATAACCGGCCATCAGACGGTGTACGCGTTCGGAAAGCCGGTTTGAAGGATTTTAGCGGGTTCAGAAATCGAGTGATTTGGGAGGGCCGAAACAGGATTTTTGGGATGACGAACGCCGACTATTCGACGATTATCGTTCCTTTTTCTCCGACGGTTTCGTGGGGTACACAGTAGTATTCGTATTTTCCGGGCACCTCGAAGGTGTAACAGTGCCCGTAGCCAGCGTCAAATACCGTGTTTTCGCTGTCCGGCGTTCCGTCCCAGTTCGCACCCTCTGGTTGGCTTTCGACGGCGATGTTGTGCGAATCCGACTTCCAGACGAAGGTGACTTCGGTTCCTGCTGGAACTTTGACCAAGTCAGGGGAGAACTCCAGATTCCCGCCCGGGCCGACTTCTATCGGGAGGTCGTCTTCCGTCGCTGGCGACTCTTCGTCCGGGGTCTCCGTCGGTTTCTCGGTCGTCTCCTCTGCCGGTGCGACAGTTACTTTTCCAACCATTCCAGCGGACTGGTGAGGTTGGCAGTAGTATTCGTACTCACCGAGCGTTTCGAAGGTGTGGGTGTGTCGATAGCCCGTGTCGTACACTTTCGATGCGGGGCCGGGCGTGCCCTTCCAATTCGCCCCGTCTGGCTGATTTTTCACCACAATGTTGTGGGTGTCGGACTTCCACTCCCACGCGACGGTTTGGCCGGGATGGACGGTGATGTCGTCGGCGACGAACGCCAACTCCCCGGCGGGGCCGACTTTCAGCGTCCTATCCGCCCGAACCTCGTCGTTCGTTTTCGCATCGTCATCGGTTTGTGATTCGCCACCCGACTCGAGTCGTCCACCTGCGATACATCCGGCGAGGGAACCAACCGCGAGTGTCGCGCCGGTCGCCTTCAGCAATGTCCGTCTGTTGTGTTGGGAGGTCATGGGAACCTGCATCCTTACCTACAACACCGTGGTAAAAAATACCGGGATCCGATTCTCACCATCTGAAAATGGCGTGCTACCGGCCCTCACTGTCTCGAACTGGCGTGTCAGCCAAGCGGTCAGCTTCGTCGTCCATTTTCCACTCGCCGAGTTCCTTCGGGTCAACGTGGACGAACACGTCGTCCACCTCGGAAATGGCCTGAATCGAATGCATCACCGCCGTTTCGATGTCGTGGGCCTCGATGAGCGTCCTGTCGCCCTCGACTTCGATGTGCATGCTCACGTCGATTTCCGGCCCGACGTAGTGGGCGACGACGTCGTGGACGCCTTCCACGTCGGGATGCACGAGCGCCCGCTGGACGATTGTCGCCCGAAGGTCTTCCGGCGGGGCACGTCCGACGAGGTAATCCACGTTGCTCTCCACGATTTCCCACCCGGTGTACAAAATGCCGAGCGAGACGACGCCCGCCGCGAGCGGGTCGAGTTCCGGAACGCCAACGGACGCACCGAGAACCCCGACGAGGGCCGCTCCCGCGGTGAGGATGTCGTTGCGGTTGTCCAGCGCGATTGCTTCCACCGCGGGCGAGTTGGCATTCCCGCCGATTCGGAGACAGTACCGGTACAGTCCGTATTTGACGATGGTCGTCCCGGCGAGGACGCCGACGGCCAGCAAACTCGTCGTCGCCGAAACGTCGCCCGAAAGGAGGGAGGTAGCGGAGCGCCAGAGAATCAAGCCACCCGCCGCGAAGACGCCGAGAGCGACCAACAGCGAGACGAACGGTTCGATTCGTTCGTGTCCGTGCGGGTGTTCGAAATCCGGCGGTTGCGTCGTCAGGTAAAGTCCGGCGAGAACGACGACGCTGTACACCGCGTCCGAGAGGCTGTTGACCGCCTCGGAACCGACCGCGAGGCTCCCGGTTTGAAACCAGACGAGTCCCTTCGCAACCGCAAGCAGGAGATTCGCCGAGAGAACGACGATTCCCGCGGTGCGGACGGCGGACGAGCGGTTCATCGAAGTAACCGTTCGCACTCCAAAGAAAAGGGCGTATCGTCTCGGTCAGTTGCTCAACAACACTCAGAACAGCAGTCACGATCCGTACAGGAGGTTCCCGCACAGCAGTTGACGATAACGACCGTATCGGCGTCTGTGCAGCAGTCTGACACACAGCAGTGGTTTGACATCACACTCTATCGTAGGCACCCATCGAGGATAGTAATATCAGTTTCCGTACCAATAGGTAGTTTCTACAGCGAAACCACCCACGTACGCTTACATCTACGGCGTTCTAATCAGACAGCAATGACTGACGACTGGCAACGGACGTGGCACGCCGTCCGGAGCGTTCTCGGGTCGAAGTGGGCATTTCACGTCGTCCGGGCGCTCTCGGAACGAGAACAGGGGTTCAACGACCTCCGGCGGTCGCTCGGTGGCGTCAGTGCGAAGACGCTCTCCGAACGACTGCGAGAGCTGCGGTGTTTGAATTTCGTGGAGAAGGAAGTTCACGCTACGTCACCGCCGACGACGACGTACCGACTCACCGACCACGGAACGTCACTGGCGGCTATCATGTCGGACGTAGAATCGCTGGTCGAACCGGTCGAGTGTCCCGACGGGGACTGCCCGGTACCTGCCGAGATTGCACCCGAATGTGTATGCTCGAACTCGGTCGAGGGTGCGGCGGAATCGACTTGCGACTTGTAGCGACTCGCGTCAGAAGCGCACGGCTTCGTCCTCGTCGGGAACCGTCGCCCCCTTCTGTTCCGCGAAGGCGCCGTGAATCCGTTCGTAGGTGTCTTCGAGCGCTTCCACGATGACCTTCGTGTCGGAGAGCACCGGCATAAAATTCGTGTCGCCCTGCCACCGCGGGACGATGTGCGTGTGGAGATGGTCGATGGAACCGCCACTTCCCTCGCCGATATTTAGGCCAACGTTGAAGCCGTCCGGCCCGATGGCGGTTTCCAGTGCGTCGAAGGTTCGCTGTTTGAGTTTCGCGTGCCCGAGTAGGGCCTCGTCCGTCAACTCCCGGTAGTCCGCGGTGTGCTGGTTCGGAATGACCATGACGTGGCCCGGATTGTAGGGGTAGTTGTTCAGCATCACCACGGCGTGGTCGTTTCGCGCCACGACGAGAAATTCCCGGTCTTCACCGCGGTTCGGGAGTTCACAGAAGACACAGTCTTCGATTTCGACGTCGTTTTCGTCACGTTCGACCCATTCGATTCGCCACGGCGCGAACACCTGTTGCATGCGTGGATGTGTGGTTTGAAGGGGTTTATTTTATGAGGTTCGTGCCACGTGGCGGAGTTTTGTGGGAATTGACTCGATGAGAGTTTCCAGAATACCGTGGCAGGAAATCACAACAACACAGACCCGCAACCGCTACCGCAGGCCGCACGCCTCCACAACCGATTCGCTCCCTCGCTAGCGCTCGTTCACTCACCCACCGTCAGAGCTTTGCTCTGACGAGCCGTTCGCTCGCTTCGCTCACGAAGACCTCGCGCAGTAATCGGCAGACCTGATCGGCGTCCCGAAGGTCTGCCGACGCGCGCGCCACGATTTTTGTGTCAATTCGAGAAACTCACCGAACCACCACGGCGCGCGCTGGTTCCTCATACTGAATTCCCACAACAAACTCAGAACCCGAAAAACAGCCATTACGGCGTTTTTAACGACTTCATAACCGTGATTAAACGGTTACCTACCGGAATTGCTCACAACCCGACACACCCACACGATACCCTCGTTCCACAACAATATCTTTTCAAACGCTGACTTCGCAGGGGGAACAACGAATGTATCTCATTATCGTCGGTGCGGGCGACATCGGCTCGCAACTCATCAGCATTGCGACCCAGAACAGCAACGACGTGGTGGTCATCGAGAAAAATAAAGAACGCGCGGAACGCGCGTCGATGGAGTTTGACTGTCTCGTCCTCCACGACGACGCGACGGTACTCGACACCTTGGAAGAAGCAGGTGCAGACCGCGCGGACGCCCTCATCAGCACGACCGACCAAGACGCGACGAACATCATGGTCTGTCTGCTGGGACAGGAGATGGAAGTGCCCTCGCTCATCTCGGTCGTTCACAATCCCGAACACATGAACATCTTCCGCCAAATCGGGGTAAACGTCATCGAGAACCCCCAACGCCTCATCGCGGAGTACCTCTATCGCGCCGTAAAACGCCCGTCCATCAAGGACTACATGAAGGTCGGCGAGGAAGCGGAAGTGTTCGAAATCACGGCCGATTCCTATGCGCCGGTTTCGGGCCTCACCCTCTCCGAAGCGGCGAGTGAGGGCCTGTTCGGCGACGGAATATTGGTCGTCGCAATCGAGCGCGACGACGAAGTCATCACCCCGCGCGGGAACACGAGAATAGAAAGTGGCGACCTCATCACCATCTTCTCCGAAAACGGTGCGACGCCGGAGGTAACCGACGTTTTCGGCCATTACGAGAACCACGACTGATATGCCACGTCGCCCAACGGTTGCCGGGGTTCCGGCAGACCTTGCGGTCATTCTGCGAGACATCGGTGCGCTCGTGCTGATGCAAGCGACTTTGATGACGTTCACCGTCCTCTTGGCACTCGTATTCGGGGAGTTTTACGTGGCACTCGCGTTTCTCATCGCGGCCGGAGTCACGGCGGGAGCGGGCGGTACTGCCCGGAAACTATTCGCAAACGCGCCGAATCCGGTGATGAAACACGGGATGGTCATCGCCGCAGGCGGGTGGTTCGCCACCGCGATTTTCGGGGCGATTCCGTTCTTCCTCGCCGCGCATCTGACGCCTGCGTCTGTGATGAACAGCTACGTTCCGGCGGGCGCGAACTACGAACCGATTCGAATCGGCGGGGAGACGACGTTCTCCAGCCTCGCCTACTACGGCAATCCCCTCCATGCAGTGTTCGAGAGCATGTCCGGATGGACGGGAAGCGGCCTGACGATGGCGGTTCACGAACCGTCGCTCCCTCATGCGATTCAGTGGTGGCGGTCGCTCATCCAGTGGGTCGGCGGCGTGGGCGTTATCGTCCTCACGACGGCGATTCTCGCCCGTCCCGGAAGCGGCAGTTACGCGCTCTATCGAGCAGAAACCCGAGAAGAGCGAATCCATCCGAGCATCATTCACACGGTGCAGACGGTGTGGCGAATTTTCCTGCTTTACACCGCGATTGCCGTCGTCCTCTTGTTCGGGGCTATTTGGTGGAGCGAGCCACAACAGGGTCTGTTTGAAACGTTTTGGCAGTCGTTAAATCACGCGATGACGGCGCTTTCGACCGGTGGGTTCAGCGTCACGGACAACTCCATCCAGTCGTATGACTCGCCGCTGGTCGAGGGTGTTTTGCTGCCAATCATGGCGCTCGGAGCAATCGCGTTCCCGATTCATTATCTGGTGCTTCACGACCGGAATTTCGACGAACTGTTTTCCGACCTCCAAACGCGCTGGCTGTTCGTCCTCTTCGTCGCCGGAAGCCTCGTGCTGTCGGTGCAGAACATAATCGCGCTCCCGGTTGCAAGCGAAGCGTTCACGCAAACCGGTTGGATTGGAACACAAAACCTCGGAATGTCGGCGGTGGCGGGCGATGCGACTCGGGACTCCGTCTTCCAGTTCGTCAGCGCCCTCACCTGTACGGGCTTCCAGTCGTCGGACATCGGCAACTGGAGCGCAGGCGGCAAACTCATCATCAGCGGCGCAATGGTGGTGGGCGGTGCGGCAGGGAGTACGGTCGGCGGTATCAAAATCATTCGCGGCTACATGATAAGCAAAGGCATCCAGTGGGAGTTCTCGCGGGTGTTTCTCCCGGCATCTGCGGTGGTCAACACCCGAGTCAACGGGCGAAAACTCGACCGAAACCAAATGTACGAGGAGTTCAGCGAAGCAACAATCGTCAGTATGCTCTGGATTATTCTGCTGATTACGGGAAGCGTCGTCCTCGTGAACGTCACCCCCGGATTTGGCTACGCTGATGCCCTCTTCGAGGTCGCTAGCGCACAGGGCAACGTCGGACTTTCGACCGGTATCGTCGGGCCGATGATGTCGCCCCTCGGTGAGGGGATGCTCGTTCTGAATATGTGGGTCGGACGCCTCGAAATAATCCCTGTGTTGGTCTTCATCCGGTCTGCTCTGTTCGGACTCAATCCCTGAACAAGTATATAAAGAATTCGGCTGTTGTAGAGCGTTCCGCCTTCATTAACGGTTGAGAGGCCACGATAAACGAAGTGGGACGCTCTCGTCGCTCCAAATGGCAAAATCACAAGACTGCGGCCGAATAAACGGTTCGAACGTCTCCCAACAGAGAGGGGTTTTTATGCACGTGTCAGCGGTTGTATGGACTGAGCAGGAAGTCACCATGGCAACAAAAAATCAGGGGTTCCAAGCAATGGTAGAACTGTGCGACAACTGCGGCCGTGAAACCTCACACGAGGTATCAGTCGAAATACGTACCGAGAGCAAAAAGCGGGAAAACGCCGAGTTCTCGCGTGAACCGTACCGTATCACGAGTTGCGAAATGTGCGGTGAAGAGAAGAGCCAGCGGATGAACAACGCGTAACCTGTTCGGTATACCTGTCAGCTATTCTCGTTCTCAAAGAGGATTCGTTACCGAAGTATCACTAAAACATAGTTGATATTTCGAGCCGACTATCTCGTGAACACTTCACAGCCGTCTTCGGTGACGATGACCGAGTGTTCTTTCTGACTGACGAGGAAGCCCTCCTCTTCTTTGAGCACTGGGTAACCGTGAATGACGTTCTTCATTTTCAAACGGCGCAGTGCCATCTCGGGACGGGAACTGTCCAGCCACCGGGTTGCGAACGGGAGCGTTCGGAACTCTTCTGTAATCTGGTCGAGTGCCTTTCGAGCGCTTCGGTCGCGAACCGAGGCTTCGCGTTCGAGGGAGAAAATCTCCTCCTCTGCACCTTCTCGAACTTTCCCACTGCCATCGGTGGCGAACGGTTCGATGGCGACCACGTCGCCAACCTCTAACTCGATTCCCTGCGAAACCGCGCGATTCGGAATGTTCGGTTCGGTGTGCTGTTCGTAGTGGGCCAGTCCGTGGCCAGAGAGGTTGACGACCGGATTGTAGCCGTAGCCGTCGATGACGGATTCGATTTCGGCACCGATTTCGCCCGTCTCCACGCCGGGTTCGACTAGTTCGAGCGCGGCGTCCAACGCTTCCTCGCTCGCCTCCGCGAGGTCGTCGTGGCCCGAGAGGTCAACCGTAATCGCGGTGTCGGCGAGCCAGCCGTCTATCTGAACGCCGATGTCGAGGTTGACCATGTCCTCGCCGAACGTGCTTTCGTCGCCGATGCTCGGCGTCGCGTGGGCCGCTTCTTCGTCGATGCTGATGTTGACCGGGAACGCCGGTTTCCCGCCGAGTTCGCGGATTCGGTCTTCCGCGTACTCTGCGATGTCCAGATGACTCGCACCGACTTCGACGCGCTCCGCGGTTTCCGTGCGAACCTGTGCGAGGATTTCACCGGCCTCCCGGTGTTTTTCGTACTTCTCCGCCGAGAGGTCGATTGACTGGTCGCTCATGCCACGGTGTTCGCCCGAATGCCGGAAAGAGTTTGCGTTACGCGAAAATGCGGCGGGATGGACTGACCCAATCCGAATTTCCCATTACCGACTGATGCCGATCTGCATCGCGTCGCTGTTGAACGCGCTTCCGGCGTTTCCGTCGTTGTCGAGGACGATGACGCCCGCAGTCGAACCGGTGAGTTCGGCAAACTCCTCAATTGCGCGGTCTGCGGCCTCCTGTGCGTCGTAGCCGGATTCGAGGTGGCGAACCGCTCTCCGGGTAAGCGTCGATTTGGCGATGTCTTCGCCCGCACCCGTGGAACTGGCCGCACCTGCCGGGGCCGCGTAAAAGCCGCTCCCGATTTGCGGTACGTCGCCGACTCGACCCGCGAGTGCGAGCCACCGTCCGCCGGTCGAGGTTGCGGCGGCGAACTCATCGCCGTCGTAGGCGACCGCGCCGACGGTATCCGCCCCGCCGAATTTCTCGCGGAGCCATTCTACGTGCTCGCTCGGCGTTCCGTCGGGCGCATCGTAGTCGTTCCACCGCTCCTCACTCGTTTCCGTCCAGAGGTCGATACCGGTTTCGACGCCGAAATCGGCCGCCAATTCGACTGCGTGGTCGCCGCTGACGAGGACGTGCGGCGTTTCCTCCATTACGACGCGGGCCGCGCTGACGGCGTGTTCGACGCCGGACATGGAGCAGGCCGCGCCCGCTTCGCGGTCGCTCGTCATGATTCCGGCGTCGGTTCGAACCTCGCCGTCGCTCTGGACTGCACCGCCGACACCCGCGTTGAATCGCGGCGACGATTCGAGGACGTGAACCGCGGCCTCGACCGCATCGACGACCGTCTCCGCCTTTCCGCCGGTTTCTGCGGCCTCATCGAGGACTGCCTGTCGGAGCGTCGGTTCGTCGGGTTCGCCGCCAGCGCCGCCGTGTACGATGACTTTCATGCCGACTGCTCTCGTGTGAGACGGCTTAAATTCACGTCAAACGGCGATTCGGACGAACTAATGATGTGTCGGCTTCAGTGATCAAGACACGGAGCAGTTTTCGGTTTTGGAATTGGGAATTGAAAACGAACGGTAGTCACCAATTGGACGGCGTCACCAGCCACAGTTCAGGATTTGAGAGGGGAGTGAGTCGAATACCGACCCCATTTAAATATAACTTCGTAGACTACGTAAAAATTATACGAATGGTTTCGAACAGTGTTCGTTTAAATGATTATTAGTTAGCTGTTTCTCTTGATAATAGGAAATATAAAATCGATAACCATGATTCATAGTTCACTATTTCTAACCGTATCATGGCCGAAAAACCAGCATTCAGCCGCCGAACGATGCTCTCGTTGACCGCCGCCGGTCTCGTCGGGAGTGGTACCGCCATCGCCGCACAGTCCTCCGATGATGCAACTGTAACTGAGTACGACACGGACGCGAGCGTAGATGTTGACAATACCTCGTGGCCGATGCCAAACCACGACGGGGGCAGAACGAAGTACAATCCCAATGCGAGCGTTCCGACCGGAACGTTGTCCCCCCGATGGAAGCATTCTGGTTCGATTGGCGTGCCAACCGTCAGCAACGGCGTCGCTTACTACACAAGGGGACGAGTTCCCGACGACGTTCCTCCTGAGGAAGTGACGCGGACGCTTCACGCGATTGACGTAGACAGTTGGGACTCGCTGTGGGAAACGGAGCTTGGAACGCCCGATGAGTGGCACAGCCATCGGCTCGCAGTCGCTGACGATGTTGTGTACGCGAGCCAACGCAGTCACACACAGGCGTTCGATGCGACCGATGGTTCCGAACTGTGGTCCGCCGATACGGGGGGCTATGGGCCTGTCGTTACCGACGAATCGCTCGTGGTTCACGGTGGACAGATAGAACGACACTGGTCGGACGACCTCGTCGTCCTCTCCCGCGATGATGGAAGTGTCCGCTGGCGGATGGACAGTGTTGCCAAACCGGTCGTTGTGAACGGGTCGGTGTTCGTGTTGAAAAGTGGCGAAGACGACTCGGGGATATATTCATTAGACGTCGAAACCGGGGAGACGCAGTGGAAACGAGAGCTGTCGGCTGTCGTGTCCGTCGCAACGGAAAGCGAACTGTACGTTGACCAAGACAATGTTCTCCTCGCGCTAGACCCTGAGACAGGTGAAACGAAGTGGCAGTACAACTTCACGGAAGTCATCGAACCACCGAACAGCAACGAGTGGGGATGGGAGATTACCGTACACGTAGCTGACGAGGAGAGAGTCTACGTCGATTGTAGCGGCGATTTCTTCGCACTCAATGCGACGACGGGCGAGAAGGTATGGCGAAACGACGAGGTAGATGCACTTCGACTCGTCGGCACGAGCGACGGATTGTATCATATCGTGGACGAAGGGTGGAGAGACGACAAGCCGGGATGTCTCATCCGTCGGGACAAGGAAACGGGCGAGAGTATCACTAAACAAAAGATAGTCGTCAGCCAAGCCCCTGTCAACAGCGAACAGTTCATCATCACGGACGGACGGGTCTATACGACTATCGGTCGGTTCGATTCGAGGGGAACTGTGGCACTAGTTGGTGACGAAAATGGAGGCGACGATGGGTCTGACGACGATTCAGACGATTCAGATGACTCGGACGACAACGACGACTGCTGACCGCATCAGCAACCGAACCCACTCAATTCTTTAAGGGAGTATAAGGCTCATACGAGGGGGAAACGGCAGGGCTTTTACCCTCCTCGAAACATCGTTCGAACGATTATGAGCTACGAGTACGACAAGGTGGAAGTACCTGCGGAAGGGTCTCAAATCACGCACGACGAGGAGACGGGCGAGTTGGAAGTTCCCGACGACCCCATCATCCCGATTATTCACGGCGACGGTATCGGAACCGACGTCGGCCCGGCCGCACAGAAAGTTCTCGAAGCCGCAGCAGAGGCGACTGGACGCGAAATCAACTGGATGCGCGTCTACGCCGGAGAAAGTGCACGCGAAACCTACGACGAGAATCTCCCTGACGACACAGTCGAAGCAATCAAGCAGTTCAACATCGCCATCAAAGGGCCGCTCACGACGCCAGTCGGCGCAGGATTCCGTAGCCTGAACGTCGCGCTTCGCAAGACGCTCGACCTGTACGCGAACGTTCGACCAACGTACCACCTCGACGGCGTTCCGTCACCCGTCAAGAACCCCGGTGCGATGGACATGGTCACCTTCCGTGAGAACACGGAGGACGTCTACGCCGGTATCGAGTGGGAAGCAGGAACCGACGAAGTCGAGCAAGTCAAGGCGTTCGTCGAGGACGAAATGGGCTACGATTCGACCATCCACGACGGCCCGGTCGGCATCGGCATCAAGCCGATTACCGAGTTCGGAACGAAACGCCTCGTCCGCGAGGCAATCGAGTATGCCCTCGAAAACGGCCGTGACTCCGTCACGCTCGTCCACAAGGGCAACATCATGAAGTTCACCGAAGGCGCGTTCCGTGACTGGGGTTACGAACTCGCAGAGGAGGAGTTCGGCGACGTCACCATCACGGAAGACGAGCTTTGGGACGAGTACGACGGCGAACAGCCGGACGACAAACTCGTCGTCAAAGACCGCATCGCGGACAACATGCTCCAGCAGATTCTCACCCGTACCGACCAGTACGACGTCGTCGCCACGATGAACCTGAACGGCGACTACATGTCCGACGCCGCGGGTGCCCAAATCGGTGGCCTCGGCATCGCACCCGGTGCGAACTTCGGTGACCACCGCTGTCTCGCAGAGCCGGTTCACGGTTCCGCACCGAAATACGCAGGCGAGGACAAGGTCAACCCGACCGCGATGATTCTCTCCGGCCGCCTCATGCTCGAATACATGGGCTGGAAGGACGCAGGCAAACTCGTCCGCGACGCCGTCGAAGAGACGATTTCCTCCGGGAAGGTCACCTACGACCTCGAACGCCAAATCGAGGGCGGCGAGAAACTCGCAACCAGCGAGTACGCCGACGCCATCGTCGAAAACATCCACAACCTCGCGTAAGCGAGTCGTGGGTTAACTGCGCTTTGCTCGGTGCTATCGAAAAGCTGTCGTGGAGAGTTTTTCGACCCACCACTGCGACTCCGCGAAAATAGTACGATTTCTCGAAGAATCTGTTTCCACGACGAACGTAGTTCAGCCGAATTTATACCTCGTTACTTCCACGGCACGTCCAGTCGCGGCGGACTGAAGATGTCGATACCGCGAACCGGTTCGTCACCCTCGTTTTCAGCGGAGTGTGGTTCGTCCCCCGGAATCGCGTAGGAGTCACCCTCTCCGAGAACGATTTTCTCACCATCGACGACGAACGTCAACGCGCCGCTGTGGATGAAACCGGTCTGTTCGTGTTCGTGACTGTGTTCCGGCACCGTCGCGTCGGGTTCGATGTGAAAGTGCTGGATGCTCATCTCCTCTCCGGCGGCCAGTTGCGCGAGATGGACGCCATCGACGGCTTCAGTTGGCTCGTGGTCTGAAAGGGAATCTCTTTCCATGAAAGACACTCTCAGGCAGAGACGGTAAATCTCCCGGTGAGCATTTAAATACGAAGACGGAACCAGTTCGGCACGGTGACAGTCCAACTTGCGAGCGAGCGCAGAGTTAAACACGGCGGCAGTCGGAGACAAGGACATGTACAGCGTCGTCGGGTGTAGTGCATGTAGCAACCTGTGGATAGTCGATGGAAATCCGGAGACGACGCAGTGTTCGCGCTGTGGCAAGCGGAAGAAATTTCGAAAGCTCAAAAAGTTCGTCGAAACCGAGGACGAAGACCAAGCCAGAGAGATTCGCGCGTCCATGATCGCCAACCGACAGGGACACGGCGACGCGTTCGCGGAACTCGATTCGTTCGCCGAGATGAACGCCCAAATCGACCACGCGGGAATGGACGACGAGGAGTATTTAGACCGCTCCGGAATCGACACCGAGGAAGTGTCCGCCGTCGAGGAGCGCTCTCGGCGCGGGACGACGAGCAAGGACAAAAAGCAAATCGTGTTGGACGCGCTCGAAAAACTCGATAGGCCGGAGGAAAAAGCAGTCGTCGCCTACGCAAGTGAACGCGGTGTTTCTCGGGAGTACGTGGAAAAATCTCTCCAAAAACTCGTGCGGCGTGGTGAAGTCAGCGAAAGTCAGGGGCGGTATCGTCGCCTGTAAAAATGGAAGAAATGACGCTACTTACGGGAGCGCACCGTTCAGTCCTTTCCATACGGCGACGACCAACGTGATAACGGTGAGCAACAGTTTCAGGAACTGAAGCACACGGTATGCTCGGGAGTCCGTAATCGGTGCGTCCTTGTCGGAGGATGCTGTCGCCATTCAAGGTCACCATCGGACGGCACGATGCGAGCAATTCCGTCAATCGCACGTGCCAGTTGGATAGTCTCTGCGTTCCGTAATAAAATTCTAGTAAAATTGTTTTGGATTTTAATTGGTGGCGGAACGCTTACCGACCGAGTTCTTCGTGCGCACTGGAGAGGTGGCGTGATGCGAGCGCCGCGAGCAGGGAGAGTTCTCCCGCGAGCGCACCGACTGCAATGATTTCCGCGAGCGCATCCGCGTTGCTTCCGGCAGGGTGGCCGCCGCCGCGGAGTCCGAGTACGTCGAGGGCTTCCGATTGCGTCGGGAGTTTCGTGCCGCCGCCGACAGTGCCGACTTCCAGACTGGCGATGCTGACGCTTGCGTACAACTCGTCCTCTCGTACTTCGACGGTCGTAATCGCGTTGCTCCCTTCGACCACCTGCGCGGCGTCCTGTCCGGTTGCGAGGAACGCCGCGGCGATGATGTTCGCGGCGTGGGCGTTGAACCCGAGGCTTCCTGCCTTCGCGCTTCCGACGAGATTCTTTCGCGTGTTCGCCTCCTCGATTGCTTCCGGGGTCGTGTGCAATCGTCCTTCGACCGTTTCGCGCGGGATTCGAACGTCCGCCGTGACGCTCCGCCCACGTCCCTCCACAGCGTTGATTGCGGCGGGTTTCTTGTCCGAGCAGAGGTTGCCCGAAAGCGCGACGAGGTTTGCAGGTGTTTCTTCCTCGACCAACGACGCGGCTTCGCCGGTCGCAATGGTCGCCATGTTCATGCCCATCGCGTCTTTCGTGTCGTAGACGAATCGCAGGAAAACGGAGTCGCCGACGACGTAGGTCGTCACGTCTTCGAGTTCGCCGTGGTTGGTCGTGGCTTCCGCGACCCCCGCAAGTTCGTCGCGGTTTTCACGAACCCAGTTCACGACTTCTTCCGCTTCGGCGATGCCCTGTACGCGGAAAACCGGGGCGCGAGTCATTCCGGTCTTCGTGACGCGGGCGTCCGCGCCTCCCGCGGTACTGATGACGGAGCAACCGCGATTGACGCTGGCCAGCAGTGCCCCCTCGGTTGTTGCGAGTGGGAGGTAGTAATCGCCTTCCGCTGACCCGCCGTTGACCGCGACGGGGCCCGCGACGCCCATCGGAATCTGAGCCGTCCCCATCATGTTCTCGATGTTAGGTTCGGCCATCTCCGCGTCGAAGGCGTAGTCGCCGACCGTGTCGAGGGTCGCGTCGGTTTCCGATTCGAGGAGGTTTCGGCGCGCCTCGGCGGCGGTGTCGTGGTCGGCGTGGTCTTCGAGTTCGTGGAGGTGCAGGTCGCCCGCCCGAACCTGTTCCGCGAGTTCGTCTGCGTCGGACATGGTTCGGAATTTCTCCCGCGCCCCCTAACAGTTGCCCATTTGTACGAGCCATCAAGGATTTCTTCACCCTATGAGAATAGTAACCATGGAAACGAGGGGCGTGACAGCAAGCGACATCCCGGAAATTCGTCGCGTTTCGCACGAAGCGGTGGACACGGCATACGACTTCCTCCCCGAGAAAGAGCGCGAAGCGACCGTGAGGGAGCGGTTCAGCGACGACCGCTTCCAAACCGCACTGGCCGACAACGACGTGATACTCATCGCCGCAGTCGGGGACGGGGAACTCGTCGGCTACGCGCACATCGAGGCTGTTAGTCGGGCGAACGCGGTCGGTGAAGCGGCGATTCGAGGAATCTACGTCGAACCAAATCGCTGGCGCGAAGGCATCGGAACCATCCTTCTCGATGCCACCGAAAGAGCGGTTCGAGAGCGCGGATTTACGCAACTATCGATTGGCGTTCTCACCGACAACGAACAGGGGAGACGATTTTTCGAATCGAACGGGTTCGAGCGCGTGGAAGAAAGAGTCGAGGATTTGTTTACTGGCGGAACAGCGTACCAGCAGGTGTACTATCACGATTTCGCGTAGCAACTACTCCGAATCGAAATTGACAACTATGTGAACTTCAGTAGACGAGTATGGTCGAAATTACGATGTCCGTCTATTTGGCCGTCCCGCTCGCCCTCCTCGGTTCCGCGTGGATATACCACGATGCGAAAAAGCGGAAGATGGACACCGTCGATATGTGGGCTGTGGGATTTTTTGTCGGCTTCTTCGTCCCGCCGTTCATCGGGGCAATCGCAGTGTACGCGTTTTACATCCAACGGCGAAATCGCAGGGGCGGGTCGTTACACGCAGTTCCGTCAGAATAACTGCGGTTTTCGGTCGGTGAGGCGGTTTTCGGTCAGTTCGCTTTCGACTCACTGACTTGTGACATTCTCCCGGTGGACGACCTCACCGTCGTGAACCACCGCCAGCGTGAATGTTTTGTGCGGGCCACCGTCCGGAATCCGGACGGTGGCAGTGTAGTTCGCCAGTCCCACGCAGTCCCGTTGCGGTTTCTCGGTCGTTCGATTGCTGGACACCCGGAGCGTGTAGTTGCTCCACCCTGTTTCGACCAGTTCCGGACGTTCGAGCGAGTAGGCGGCGTCGGGGACGCTCACGTTTCCGGTGACGACGAGATGGCTCCCTTCGTTCTCGGTTCGCTTTGTCGTCTGAACTCGGTTTGTAGGCGAATCGACACAGCCACCACCGGTCAGCACCGCACCAACGAGTTTCGGCTCTTCGGGCTTTTTCTCGGTGACGACATCGGTTTTTCCGCCGAGGAATCCGGCGTCGGAACACCCGGCGAGGAAGACGAGCGTGGCGACGAAGAGTGTGAGAACGGAACGTTTCGAGGGCATCATTCGTGTAATCACAACGAATTGTCAAAATCGTTCTGCCGCTCCCCGAACAGTTATCGCCGTCGGACGACACCACGAAAGCATGACAGCGCCAGCGGATGTGATTTTCACGAACGCCGAGGTCCACACCCTCGCTGAACCCGACGAGACGGCGGACGCGGTGGCCGTCCGCGACGGGGAAATCGTTCGTGTGGACAGCGCCTACGAAGTGGACTTCTTGGAAGGCGTCGAAACCGACATGGTAGACCTCGGTGGGCGCGTTCTCCTGCCGGGGTTCATCGACGCCCACACCCACCTGATGATGGTCGGAAACTATCTCGTCAACGCCGACCTTTCCGTCGCCGATTCGCCCGACGACTGCGTGGAACTGCTCGCCGAGTTAGACGCCGACCGCGACTGGATTTTGGGCTATGGATTCGACGAAAGCACGTGGGAGGAGTCGCGCTATCTGACCCGCGACGACCTCGATTCAGTGAGCGAAACGCGGCCCGTAGTCGCGTTTCGTGAGGACATGCACACCGCCTCGGTCAACAGCGAGGCCCTCTCCCGACTCCGCGACCAAATGCCGGACGAGGACGTCGAAACCGAGGGCGGCGAACCGACCGGCGTTATCGTGGAAGAGGCCGTCGATGCCATCTACGAGGCCATCGAACCCGACGCAGAGACGATGCGCGAACTCCTGCTGGCGGCACAAGGAGACGCCCACAAAAAGGGAATTACCGGCGTTCACGACATGGTTCGGCGCTCGCGGGCACCCGAAGTGTACCGGTCGCTCGAACTCGACGGCGACCTCGACCTGCGCGTGCGCATCAACTACTGGAGCGACCACCTCGACGCAGTCGAGGAAATCGGCCTCCAGACCAACCACGGGAGCGAGTTCGTCCGAACCGGCGCGATAAAATCCTTTACAGACGGGAGTTTCGGCGGTCGAACCGCGAAACTCACCGAACCCTACGCGGACGGCGACGGAACCGGCCAGTGGGTCGTCCCCCCGAAAGAACTGAACGAAATCGTTTCACGCGCAGACGACGCCGGATTGCAGGTCACGGTGCACGCCATCGGCGACGAAGCAATCGAGGAGACGCTCGACGCCTTCGGGGAAACCGACGACCCCGGCGCGATGCGTCACCGCGTCGAACACGTCGAACTCGTGACCGATGAGCAGATAGAACGATTTGCAGAAACCGGCATCGTCGCCTCCGTCCAACCGAACTTCCTGAAGTGGGCGCAGGAGGGCGGCCTGTACGACGCTCGACTGGGCGAGGAGCGAAGAAAGCAGACGAACCGTTTCCGAACCCTACTCGATTCCGGCGCACACCTCGCGTTCGGAAGCGACTGCATGCCCCTCGACCCACTGCTCGGGATTCACCAGACCGTCAACGCGCCCGTCGAAGCACAGCAGTTGAGCGTCACCGAAGCCCTCCGCGCATACACGCACGGGGCGGCCTACGCCGGATTCGATGAAGACCGTCTGGGGACAGTCGAGAAAGGCAAAAAGGCGGATTTCGTCGTCCTCGACAGTTCCCCGTGGGAAGAGTCAGACGACATCGAAACCATCGACGTGGCGATGACGGTCGTAGACGGAAAAGTCGTGTTCGACGGGCGAAACGATTAAACAGCGGTTTTACATTTTCACGGTTATGTTTCCGAGCCTTCTTAGCACCGCATTCGGCGGCGTGTTCGTCTTATTTTTCCTGTTCGCAATCGGCGCACCACTCGTCCTCTGGATGCTCATCGAATCGGAAGGCGACCGGGAGCAAGCCCAACACAGCGATTGGGAAAACGCCGAGCGTTCCGCTCGGCGCGACACGCGCGATGAGCATATTCAATCCTTGTTTGCGAATTCTCTGATTTCGGAAGCCACTATTGAAGAGAAAATATTTTCAATGGCGCGTGTCGTCGGCTAGTGTATTCACAGGTGTGTAATTGTGGCAAAGATGAAGACTACAAACCTCGAAACGGAGTTGAGCCTCTTCAAATACGATAGTTTGGAGCAGTTACCCGAAGAATATCGGACGCTGAGTGAACACGAGCGAACGGAGCGAATCGAGCGTTCGCTCGACCAGTTGGACGACGACGTGGTCGTTCTTGGCCACAACTACCAGCGGCGCGAAATCGTCGAACATGCGGATTTCGTCGGCGACTCCTACCAGTTGAGCGTCGAGGCCGCGAACGCGGACGCAGAATACGTCGTTTTCTGTGGCGTCACCTTCATGGCCGAATCGGCGGACATCATTACCGACGACGACCAGACGGTCATCCTCCCGTCGATGGAGGCGTCGTGTCCAATGGCCGGAATGGCGGAAGCCCTGCAAGTCGATTCCGCGTGGGAGAAAATCGAGTCTTCAGCACCGGACGCAGAGATCATTCCGATTACGTATATGAACTCCTACGCCGACCTGAAAGCGTTCTGTGCGGAACAGGGCGGTGCAGTGTGCACGTCTTCGAACGCCCATCGGGTGTTCGAGTGGGCGCTGGAACAGGGGGACAAAATCCTCTTTTTGCCGGACAAGCACCTCGGCGAGAACACCGCCCACCGACTCGGGTTGGAGGGCAGCACCGCGGAGTGGAATCCGTGGAATGCCGAGGAGCAGGACGGAAACGCGGTCGCAGAGAGCGACATCATCCTCTGGGATGGCTACTGCCAAGTCCACGAGCGATTCACGGTTGACCACATCGAGAGCGTTCGTGGAGACCACCCCGAGGCGCAGGTTGTGGTGCACCCGGAATGTCGCAGGCAAGTCGTGGAATCCGCCGACGTGGTCGGTAGCACGGCGACGATTTGCGAGACGGTGGCCGACGCTGACCCCGGCGAAACGTGGGCAATCGGGACGGAAATCCACCTCGTTCGGCATCTCCAACGCTGGCACCCTGAAGTTTCCGTGGTTCCGCTCTGCGGCGATGCCTGCATGGACTGTAACGCGATGCGCCAGACCGACCCGAACTACCTGACGTGGGTGCTCGAAGAACTGGTCTCCGGTCGGGAGCGAAACGTCATCGAGGTTCCGGTGCAGGAAAAAGAACTCGCCATGCTGGCCCTCGACAGGATGCTCGAACTATGACGGGGACGGAAAAAATCGAGGAAGCCAGCGAAGCGAGAAAGCCAAACGAAACGGACGTGCTCGTCGTCGGAAGCGGAATCGCGGGATGCAGTGCGGCCCTCGCCGCCGCCCGCGCCGGAGCGTCCGTTCTCGTCGTGACGAAGGCGACCCGCCCGGAAAGCGCCGCGACACACTGGGCGCAGGGTGGAATCGCGGTTACACGCGATGCTCCGGAATCCCTCCGGAGCGACGTGATGACCGCGAGTGCGAACACCGCGAACCCCACTGCTATCGACGTACTGGTCGAAAACGCGGGTGAGGCGGTAGCGGACGTTCTCATCGACACGCTCGGGATTTCCTTCGACAGGGAAGGCGACAAGTTCGATTACGGCAAGGAAGCGGCCCACTCAGAACCCAGAATCCTGCACGTCGATGCGAGTACCGGCCAACATATCCTCGGACCGTTCTGTTCGTATCTCGATTCACACCCTCGCGTGACGATGCTGGAAGACACCGCCGCGCTCTCGCTTCTCACCCACGAGGGTCGCGTCCACGGCGCGACCCTCGAACGCGATGGAAAGACGTGGGCAACCATCGCGGGAACGACGATACTCGCAACCGGCGGAATCGGCGCACTCTACGGAACGACGACGAACCCGGGTTCAGCGACGGGGGACGGCATCGCCATGGCCGCACTTGCCGGGGCGGAGACGGAAGATATGGCCTACGTGCAGTTCCATCCAACGGCGTATGCAGGCGACGATTTGTTCCTCGTCAGCGAGGCGGTTAGAGGCGAGGGCGCAGTGCTCCGGAACGCGGACGGAGAGCGATTCATGCCGGGCTACCACCCAGAGGCCGAATTGGCCCCACGAGATGTCGTCGCTCGCGCGGTTCAGCGCGAGCGCGACGTGACGGGGGAAGTCACACTCGATACGACGCCACTGGACTTTTCCGGGACGTTCCCCGACCTCGCCGAAAAATGCGACGAGCGCAGTGTGCCACACGACTCGATTCCGGTCGCCCCGAGCGAACATTTCCTCTGTGGCGGTATCGCGGTGGACGACCGCGGACGGACGACGCTCGACCGTCTGTTCGCCGTCGGCGAATGCGCCCGAACCGGCGTTCACGGCGCAAATCGACTGGCTTCGACGAGTCTCCTCGAAGGGTTGGTTTGGGGACTCCGGGCGGGAGAATCGGCGGTCGGATTCGACGCCGACTCCTCGGCCCTCGAAATGCCGACCGCGCTGAACAGCGACCCCGCGCTTCCGCCCGAGTTCGCCCGCGACAAATTCGTCCGGCTTCAGAGGGTGATGGACGAGTGCGTCGGCCTCAGTCGGAACCAGACCGACTTGAGACGGGCGACATCAGCCTTGCGACGACTGAAAGGCGAAGTCGATGCCTACGTCAGAACACGAACGAGTCGCGAACTCTACGAACTCAGGAACGCGAGCATCGTCGCGCTTCTCGTCGCACGCGATGCGCTGGATGCCGAACCAGTGGGCTGTCATCACGTGGAGGAAGTCGATGCAGACTGACCGCGACGTGGAGCGATGGCTCCGCGAGGATGTGGGACATCACGACGTGACGAACCACGTTCCGGGTGAAACGACCGGACGACTCGTCGCTCGGGAGTCAGGCGTCTGTGCCGGACTCGATGCCGCGGTTGCCGTGTTCGAATATCTCGGCTGCGAACCGAGGCGACTGATAGAATTCGGCGAGCGATTCGAGACAAACGAAACGATTCTCGAAGTAACCGGGCCAGCAACCGACGTTCTCCGCGGCGAACGGGTCGCGGTCAATATCACGGGTCACGCGTCCGGCATCGCAACGAAAACCGCGACGGCGGTTTCATCAGCACGCACCGTCAGCGACGAGGTTGCAATCGCGGGAACGCGGAAGACGACGCCCGGTTTGCGCGGCATCGAAAAACGAGCGATTGCTGCGGGCGGCGGCGACACCCACCGACTCACCCTATCGGGCATGGTGATGGTCAAGGACAATCACATCGCAGAGATGGGATTGGTTGGTGCAGTCTCTCATTTCCGCGAAAGGGCATCGTTCGCCACCAAAATCGAGGTCGAAGTCGAACGGCCGCAGGATGGGGAACGGGCCGCCGAAGCCGGTGCGGACATCGTTCTGTTCGACAACTGCACCCCCGCGGAAATCGAACGCGGCGTAAAACTGCTTCCCGACGGCGTTCTCGCGGAGGCCAGCGGCGGTATCGAAATCGAAGACGTTCCCGACTACGCCGCAACCGGCGTGGACGTGATTTCGTTGGGAACACTGACCCACTCGGCCCGGAGTCTGGATTTCTCGTTTCGAACCGGATAACTTCGCGGGAGCGGTGACCGAAATCACGCGAACCGAGAACGGTTTTACAGCTGAGTGAAACGTAGTCGTATGGACTCGTTCGAGAAGACAGCAGTGGAAGCGTGTCGAGTCGCAGGCGAGTACCTCGTCTCGGAGTTCGAACGCGAATCGCTCGACGCGGACTACGGGCCGGACGACGTGAAGGCGGTCGCAGACCGCGGTTCCGAGCGGCAGATTTTGGATGTCCTTACGACGGCCTATCCCGACCACGGGGTTTTCGCGGAGGAATCCGGCAAGCGGGTCGGCGAGAGCGACTATCGCTGGGTCGTAGACCCGTTGGACGGAACCAACAACTTCTGTTCGGGGATTCCGTACTTCGGAGTCGCGGCCGCGCTTCTCCGTGGGAACGAACCGATTCTGTCCGTGATTCACGACCCGCTTCACGACGACACCTACGTCGCAAAGCGCGGCGAGGGAGCGACGCTGAACGGCGAACCGATCCGCGCCGAAAGCGCCGTAACGAGCGACCACGCGACGGTTGCCTACGCCGTCGGCATCAACGTGCTTCGGGACGAGGAGTTGAAAGCGCAGAGTGACGAACTCGAATCGAACCTGTCGGGGTACGGAAAACGCGTTTGGCGGAGTTGGGCACCGGTTCTCGACTGGGGACTGCTGGCGCGCGGGAAACTCGAAGCCGTCGTTTGTTTCCATCCGGACGACGTCGAACAGCACGCCGGTTGGTTGCTCGCTGAAGAAAGCGACGCGCGACTGGCAAACGAGGGCGACCTGTTCGTTGCGACTGCGAGCGACGACCTGTTCACGGAACTCGAATCACTGTTCTGATGGCATTTCCTCGACAATCGTCACCCGACCAACTCACACATTCTGAACAATCGTTACAATTATTGTCTGTCGTGCCATATGCTACCATATGGCAGCCAAACAGGGTCGTTCACCGTTCGAGAGACTTCGGAAACATTACGAAAAGACGGAACGACGGTGCGCAGAGTGCGGTTTCGTGGACGACGAGGGCGAGTGGCGCGTTACTGCGCGTGGTGGGGAGTTGCATTTCCAGCACATCTGCCCACGGTGTGATGCCATCGACACACGAGTACTTCGGTACGGTCGCTAGCGAAGCAGTGACTCGCCCGTCATCGCTTCGGGCTGTTCCACCCCGATAACCGACAACAGCGATGGCGCGAGGTCACAGAGCGACCCCCCTTTCCGAATCTCTTTTTCTCCACCGTCGCCCTTTGGCGAGAGGTAGACGAGCGGAACCTCGTTGTAGGTGTGGGCCGTGTGCGGGTCGTCCGGCGTTCCCATGTCGTCCGCATTGCCGTGGTCTGCCGTGATGAAGACGTGTGCGCCGTGATTTTGGAGCGTTTCCACGAGACGCCCGAGTTGTTCGTCCACCGCTTCGACGGCGGCGACCGCGGCGTCGAAGTCCCCGGTGTGGCCGACCATGTCCGGGTTCGCGTAATTCAGCACGAGCACGTCGGGGTCGTCGGAGTCGATGACCGAAATTGCCGTGTCGGTCACTTCTTTTGCACTCATCTCGGGTTGTTGGTCGTAGGTCGGCACGTTCGGACTCTCTACGATGCGCCGGATTTCGCCGTCGAATTCAACCTCACGCCCGCCGTTCAGGAAGTAGGTGACGTGGGCGTACTTCTCCGATTCCGCGAGTCGAAGCTGTGTCTTGCCGTTGTTTGCGAGGACTTCGCCGAGCGTGTCCTTCGGCTGATCCGGCGGGAACGCAACCGGCAAGTCGAACTCCGCGTCGTACTGCGTCATCATCACGAAGTCGATTTCCGGCGGGTTCGTTTCGAACACCCAAACGGGGTCGATGTCACAAAGCATTCGCGTCAACTGTCGGGCGCGGTCGGAGCGGAAGTTGAAGAACACGACTGCATCGCCGTCCTCCAGTGCCTTTCCACCGGAAATCAGGGTCGGTTCCACGAACTCGTCCGTCTCGCCGCGCTCGTAGGACTCGCGAACGGCATCGACCGCAGTTTCGGCGACGAACTCGGTTTCCCGGTTTACGATGGCGTCGTAAGCGCGTCTCGTGCGCTCCCAGTTCTGGTCGCGATCCATCGCGTAGTAGCGGCCCGTGACCGTCGAGACGTGTCCCGTTCCGTTCTCCTCGATGACGGCTTGCAAGTCCGCGAGGAATCCGGCCCCGCTTTCCGGCGGCGTGTCGCGCCCGTCCGTGAAGGCGTGCGTAACAGCCTCGATGCCGCTGTCTCCGGCAAGTTCGATAAGCGAGTAGAGGTGTTCCTGCGCGGAGTGAACCCCACCTTCGCTGACCAATCCCAGGAAATGAACGCGACCGTCGTGGTCGTTCGCGTAGTCGAAGGCGTCGCTGATAGCTTCGTTCTCGCCCAATTCGCCCGCTTCGATTGCGTCGCTGATTCGGGTGTACTCCTGTCTGACGACGCGGCCCGCGCCGATGTTGAGGTGGCCGACCTCGCTGTTTCCCATCTGTCCTTCTGGGAGGCCGACCCTGCGACCCGACACGGTGAGGGTTCCGTATGCACCTGCTCCCGCGAGTCGGTCGAAGTTCGGCGTGTCGGCGGCCTCGATGGCGTTTCGCCCGCCGTCTTCGTTTCCAAGTCCCCACCCGTCGAGAACGATGAGTCCCGCTTGCATGGGCGAACCGTCGTCGCCGTGGGGTAATTACCCTTCGCCCGATGGACGATATTCGGGAAAATGCGGGTACATCTCTGGGGAGGGGACGGCGACATCGCTCTCTGCACAACCTATTTGGTTTCGGCGGTGAATCGAAACACGATGGAAGTTCCCTTCGATACCGGCGTGCTCTGGATTGCGCTCTGGTTCGGTATCGCGTCGGTTCTCGCGGTGTTCCTCATCTGGCAGTACCGAACCAGTGGCCGGATTAATTACCAGGTTCTCAGTGGGGTCTTCGTCTGTTCCGCTGGCGGTGTCGAACTCGGCATGGCACAGAGAACAGTTCCGGATAGTTTCGTTCCGAACGCGCTCGTCATCGTCTGTATCGGGATTGCAATACTCTCGTTCGCACGCGGCGTTCTGGTTCACCGAAAGCGAACGGAGCGCGCGATGCAGTCCGAATAGTTCACCGGGTAGTTCACACCTACTGCCCGCGGTTTCGAAAGGTGACCTTTTTTCCGGGTGCGACGGGATGGGGCGTGCATGACCTTAGACCCCGTCCACTTCGATGGCATCGCCACGTTGGCGGACGAGATAGAGTACGAGGGCGAAGAACGCAACCATCAGGAACTCGCCCGGAACGTCTGGGAAAACTACCTCGACCCGCTGTATCACGAGGGGACGAAGGTGCTGGAACCGCTCGGAACGCTGGAACGACGGCAGGCGAACATGCAAGACCTCGCGCTCGAAGACGACCGATTCGAGACGATGCACGGACTCGACTCGGGAACGACCAACCCACTGCCGTTCAAAAACGGATTGGTGGTGGACGTGGCACACGCCGCGATGAGTTCGTCGCCCTCCGACCTCGATCTGCACGATTCGCGGACTGTCGTCAAGGCGGTTCACACGAACGACGTAGAGCGCGATTTCGGCAGCGAGTGGAAACCGTATGCCAAGAACAGCAAACGCAAAATCGTCCATGTACCGCGCCGCGATGACTTCGAAGAGGACATCGTTCACGCGCTGGCGCTGTACCGCGCCGAGAGTCGCCACGCACTCGACCACGCCGATGACGTGTCGGATTTCCTCTTACTGGACGGGCCGATGTATCCCAAGGGAATCCTCCGGTGGCGAGACCGCGGTTCCGTACTTCCCGACCTGTTCGAGAACTCCAAAGCAGTTGAGAAAATCCTCCAAAACTACGTCCGACTGGTGGAGCGGTTCGCCGAGCGCGACGTTCCCCTCGCGGGATTCGTCAAGAACATCTCCGCGAAGTCGATAATTCGAACGCTTCGGAAAAAAGACGGCGTGAACGCGCCGTGGGCGCACGACGCGGCATTTTTCTCGCAGGTTCTCGAACGCGGAGAGTACGAGAACGGCGAGTACGAGCGATTGACGGACGATTTGACGCTGACGAACTGGTTCGTCTCCCGAGCGGGATCTGATTCCTTTTTCGGAAGCAGGGAAGCAGACCACCACGTCGAACGCGAGTTCGCGCCGGAACAGTACGAGGTGACGTTTTGTGTCATCTACGACCCGCGGCGTGATTTGTTGTACAAGGTCGAAGCACCGCGAATTTTCACCGAAGACGAAACCTGCCGCGAAAAAATAGAGCGCCAGATTTTGAAGGAAATCGCCGTCGCAAACGGCCCGCCGGTTGCCATCTCGAAAGCGGATTCGCTCGCCAAAATCGGACAGCAGAGCACGGGGTCGTTGGTACGGAGTTTCGAGCGGTCGTTCGACAGCGAGTTGGATGCGAACTACAACGCGGTTCGCTGGGGCCGAAACTACTGAGGGTCGTTCTTTTCGACGGAAATCTCTACGTCGTCCATCTCGACGCCGATGCGGGCGAACTGCGTTCTGATGTGCTCTTCTGCGGCGTCTATCGCCTGCTCGCGGGTGTCGAATCCACGGGGCATCGGCGTCTCGAAGGCGACGTGAACCTCCTTTCCGGAGACTACTTGCGCGGTGCCGCCGCTTTCGACCTGATAGAACTCGTCGCACACCCACACGTAGGGGGCGTCTTCGTCCGGTGCACCCTTGAACGTGGGAGCGCGCTCGCCGCGTTCGTACAACGACCCGGTGAGGGTGGTTCCCCCTGCTTCACCGCGAACGAGTAACATAGGCTGAAATACGACGTGTGAACATAAAAGGAACGCGGGAGAACGGGTATGACAAACAAAGTCATGGGGAGGAAGTCGGGGTACGATGGCTTGTTTCGATGGCCCGAACGATGGAGACAGATACCGTATTTCGTATATCTCAGCCGATGCAGTCGACGCTCGGTAACGTCCTCGGTTGGAAACTCGTTTCCGTCCTCTCGGAACGAATCGAATAGTCAGGTGTCGAATTTCGGGCGTCTCGAAAGCGACGTGCGAAACACGTTTTACGCACGCTTGAGATGACAGGCCCATGAGCGAACTCGGGGATTTTTCAGAACAGGGTTTCGATTCGGGCGACGAATCGGGGAGCGATGAGTCCGCCGCAGAGACGGAATCGAGCGGGATGAAAACCGACGATTCGGGAACGAAAACCGGCAACGGCGATTTTAGCGAGATGGAACTCGACCCGGTCGGCGACGACCACGGAATCGGAAGCCTCGCCGTGTCCGAGGGGTTGGCAATCGGTGAGGACGAGGACAACACGCGACTCCGGGCCTACGTGACCGCGCCGAATCGAGCCGACGTGCGAATCGGAAAGTATCTGCTCGTTCCCTATCCTGACGGCGAGAAACTGTTCTGTCGGATTACGACCCTCGAATATGCACAGGAGTTTCACAGCGACGACGCCACCGAAATTCACGCGCGTCGGGCCATGCGAAGCGGGCCGATAGACGAGGCAGATTACAAATTTATGGCGACGTTAGAGCCGATTGCTGTTCTGTTTGAAGACGACGGCGACTTGAAGCGACGAATGACCGACCGCGTTCCGAAACCCGAAACCGTCGTCACGCAGGCCCGCGACAAGCGCGACATCAAAACCGGGCTGAAGATTCCGGAAGACGGCGTCTTCCTCGGCCACCTCTCGGTCGGTGGCGAGAAAGTCAGAACCGCGGCTGAGCCGCCGACCATCGACTACCGCGTGAAAGACGATTACGAGTCGGGCGACCCACTTGTTTTCCGCCACACGCTCGTCGCGGGCGGAACCGGGTCGGGGAAAACCCACGGCGCGAAGAACATGCTTCGACAATACCTCTCCGAACAGCGCACCTATCCGATGGAGGACGGGCGTGACGCTCGGATGGCCGTCGTACAGTTCGACCCGCAGGACGAGTACGCCCAGATGCACGACGACAATCCCGAGGTGGAGACGGAAGACGAGCGCAGGTGGGAACGCGAGGGAGTCGCCCACGGTGGACACACGGAGACGAAGGCGTTCGTGCCGAAGGTGAGCGGCGTTTCGTACTCCGCCAGTCACCACAACGCGGAGCAGATCGAGTTCACGATTCCGTTCTCGATGGTCGGCGACAACCCGTGGCTCGTTGCGGGTGCGAAACTCAACGACAACCAGTATGGGGCGCTCACCTACCTTCTCAAGCGATTTTTCCGCAGCCGGGGAGACGACGGAACCTATCAGGAGTTTCTCTCCTATCTGGACGATCCGGCGCTGCGCGAGGAGTTGGACGAAAGCGGCAGGGTTCACGAGGCGACGTTCGACGCAGTCAAACGTCGCGTTCGGTCGGTTCCGAGCAGTGTGTTCGACCAGTCGGCCGAACCGATTACCGACCTCGTCCCGCGATTCGTTCGCTCGGGGCGGTTGTCGGTGGTTCCGACGTACCACCTGCCGACGAGTCGGGCGAAGGAGATGGTCGTCCTCGCGGTGTCGAGTCTGCTGGTCGATGAAAAGCTGTCGAACTCGCCAGACCACCCGGCAATCAAGGAAACGCCGTTGGTCGTCGGGATGGACGAAGCCCACAACTTCCTCTCGGATGCCGAAAGCGTGCAGGCCCAGAAGGTCATCGGGAAGTTCACCGACGCAGCGAAACAGGGACGGAAAGAACGACTCGGCCTGTTCCTCATCACGCAAGACCCACAGGACATCGCGGATTCGGTGTTCAAGCAAATCAACACGACCGTGGTGTTGAATCTGGGCGACGAGGACGCAATCAAGAGCGTGAACATTCCGCCGAACTTGGAGAAGAGGGTGCCGTACATGGAGAAAGGCCAGATGGTCGTTTACTCCCCGGACAACTCGGAACCGGTCGAACTCATCGGCCTTCCAAAATGCGTCACCCGCCACGGACGGGATTGAGCAATCGACGTACAGATATGTTCTCGGTTTTAACCAACTCCTGCTAGTAGTTATCACAGCGCAGTACCACTTTCTTTACTCGTGAACTCGTTGCTGCAATTTGTTTCGTATTTGTATTATTTAGATAAATTGAAGCTATAGTAACAAATAATATTTGATGTACTATGAACCAAACGGCACTGACGGAATATCTCGAATCGCATCCACGAATGATAGGCGTCCTGTTCTCGGCGAGTCTGCTGTTGATGCAGGCCGGAACAGTTCTCGCGTGCTGTGGTGACTCGACGAACGGCCCCTAACGGAGGTCAGCCGCAGTTATTTCGTCGCTCCAATACAGTTCGTTTGCGAAGGTGACCGGCAACACGCCACAGTTGAGATACTCATCGAGTTCCGCTTCGGACACGACCCAACTGTCGAGCACTCCCGAGTTGAGGTACTGCGTATCCTCGTCGTTGAGATGGGGTCGAAATAAAGCCCCAATACGACGGATTTGCGAGGGATACACCATAATATCGACTTCGAAGGAATCCTCACTCTCGCGCCCCACTCGGAGGTGCATCGGACACCCGCTTTCACACTGCACCAGCGCCAGTCCACCGTCTCCGACCGTGATGTACCGGTAGCCGGTCAAAATCTCGTTTTTCGCTATTTCGAGTCCAGTTCGGAGCGAAAATCCGATGTTGAGCAGACGAGCGAGCGCCCGTCCGACTTTCGTCGCACTGACGTTCGCAATTTCCGACAGCGTGACGACGCCGCCCCGGCTTCCCTTCTCGACCAGCGCCATGCCCTGCTCGTACGAGCGACAGGCGTTGAGCAAAAACGCCTTCGTGCGAACCACATCGAGCGTTCTAACGTCGAGATAGCCGTCGGAACACTGCATCCCTTGGTCATCGACGTGGCCGATGTAGTGGACGAAATCGAGGGGACGGGCGAACAGTTCCGCGAGTTCGTCCGTCGTCAAATCGTAGGAGATGCCCACGTCGAACTCAAGCAGGTCGCGGAAGCCGTAGAACTCGTTGACGACGCCCTCCTCTTTCATTCGCTCGTCGTTACAGACGACGTGAATCTCGATGTTCGAATCGTCCGGCGCTGTTCCTTCGATTCGACGGCGACAGGATTCGACGGTCGTCTTGTTGCTTCCGAGCGGGTAACCGTCCCCTATCCACGCGTGTTCGACCGAGTTCGAGGGGTCGGGTTGCACGATGTCGTTCACCGACGCGGTGTCGCCGGTACTCCGAACGAAGTCGGCTCGATAGAACTCCGTCAGCGGTTTGGGCTGTGACCGAACCGTCCGCGTGGCCGGTTTCGGCGGACACCGAACCAGTGACAGGTCGTTCGCCACGAACGGAAGACTCTCGGTGTTATTCGCCGTCGGCATCACGTCCGTCGTGAGATGCCAGTCCGGAAGGTGCGGTTCGAGCGTCTCGAACGGTACTGAGAGATACGCCGCCAGTCGCTCCGCGAGCGATGCATCGTAGAGCGCGGCGAAATTCAAATCGACCAACGGCTCTACCTGCTGGCGCTCGTGTAAATCGACTCGGTAGTAGCCCTCCGTTCGGACGAGACAGTCGAGGAAAAACACCTGCTGGAGCGTGTTTGCGACCGTGTTGCCGAAGCTATCGGAACTCGCAAGCGACCGTTCGAATCCGCTTGCGGTGAGGCGTGGCGACTCCCCCGGAACGACTTCCGCACCGAGGTAGTACGCGAGCGGCGTCGCCGTATAGACGGCGGCGCGCTCTCGTGGCACGACGAGTGAAACGCCCGTCTCGGGACGCTCGATACCGTCAGGAACTGAAAATTCGTCACCTCGTTCGATGAGTGGCGGATGTCCCCGCAGGGTCGGAAACGAGCGTTCCGGACTCGTCGTTTTCAGCGCCGACCCGAACAGAGAAATCGCCCGCATCGAATCCTCGATGTCGTCCGTAACCGTGATGGTTCCCGCCGGTTGTTCGTGAAACGAGCGCGCGCCGACTCGAACCGGAACCCGTTCGTCAAAGTCGAGGACGACCGATTGGTTTCGTTTTTCGATGCACACCCCACTTTCGACGGCGAGATACAGCTTCATTGGTGCCGTGTTGAGTTCGAGGTTGTACGCACCAGCCGAAACCGTCGTGCCGTCGTCCGTGACGCTGTAGCTCGCCGTGAGGTCGCCGTCCTGTGTTCGGACGTACACCCCCGTCAGCCTCGGAATTTCTATTTTCTTGGTTTCAAATTCGACGGCGGCATCGACCGGAAAATGAAACCCCTCCGGGTCGGCAGGGCAAAGCGGCGACTGGTCGGGCGTGTACAGAGCGAACCTGACGCTCTCGATGGGGTCGTTGATGAGCAATCCCGGTCGGTTCGGTGGTGGTTCGAATGCTGGTTGCATCGTCTCAGAGTCGTACCCAGTTGGTACTTCGTTCGTATGCAGGCACGTGCCATCGTTGTTCCGGCACCAATCCATCACGTTGGCGGAGTTCGATACGCGCGTCGAACAGGGGCGACAGTTCCGTCACGAGCGGGTCGTCGTCCGCTATCGGCAGGTGGTAGTGGCCCATTGCTCGCACGCCCCGAATAATCGCGGTGAGCATCCGTAAGAAACACTCGAACTCCGTGCGGGAGTGCTGTTCGGCCAGAAAACTCAACGAATCGACCGACAGACGGAGTCCGGCCGGTTCCAGTCCGCCCGTCGTCGTGTCGAAAAAACCGATTGCGAGAACGATTTCCTCGGCGAGATTCCACAGTTCGTTTTGGCCATCCCGTCGAGACGGAAGTTCGACGTCTGCAACGCTGGCGCTGGTCGGTATCGACCGCTCGCCGTTTCGCTGGTCGATGACCCAGACGTTGGAGCTGTCGAGTCGAACTCCGGTCGGCAGACACGGTTCGACGCGTCGCGTCGTCGAATCGGTCAGCGCCACAATCCGTTTGCGGTCGGCTGCAGGGTCGCCAAGAAGCGTTCGCGTCGCTCGCGCACTGACACGTTCTGACACCGGTCCAGTGATGAGGAGGTTGCATCCGCCTGTTTTGAGTTCCGCGAGCAGATTCGAGAATCCGGGGACGCTTTCGTCGCCGCGAAACTCGATACCGTCGAGCCCCATTTTACCCTACTGATGATAGTAATAAGATAAAAACACTCGGGTTGTGATTGTGTCGTGAAGCCCTCCCACGGGTGAAATACTATGACAACGCCACTCGTGGATAGTCGCATGGGAAAGCGGATTCTCGTTCCAATCGACGGGTCAGAGCAGTCCACGAAAGCACTCGACTACGTACTGCGGGAGTTTCCGGACGCCGAAACTACCGTCATCAACGTCATCGACCCCATCGACGTGGGGTACAGTTCGACGGTCGGGATGCCCGGCTATTCCGAGGAGTGGTACGAAGATTCGAAAACGCGCGCGGAGGCACTGTTCACGGAGGCGCGGGAAACCGCGGAGGAACACGGTGCGACCCTCTCGACGGCGACGGAAGTCGGACGCCCGTCGCAGGTCATCGTGGACTACGCCGAGGACAACGATTTCGACCACATCGTGATGGGCAGTCACGGCCGCTCCGGCGTCTCCCGAATCCTTCTGGGAAGCGTCGCTGAAACCGTCGTTCGACGCTCGCCGATGCCCGTGACCGTAGTTCGATAACCGAAATCCAACCACGATTTTTTTGGACAGCGACCGGCGAAGACGAGCGGCGCGAGTCGTTCGCCGGGAGAGATAGGCAAACGACGCAACCGCCAAAGTCAGCTATCGACACAACCGCCGAAAGCGAGAATGTACGCAACCACCAGAAACGAGCAACCGACACAACCGCGAGAGGTAGTGACTCACCGCGAACGAGGAACGCAGTGACGAGTGAGCGGGCCGACGACCGAGCGGAGTGAAACGAAGCGAGGAAGGAGTGCTTTTGGTCGAGCTTTTACAGGGAGACGGACGAAGCCAGCGCGAATCGCGCTGGCTTCGTCTCTCGACCGTCGTAAAAGGTCGTTTAGAATAGATTCGCCTGCTGATACACGCTGATTCCTTCGTCGGTGATGTCGTAGGGTTTGATTTCGCGGGAGTGGTTCGCGTCCCGAATCTTCTGAATTTCGACGGCGAGTCGGGTTTCGCGGAAATCGTCCGTGCTTCGGACGTACTGGAGGACGAACACGGCGTCGGTGAGATATTCGATGATGCCGTGACGGGAGGCGTAGGGGTTGTCGTCGCTGGCTTCGCTCGTCAGCATGGTCGTGACGCCCGCTTGCTTCAGACTCCGGGTGAAGTCGTAAATCTCGTTTCGACGTGACGACTGCGCTTCGTACATCATTTCGAGCAGGGAGACGGAGTCGAGAACGAGGCGGGTCGCGCCGAAATCACGGACGAGGCCGGGGAGTTCGCTCTGGATGCTCGACAGCGAGTTGGCCATCTCGATTGGGTCTAAATCCACGA
This sequence comes from Haladaptatus cibarius D43, assembly GCF_000710615.1. Taxonomy (NCBI): domain Archaea; kingdom Methanobacteriati; phylum Methanobacteriota; class Halobacteria; order Halobacteriales; family Haladaptataceae; genus Haladaptatus; species Haladaptatus cibarius. The sequence goes on along the minus strand of NZ_JDTH01000001.1, from coordinate 681,679 downwards.
TTGCGAGCAGGTCATCTTCGACGTACTCGTCGTAGGGCCAGCCTTTCTCTGTCGCGCTGTTGACGATTCGCTCGTGGCTCTCCTCCAGCGTGACGTAGACGGCGCTTTCGCCGCGCGACAGTGCGTGGTCTAAAAACTGGAGTCCAAAGGTTGTTTTCCCGGTTCCGGCGTTGCCGATAGCGACCATCAGGGTTCGTTCGGGGACGCCGCCCTGAATCATGCTGTCGAGGCCGTCGATGCCGATGTCGGTTCGGGGGATGTCCGATTCGAACGCTTCGTCGTCGAAGCCGCCGGTGTCGAACCCGCCGCCGAACCCACCATCGAAACCGCCGCCAGCATCGAAACCGCCATCGCCGCCGCCGAACCCGCCACCGAAATCCGATTCGTTGCTGGGGCCTGCGCCGGGTGCGCTCGAAAATGCGGAAGCAAAGTCGTCGTCGAACAGCGACTCGCTGTTCGATTCGTCCGTGTTCGACTCGTCCGGCGTTTCGGGAGGTTTCGTCTCTTGGTCAGCACTGGGTGTCGCCATCTCGTCCGCGCCGAATCCCGGGTTGCCTGCGGGGGAATCTTCGCGTTTCTCGGTCGGGAGTTCCGACGAATCGGGCGCATCGGGGAAGTCGGGCGAATCCGGCTCATCTGTTGGCTCGTCGTCAGTACTGTCTTCCTCCCCATCGTCGTCACGAAGTGCGGCCTCGAACCAGTCGTCTTCCTCGGTCACGCCATCACCGCCGTCAGGATTCGAAGGCGTGGAGTCCGGTGCGCACTCGCTTCGCTCGTGCGCACCGAAAACGGGGTTCGAGCGAGAGTTCTCATCATCCTGTCACTGGCACCCGACGCAAATTAATGTTCGTGTCGGCGGCTTTTTGAGCGCCCGGCGAGAACGGAGTCGTGATGAACGTCGGTATCGTCGCGCAGAGGGGAAACGAACGGGCCGCGACACTCGCAGGGCGATTGCAGGAGACGCTTACCGAGGAGGGCGTCACAGTTCGAATCGACGCCGCGACCGCCGAGCAGTTGGGGATTGACGGGGTCGATGTCTCACGAATGACGGAAAACGACCTCGTCGTGAGCATCGGCGGCGACGGCACCTTCCTCTTCGCTGCCAGTGGAGCAGGCGGAACGCCGATTCTGGGCGTGAATCTGGGAGAGGTCGGCTTTCTCAACGCTGTCGCGCCGGAGGAAGCAGTGGACGAAGTCCGCGCAGTCGTGGCGGAGTATCACGAAGACGGGAAAATTCCGTCACGGGCAGTACCACGTCTTCGCGCGAGCGGAGACGGCGACTGGTCGGTTCACCCCGCGCTGAACGAAATCGTGATTCAGGGCGCACAGCGCGGCCACGGACAGGGACTCGACTACGAAGTACACATCGACGGCGTGGAGTACGGCGAGGGCCACGCCGACGGCGTACTGATTTCGACGCCAACGGGGAGTACGGCCTACAACCTCAGTGAGGGTGGCCCGCTGGTACATCCGGGCGTCGATGGACTGGTGTTCACCGAAATGTGCGCGCAAAACCCCATGCCACCGCTCGTGTTCGACCCCGACCACGATGTCGTGATTCGCGTCGAAAATGCGCCGTTTGCTGTCGTCGGAAGCGACGGAACGCAGGTTCGAATCGAACCGCCGGAGACGATTACGGTGTCACTCGCGCCGGAACCGGCCCACATCGCCGGGCCGTCCACGAACTTCTTCGGGGCGCTTTCGAAGCTGGACTGAGGGAGCAGTCAATCCGATTGACTGCCGAAACGCCTCGGGAAAGAGTGCCGGAAGCGGAAGCCTCTAATTCTGTTGCTCACAACAGAGGGACAATGAAACAGCAACTCCCCGACGTGCAGGCTACGGCACCCGACGTGACGGTCGGGTTGAACCGAGTTGGCGTAACCGGCGTGGAAAAACTGGTCGAAATTGCTCGTTCCGACAAACGACCCTACGTGCTGACCGCCGAGTTCGACGTGCTCGTTGACCTTCCGAGCTGGCGCAAAGGCGCGGACATGAGCCGAAATATGGAAGTCGTAGACGAAGTCCTCGAAGACGCCGTCAGCGAACCGACCTACCGCGTCGAGGACGTGTGCGGCGACGCCGCCGAACGATTGCTCGAAAAACACGACTACACGACCAAGGCCGAAGTAAGCATGGAAGCGGAGTTCATGGTGCGCGATACGACGCCCGAAAGCGGTCGCCCGACGCAGGCAACCGTGGACATCATCGCCAGCGCAACCGCGAGCGAAGAGGAAGAAACGAGAGAAGAAATCGGCGCGCGCGTAACCGGCATGACAGTCTGTCCCTGCTCGCAGGGCATGATGAGCGGGAGAGCGAAAAAGAAACTCCTCGACCTCGGCGTCGGCGAACAGGAAGTCAAAGAGTTCCTGCGCGAAATCCCGCAAGCGGGCCACTCCCAGCGTGGGCACGCAACCCTGACAGTCGAAAGTACGGGTGCGCCGGAAGTGGACCTACACGAACTCATCGAGGTTGCTCGAGATTCCATGAGCGCCCGAATCTACAACCTCGCAAAGCGCCCCGACGAAGACCACATGACGTTTCAGGCGCACGCCGACGCGAAGTTCGTGGAAGACTGCGTGCGCGACATGGCCCACGGCGTGGTCGAGCAGTTCCCCGACCTGCCGGACGACGCCGTCGTGACGATGAAACAGAGCAACGACGAGTCCATCCACCAGCACAACGCCCACGCGGAGCGTGTGGCCGAAGTCGGGATGTTGCGCGAGGAAGTTGCTGAATCGCTAGACGAATAAGCGACGTCCGTTTTTCCGATTTCTATCGAACCCGAAGCCCACCGACGTACAATCCGTTGCAGAGAATGAACACGCCGATGGTACCGTAAAGCACGGTTCCGGTGGAAGTGGTCAATGGGTCGATGGCCCAATCGATGATGCTGAACGCGACGAACGCGAGAACGAGGCCGAGTAGTTGGCCTAGGACGGAGGTGCTGACCACATGAATATGGCCGAAGATATGTCGAGCGGGGGCGTTGTCGGAGGACATCGTTTATACCGTAATTCGTTATGTTAAAATAGCTTGATCATTCACCGCCCATCGTTATCGGCACAGTTCGGGTGTAGAGGCGTTCGAAACACGACGGAGACTGCAGTTCGCCGCCGTATGCACCTACCTCGGATTTCGTGCCGTTCTCACGTTGACTCTCCAGCCGAATTTTTCGAACGGGACTCCCATATCAGACTCATTTTGGACAGCAAGGAGGTCGCACCGAGAACAGGTGGGTGAGCGTAGCGATATCTGTGGCTTACCACGCTGGTTACCCTAGTTAGTTCTACAGAGCTGTCACAACCGGCGGTAGTTCTATCGAGTACTGCAATCACGACAACAAATGACCGCCACCGCAGGCAAACGAGTGCGCCGACCGCTGGCGCACTCGTCCTTTTCGTCCCCCGCCCTCCCCGCATGACTGGACGCCTCGCCGACCGCTGGCTCGGCGTCCAGCCGGTGCGTCCCGTGGATTGGTCGGTCTGCTGTTTTCGAAATTTACACACCCGGCTTGAGGACGCGGATGCGAACACCTGAGCCAACGGTCGGCGAGGATGTTCGCGTACCGGGTGGTCAGGGGACGCAGCGGAGTGTCGTGCCAGCGGTCGGCATGACGCTCCGCGGGCGGTTTTTGGCCCTAGCAACTGCGGTCGTAGTCGTGGATTCGTTGACATTCGCGGCCTGCTCCGAAAGACAGAACAACGGAGAAACGACCAACACCTCATCGTCGAAGCCAGTTCAACAGTCCGAAGCTATCAAAACGCGCGGTCGTAACACGTATTCCACGGGGCGACGAACCTGACTGTCATGATAGGTATCGTCGGTGGGGGAATCGCCGGATTGGCCGCCGCCTACCGCCTCCAGCAGCACGACTACGACGTGCAAGTATTCGAAGCGAGCGACGACCTCGGCGGACTCGCCGCGACCTACGAGACGAACGGCGACCGAATCGAGAAGTTCTACCACCACCTCTCTGCGTCCGAGGAAACCATCATCGATCTCATGGATGAACTCGGACTGGGCGACGATTTGGAGTGGCCCATCGGGAAAAACGCCTACTACGTCGATGGCGTCGTCCACCCGCTCGACAAGCCGTGGGAAATCCTCGCCTACCCGCACATGAGCGCCTACGACAAGTTCCGGTTGGCCCTGCTAACGCAGGAAATCGACGTTCGGGGCGGCATTCCGAAGTTCGACACCTACGAGCGACTGGAGGATTTCGAGGACGTGCCGATAGACGAGTTCCTCGTAGAACACACCTCTCGAGGAGTTTACGAGAACTTCTTCGGCCCGCTTCTGGATGCGAAGTTCGGAAGCAGAAAGGAAGACGTGAGCGCGGCGTGGCTCCTCGGCCGCATCAAATTCCGCGGCGAGCGCGACCTGCTCCGTGGCGAACCACTGGGCTACCTCCGCGGCGGCTTCGGTCGTCTCATCGACGCACTCATCGAGGAAGTCGGCGAGGAGAACATCACGACCGGCGTGCGCGTCAGCGACATCGACACCGAAGGCGGGGAGGTTCGGTCGCTTACGACCGAAGCGACCCCCACGGCGAAAGCCGCCACCGCAGATGGTGGAACAGTGGACGAAGAAACTGCGACCGAAACGCACGACGTTGACGGCGTCGTCGTCGCGGCGATGCCCAACGTTCTGGAGGGACTCACGGGATACGAATGCGACATCGACTTCCAAGGGGCGGTCTGTGCCCTCGTGACGATGGACGAATCGCTGACCGACACCTACTGGCTCAACATCGGCCACGAGGCACCGTTCGGCGCGCTTATCGAGCATACGAACTACATCCCGTCGGAACGGTACGGCGGCGATCACTTGCTCTACGTGGCAAGTTACATTCAGGACTACGAGGAAGAGCTGTGGCAGATGGACGACGACGAAGTAGAAGACCTGTGGCTCTCCCACATCGCGGAGATGTTCCCCGACTGGAACCGCGACTCGGTGAAGCAGTTCCGTCTCGCGCGCAACCCGCGCGCCGCACCGGTGTACGAACGCGGCTATCTCGACATGGTCGTGCCCTACGACCTCGGCGACGACATCGCGGAGGGCATCTACTACGCCGGAATGGCGAGCAAGGCCCAGTACCCCGAGCGCAGTCTGAACGGCGGCATCGTCGCCGGCTACGAATGCGCCGACAGAATCGCGGGCAGAAAACAGATTATCAGTCCTCAGTAAGCTACTGACGACCAGACGTTAGCGTCTCGGTTGGGCGATGCCATGGCCATGACATCGCCCTCGATTTTTTCGGAATGATTTTTCACACCGGTTGCCCACTCCGCAAACACGATCTTCACCACGCAAATATGAAATCGTACGTGAACTTTTGCCCGTTCGTCGCTAGTACGACCTATCATGGTGGGAGTCGAACAGATAGCAGTGTTGAGCGTCGGTGCGGTGGCGAGTTTCTTCATGGCGTGGACAGTCGGGGCGGGATGGACTCCCTACGCCCCCAGCGTCGGCGCGCGAACGATGACGATTATGCGCGCGGCCTTCTTCACGGGACTGTTCGGCATCGCGGGGGCGGTGTTGCAGGGCGCGAACGTCACGGAGGCGATGGCCGCCGGACTCATCGAGGGTGTCTCTATTTCGCCGATTGGGGCGGTCATCGCGCTCACGGTTGCGGCGGGATTGGTCGCAATCGGCGTCTTCCGCGGCTATCCGCTGGCGACTGCGTTCACCGCGACAGGAGCGATTATCGGCGTCGGACTGGCATTGGGGGGACAGCCAGCCTACGCGAAATACCAACAAATCCTCTTGCTGTGGGTGCTGACGCCGTTTCTCTGCGGCGGCACCGCCTACGGACTTGCGCGACTAATTCGCCGAGATGACGTGCCCGACGAGTACACGATTCCGCTGTTCGGTGGCTTGGTGGGACTCATCCTCGCAAACTCGCCGTTTACCTTGCTCGCGCCCGAGCAGGGCGGAGCGTCGATTGCGGCGGTTCTCTCCGAGGAACTGCCGCTTTCGCCACTGCTCGGCCTCGCTGTGATGAGCCTGCTTGTCGGCCTAATTCTCGGCGGAATCCTGCTGCTAGAAGTTCGGTCGAGCGTCAGGCGAGGCCAACGCCATCTGCTGTTCGGCATCGGCGCGCTCGTTTCGTTTTCCGCAGGGGGTAGTCAGGTCGGACTCGCGGTTGGCCCGCTCGTCCCGATGCTCACGCCGCTCGAACTGCCCATTCTCGTCGTTCTCGTCTTCGGCGGTCTGGGCGTCATGTTCGGTGCGTGGATGGGCGCACCGCGGATGATAAAGGCGCTCGCGCGGGATTTTTCGTCGCTCGGCCCGCGGCGAGCCACCGCCGCGCTGATTCCGGCGTTCGCTATCGCTCAGACCGCGGTGTTGTTCGGGATTCCCGTCTCGTTCAACGAAATCATCGTGAGCGCAGTCATCGGAAGCGGCTACGCCGTCGGCGGGGAGAAAACGAGCACCGGAAAAATCCTCTACACGGTTCTCGGATGGATCGTCTCATTATTCCTCTCGTTCGTGTTGGCGTTTGGACTGTTAACGGGTGTAGAGATGCTGTAACACTATTTTTCGGGTGGTGGCCTCCAACCACTATTTTCGCAGTATTTCCAGTTTGCACCAATCTGCAGTGTTCGATTCAGTGTCAGAAATGTAGATGGCTGTTGGTAGCGTTTTACATAGTATGGAGGAGAGTGTCGCGGGGTTCAAAGAACAGGGGGATTGGGTCACCATCGTCGAACACGGCGAACGAATCACGGAAGCCCTAACCGAGGAAGGTGTCGAAGACTCCGACTCGGACTTCGAGGAGTGGAACGACTGGCGGCCGAAAGTTCACGAGCGTCTCCGGGAGGACGTAAAAGAGAAAACCGCGGAGCAGGCGAGTCCGTCGGAAGGAGAAGGCGAAAAGGCGGGAAAATCCCCGACCGAGGACGTGGATGCCGCGGGAGACGAACTGAAAGATTCGATGTCAGAACTCGCAGACGGGGACGTAGAAGACGCAGTGAAGGAGGGCCAAGAATCAGTCGAGCGTGCGACTCGCGCAGTTGATACGGCGGGGCGCAAAGCACTGCGAGCGGTGGAGGAGACGGTGTACAAACACGTCATGACGAAGGTATCGCCGGTGTACTTCGACAATGAACTCGTCAGCGCCAACGTCGAGCGAACGCGGGACGCAGACCAACGATACGTCTTCGAGGTGAACGTCAATCAGGACGACCTGAAAGACCGCGTCCGCGACCGTCTCGAAGAGTACGAAGAGAGAAAGCGATGGCGCGGAGAGGCAGAAAAAGAAACCGAATCGGTGGAGGCCGCGGAGGGAACCGAATCGCCGGAGTGAGTGGCCGAAAGAGTCGTCCAAGATGAAAATCGAATTGGTTCAACGCCACACCACTCCGGTCAAATACACGACAATCCTATGCGGGATTGTCACGAATGAGTACTGATGTACGAACGAATACTCATCCCAATCGACGGGAGTGAAGCGGCGGCAAACGCGATTCCACACGCGCTGAATTTGGCCGAAACCTACGGTGCAGGACTCTACACCGTCTCCGTTGTAGACACAGACGAAGCAGACGAGAGCGAAACGCGCGAAGCGATGTTCGACGAGTTCGAAGCCGAATCACGGGAAATGGTCGAAGACGTGATTCGGCGGGCGGAAGAGCGCGACATCCGAACGACTGCCGGTTCGATTGCCGAGGGAAAGCCACACCGGGCGATTTTGGATTATGCCGATGTTCGAGACATCGACCTCATCGTCATGGGGACGCACGGTCGCGGCGGTATCCGGTATCCGCTTCGCCGCAGTGTCACCGAAAAAGTGGTTCGGCGGACGCCAGTTCCGGTGGTGTGTGTTCGACTCGGGAAAGGGGAAGCGGTCGGGGAACGCGGGAACGGAGAGGAAAACTGATTTTTACGCTTCGCCTTCGTCTACACCGACCGCATCCGAGATGTCCACGTCTTCGGGTTCGTCTTGGCCGCCGATTCTGACCTCGCCGTCGTCGCCTTCGACGTACACGTCGTCCGCGAAGCCACCTTCGGCGTGGGGGTGTTCGGGGTTATCCAATTTTTCCGGCGTCGATGGTGCTTCGGGCATCTCCTCCGGTTCGAACTCGCCGAGTGGGTCGGCGATGGTGATTCCGTATCGTTTGAAGAACGTCTCGTAGCGTTCGTAGTGGTCTTCGAGTTCGTCGCCGGGGAACTCCATCATCTCCGTCCAGCCGTGGTTGTAGAAGTCGAAGTTGGCCTGAATATGCGTGATTTCGCGGGCCTCGGCTTCCGGGGCACCTTCCTGCAGTGCGGCGAGATAGGAGTCCATTGTCGCGCCGAAAAAGGCGTCGAGGCGTTCTCTGCGTTCTTCCTGATGCTCCGGGTCTGCCTTCTTCAGGAAGATTTTCGTGTGCAAGTCCACCAGTTTCGACTTCACCACGTCGCTCACGACGGGGAGTTCGAGCGCCTTTCTCGACGCGAAGTGGCGGGCGTTCTGACGAATTTTCATAGACGAGGCTTGGAACGCGAGCGTCTAAAACGTCCCGGCATACTCGTCGGGGTGGCGAGTGAGATAGGGTGGAATCGAGACATCGTTCCGCGACGAAGGCGAGCGTGTTGGCGTTTGGCACCAATATCGAGATAGCAATCCACTTTAACCCTGACGCAGAACTTCTCCCACATGAGCGAATCGTACGTAATCGTCGGTGATGGTATCGCGGGCAGTTCCGCGGCGGAAACCATCCGCGAAGCCAAACCCGACGCTGACGTTGCCGTCATTACCGACGAGGGCGAAGCCCTCTACAACCGGATTCTTATCAAGGAGTTCGCCAAAGGCAAACTCCCCGAAGCACCGATTTCCATTCACGAAGAAGACTGGTACGACGAGCGAGACATCGACCTCGAACTGAACACGTTCGTCACGCACATCGACGCAGACGCACACGAAGTCCACACTCACGACAGCGGTACCTTCGCGTACGACAAACTACTCGTCGCCACGGGCGGCACGCCGACCCAACTGCCGGTAGACAACAGCGATGCTGACGGCATCCACCACTTCTGGACGTTCCAAGACGCTCGAGCAATCGCGGAGGGTGCGGAACAGGCGGACACCGGCGTCGTCGTCGGTGCCGGTCTGCTCGGTATCGACCTCGCGGCGATTTGCGGTGAACAGGACGTCGACGCCCACTACATCATGCGCGGTAATCGCTGGTGGCGCTACGGTCTGAGTCTCGACGGTGCGGAAATCATCCACGACGCGCTCGAAGAAAAGGGCGTCACGCCGGTTCTCGAAAGCGGCGTCAACGGGTTCAAAACGGACGACGACGGCAACGTGGTCGCCACGCTGGACGCCGAGGACAACGAGTACGAAAGCGAGTTCGTCGGCATCGCAATCGGTCTCAACTTCAACACCGAGTACCTGCAAGGGAGCGGTGTGGAGACGGACAGCGGCGTCGTCGTTGACCAGTACATGCAGACCAACGTTGACGACATCTACGCCGCTGGCGACATTACGCGCTACTACGACGTGATTTTGGACGAGTACGCCCAGAACGGGTCGTGGGGCAGTGCGAAACAGCAGGGTGCGGTCGCTGGCAAAAACATGGTCGCAGATTCCGACGAGGAAAAAGAGGAGTTCCGCTGGGTGTCTTCGTACTCCATCACCCACTTTGACTTCCCGTTCCTCTCCTTTGGCTTCCCGACGATGGGCGACGACGAATGCGAGGAAAAGTACAGCGACACCGAATGGCGGCGTCTCGCGTTCAAAGACGGCAAACTAATCGGCGGCGTCCTCATCGGCGACATCGCGCCACAGGGCAAGTACAAAGACCTCATCCGGAACGAGGTCGAGGTCGCAGACCAGAAGGACATCCTGCTCGAAAAGGAGTTCGACCCGGACAAACTCGCACTCCCGCAGGAACAGTAGAGCCGATTCAAGTTGGTGGATTTCGGTGCGGTCGGTTTTTGAAGCGTTGTTTTGAAGAAACACCAGTCACGACTGGCAAAATCGCGCTTGTTCAGTGGAACGGAAGCTGGAAATAGTTGTCACGAGGTGAAGATTTAAGAACTGTCGTGGTAGTTGTTATCAAAGGCCAATCTGGTCTAGTGATGTCGTGAACCCAACGATAACAGTCAAACCAGCAAATACGATTCCGAACGACGCGCATGTCAGGCACTACGACGAACTCGACAAGAGTGCCAAACAGCAGTTTCCCAGTGTGGTGGAACGTGGCGAACGAACCCTCGACGCGAAAACTGCACTCCAGTTCAGCGACGGTGAATTCGTCAAATACGTTGGATACTATCAAATATCCCTATCATAACTAATTTTTTATTATTTTCATGTAGTATCTGCCGCAACGTTTAAGAAGTACCACGACATTTGGTATCATATATCAATGGCTTCGAATACGACAACTAGCGTTGACGCCGTGCCGAGTGGTGGAGCGAACAGTCTCGTCGTCCGACGAACCGAAACCGTGGCACCCGAGACGCGAGTCCGGCATTTCGATGAACTAAGCGAGGAAGCACAGACCCTGCTGACGGAGTTCGATGGCGAGGAATCAGTCGTGCCAATCACGCGAGCGTTGGCAGACGACATCAACAGGGATACGACCGTCGTGTTCAACGACTACTACCGAATCGACCTCGCATAAGCCAGCCACGACGGAACAACCGAAGCCGTTTTCTCCGGCAGGACGGGATGTAAAGACATGAACGGAAGCGGAGAGATGACGCTGGCGTTCGAACTGTCGGCGCTCAAAGCACTGGCAAGTCCCGGCACGGTGTTCGACGACGCCCGCCGCTGGACGCAGTACGTCGGCGTCATCTCCGACCAACCGACTTACGTGGTGACGAACTTCACCCGAAAGAACCGCATTCGGCAGGATTTCTTCTCCGGGCCGAAAGGAAAAGCCGAGAGTTTGGACAGCGTCCGGTCGCAGTTCGACACCGATCGCCACGTCTTCGTCGGCATCACCGACGACGACCGCGAACTCGCAGAAGACCACAACTGGGAGTTCCTGCACGTCGAGGACGCTGCGGAGGCCGCCGAATGGACGCTCGCATCAGATGACGACGGCGACGATGGTGGAGTCGAAGAGGACGTTCGTGACGACTGGCCCTAACAATCAGGTTTTGCGGAATTTTCGACAGATTTGGCGAGATAGTGATTGCTAACTCACAGTCACAGCAGAAAAATAACGTCCATAGCGTGCACCCTTCTACAACGACTGTCGTCCTCGTTCGGTAATCTCGTAACAACACCAGTTCGAGTTCCGGACGAGGCCGCGGTCGGCGAGCACCTGACAGCGTCTCGCCGTCAGCAAACCGGGGAGGGAAAGCCGTCGCTCGATGTCGAGTCGAACCTGCACGCCCTCAATGTCGAGGAGTCGGAGGATTCGCTCGTCGGTCGATTGCAGTTGGTCGGGAACCTCGCTTGCCTGTGCCATGGTGCGGGGTATTTTTTCCACAATCAAATAGTTCGCTAAGATGGCAATATATTCCGCACCGTTCGAACCGAGGGATATTGTTCGCTACCTCTACGGTCTGTTTACGTGTTCGGATGGAAACAAAGCAAGGACGAACGACAATCACGTCGTTTAAACTCGTAAAGGACAAACGGGAGGCTATGGCAGAACCGCGCGTACCGGGAGGCAAGGGTGCGAGGCTCGACCTCCCATGTGGCGAGTCGGTGGCCGTCCACGAACTCGACATGGGAATGCGCGAGTACGACTGCGACTGCGGCGACTCCCACGCAGTCGTAATGGACATCCACCCGCCCTCACGATTCGTTCCGGAATTTCTCGTGGACATCCTCCGCGAAACCGTCGAAACGACGGACGATGCCGGGGAGTTCGGAACCCTGCACATCATGGGTGTCGTACTGGAGGAGTTCCCGAGCGAGGTCGTCGCCGAGGACATGATGGAAAACCCCGAGGTCGGTTACGGAATGGTGTGGGTCACCGATTTCGATTCCCGACGACTCCACGAAATCGTCGTGGAACTCATCGTGGAACTGATGGAACACGCCGTCAGCCACGCCGAGGACGAGGACGCGATGAGCAAGTTCGAGGCCGATATGCTCAACTTCGACGTAGCTGAGTTCGTAGACCAGTACCGAAAAGAGCGAGATTTCACCGGACCGCACGACCGTCCTGCGTAACGTCAGTCTCCAAGGAATTTATTTCGATCTCCGAAGAGGGGGCAGTCAGACGCGCGTCTGACTGAAGATTAAAGTCGATACATAACCAGTATGAAATATGTACGTTCGTGGGCAGGAGTTCGACCGGATTCAGGCGGTCATCGCGGATGCCGGAACCGACCAGCCCCTCACTGCGCGTGAAATCCTCACGCTGCTCGATGAACACGGCGAACACGACGAAAACCACGTTGGAACGTTCGAGAGCGCGCACGAAGTCGCAACCGTCCTCGGGCGACAGGCTCAGTACGGCGATGTAACTGTGATTCGCTCCTCACCGTACCGGTACCAAATCTGCGGAAATCTGTAGCAGTTTCTTCTGCATCGACACACCAAACTACAAGAGCGTAGCCCACGCGCTTCGAATCGATGTTGGACGAGTTGCTCGGGCGCGCGGAGTTGAAAGAACGGATCGACGCGCTCGAAGAAGAGAAACACCATCTCGAACGACAACGGGACGCAGAAAAAGAGCGCCGAGCGAAAGCGGTCACCGAGCGACAACAGGCGGAGGAGCGAGTCAACCACCTCGAAGACAGAATCGAGGAACTGGAAGACCGCGTCAAACGATTACAGGGCGACGACGACGATCTCGATTTTCGCGGCGTCGAAACCCTTCGCGGAAAGCGACTCGATTCGGTTCTCTCCCGACTCAGTTCGGTCGAGGCGGCACCGGAAGGCGCGCTGACGGCCATGGTCGATGGCGACCTTCCCAAAGAGGTTCGGGAGTCGTTCGATGACCATGCACCACTCGTTTCTCGTGCGGTTCCCGGCGTTGTCGTGACCGACGACGCCGGACTCGTCAGTGGCGTCCTCGCCCCGCCGAATCCCCCGGAATCGTTCGTGGCATGGGGCGACAGCTTCGAGTTCGAAACCGACTGGTTCCGACCGGAAGGCAAATTCGCGCTGGCACTCGTTCGTTCCGACCTGTTCGCCATCGGCGAGTATGACGGGCGCGAACGGCGGTCGGTTTCGGGCTTCGAAAGCGACGTGAAAAGCGACCACTCGAAAGGCGGGTTTTCACAAGGACGATTCGAGCGCAGACGGGACGCCCAGATAGACGAGCATCTGGAACGCTGTCGGGAGGAAATAGAAAACCGGGAGGCAAAGGCGTTGTACGTCGTCGGCCAGCGAACACTGCTTCCGGAATTTCGACAGGAAGCTCGGATGACGAAACCGGTCGATGCGACTGGCGACCCGGAGGATGCACTGGAAGATGCGTTTCGGGAACTGTGGACGACGCGCCTGTATCGGATTTAGCTCGCGCTGGCTACTCGATTTCGGCGTGGAACAACAACCGGCCGCATTCGGGGCACATTCGCGTTCGAACGGATTTCGATTCGTTCATTCCGAGCGACCCGAGCAAACCCTCTTTGCGCTCGTTCGTTTTCACGTGCGGTTTCCACGCGTCGTTCATCCCGAATTTGACCGATTCGAGGGTGACGCCGCAGTCAGGGCAACGGTCTGAGTCCGTCATATATTCACCTTTCTGATGGAACACCGTGGCTGTTACGCTGTCAGTAAGGGCAGCGTACGGTCATCACAAAATCGTCGCACCGCTGCCGACCGACGTTGGGTAGGCCCGCGCTTCGACGTCCGCGTCTAAAAAGGCATCAAGCATTGCACTTGCGACCGAACTCTGTCCCCCCTCGCGGCAGACGGCGAGGACGCTCGGACCTGCACCACTGACCGCGACGCCGGTCGCACCCGCGGAAAGTGCGGACTCCCGCACCGCGTCGAATCCCTTGATGAGCGATTCGCGTGCCCCCGTGAGGGAGTTGTTGCGCAGACCCTTCCCGACGAGTTCGGGGTCGTCGCGAAACATCCCCGCGGTGAGCGTCGCGGCGTCGCCCACGGTTCCCACGAGTTCGTCGATTTCGACGGATTGGGGGACGACCTGCCGAGCATCTCGCGTCGAAACGACGATTTCTGGGAGACAGGCGACGACTGGAATCGACGCATCGACCTGCGTCACGTCCTCGTCGGTAACGATGGTAAACCCGCCGAGAATTGCGGGTGCGACGTTGTCCGCGTGGGCTTCGCCGGAAACGGCGGCCTCGCCCTCCGCGGCAACGCGAACCAATTCAGTGGGCGTGCATCCGCAGTCGTAGAGTTCGTTCAGCGCGACTGCGGCGGCGGCGGCGCTCGCGGCGGACGAACCCAGTCCGGACGATGGACGAACCCCTTTGTCTATTTCGATGTGCGCGGGTGCGTCAAGTTCCTCGGCGACGACGCCCGCGGTATTTTTCGCCGGATTCTCCGGAATGTACTGCTGTCCAACGCCTGTTACTTCAATCGTCGTCTCCTCGGCGCGCTCGACCCGGACGACGTCTGCGGGTCGCTCCAGCGCCAGTCCGAACACGTCGAAGCCGCTTCCGAGGTTGGCGCTTGTCGCGGGTGCCCGCACAGTGACCATGGCTTACGTTTAAAAGACTGGTTGAAAAACCTTCGCCTAGCATTGGGATTTGCGTGTTGGGGTGGAAGGGAGGTTCGTTTAAGAGTCGGTCACCATCCGAAAACCCGACAACGCGCTGAAATCCCCTTACCGCTAGGGCAGGGCTTTAAGCTACCGTGCCACCACCGCACACGCATGCAGGTGGCCATACTCGCTCACGAGAAGTTCCCCGGGCGTGCGAAAACCGCGGTCGGAATCCTTCGCTACGCCGACTACGAAGTCGAGGCGATTCTCGACCACGACCGACCCGGCGAGCGCGTGAGCGACCATTTACCGGACGTACAGGACGCCCCCATCGTCGCCGGAATGGACGACGTTGGCGACGTGGACGCGCTGATTATCGGCATCGCACCCATCGGCGGCGGATTCGACGACTCGTGGCGCGATGACATTCGAACTGCGCTCTCTCGCGGGTGTGACGTGATTTCCGGACTCCACTACTTCCTCGAAAACGACGAGGAGTTCGCCCGACTTGCGGAAGAGAACGATTGTGAGATTTGGGACGTACGCAAACCGCACGACGACCTGACGGTCGGCCAAGGGATTGCGAACGAAGTGGACGCGGAAATCGTGCTGACGGTCGGCACCGACTGCTCGGTTGGGAAGATGACCGTGACGCTCGAACTGCTCGAAGCGGCGGAAGAGCGCGGAATCAACGCCGAATTCATCCCGACCGGACAGACCGGAATCATGATTGACGGCTGGGGCAACCCGATCGACCGCGTGGTCAGCGACTTCACCGCCGGGGCGGTCGAGGAGATGATTCTGGAGCGCGGCAACGACTACGACTACCTGTTCGTGGAAGGACAGGGAAGCATCGTCCATCCCGCCTACTCCGCCGTAACCTGCGGCATTCTCCACGGGTCGATGGCCAACAAACTCGTGCTTTGTCACGAAGCAGGAAAAGAAGTCATCCACAGCTACGAATCGTTCTCGCTCCCGTCCATCGAGGAGTACGTCTCGCTGTACGAGAATCTCGCCAGACCAGTTCAAGAGGCCGAAATCGTCGCGGGCGCGCTCAACACCTCCGGAATCGAGGGAGATGAATCTGCCCGGGATGCGGTCGAATCCTACGAATCCGAACTCGGCAGACCCGCGACAGACCTCGTTCGCTTCGACGCCGACGACGTGCTGGAGGCGATTCTATGAGCCTCTCGACCGAATACGAACGGCTCTCGCTTCCGCTCGAACACGCCTTCACGATTTCCCGGAGTACCCAGACGACTGCCGACAACGTCGTCGTCCGAATCGAGGACGACGAGGGGAATGTCGGCGTCGGCGGGGCCGCACCCTCCAAGCATTACGGCGAGACGGCGGACACCGTGGAGACCGTCATGCCCGACCTCCTAAACGTCGTGGAATCGGTGGACGACCCCCACGCGCTCGCCCAAATCGAACGGGAGATGAAGGAAGTGGTAAATCGAAATCCCGCCGCTCGCTGTGCGGTGAGCATCGCGCTCCACGACCTCGTGGCGAAGCGGGGCGACCTGCCGCTGTATCGCTACTGGGGACTCGACCCGGAGAACACGCTCGAAACCTCGTTCACCATCGGCATCGACACGACCGAAGTCATGCGCGAGAAAACGGCGGAAGCGGTCGAAGCCGGATACAACACGCTGAAAGTGAAAGTCGGCACCGACCGCGACGGGGAAATCGTCGGGGCGATTCGAGACGAGGCTCCCAACGCGACGATTCGCGTCGATGCGAATCAGGCGTGGAGTCCCCGAGAAGCAGTACGCAAAATCGAGGTACTCGCGGAGTACGACGTGGAGTTCGTCGAACAACCGATTCCAGCCGAAAATCCCGACGGGATGCGATTCGTCCGCGAACGCTCCGCCCTACCGATTGCGGCGGACGAATCCTGTATCACACTGGAAGATATTCCGCGAATCGCCGGACAAGCGGACATCGCCAATCTGAAACTAATGAAATGCGGTGGGCTTCGGGAGGCAATGCGGATGATTCACACCGCGAAAGCGCACGGGATGGAAGTCATGCTCGGCTGTATGATAGAGAGCAACGCGAGCATTGCGGCGGCGTGCCACCTCGCACCGCTGCTCGACTACGCGGATTTGGATGGCTCGCTTCTGCTCGCCGAGGACGAGTACGAGGGCGTTCCGATGCCTGATGGCCGCATCTCTCTCGAAACCGGGCAACCCGGAACCGGCGTGCAAAAACAGTAATCAGCTCTCCCTCAGAGTTTGCCGACCCGTTCGGCCTGAAACCCGAGAATATTCTCATACCCGTCCGTGGACATCAACACCGGATAAAACGCCCGTTCTGCGCGGCGTTCCTCGCCGTTCTTTCTGGCGAACGTCTCGCCCACTTCCACGCGGACGAAGTTCTCCCCGACGAACTCGTAGTCGCCGCCTTCGACGACGTCGAAAATCCGATACAGTTCGGGGTCGCCCGCGTCCGACAGCGTATCGACTGCGCCCATCTCTCCCAGAAAATTGCGGAGGACGCGCTCTGCGTTTCGGTCTGCTCGCTCGCTTCCCCGTAGTCCGCATTCGACTGCCACTCCATCAACGTAGTCGATGAGACCGCCAGCGATGTAGCTGACATCGACCACGCGGGGCGTACCTGTTGCACGAGCGAGTCTGGTCGTTCGCTCGTTCACCTGCGCGACCAACGCGAAGGGGTCGGGATGCGAGCGCGTCGAATGGAGGTCGAGAACGGAACAATCGCGGACTTGCGGAAGGAGTTCCGCTGCGAGTCTGGATTCGTGGGGTTTTCCACCAGAGTCGCCCGGAAAGGCACGATTCAGGTCTTCGTCGATGCTGCGGACGTTTTTCTCGATTGCCGCCTCGTTGGCCACGACGAACCGAACCGGTCTTCGAAAATCGTGGTTTTCGGCCAGCACGCGCTCGATTGCCGTTTTTCCACACAGTTCATTTCCGTGGAGGCACGCGACCACGGCGAGTTCCGGCGTCCCGTCGCCGACGGTTTCGACGTGCATTGACAGCGAGTGGCACGCAGTGGTACTACTTGAGACTGTGGATTTCGGTCATCGTTTGTGGTCAGTCGTCTTCGTGTTCCGAATCGCGGGTTTGCAGACGAACCTCCTTGTCCGTTATTTCCGCGATTGCCTCTTTCGGAAGCGGGTAGATTTCCTTCGAGTCGTCTTTCCACCCGAGAAGCATCTTGTATTCGGTCAGGAGGCTCGGATGCGGGTCAACGTAGGCGGTGCCGTCTTTGATCTCCGTGACGATACCGACCTTTTCGTCGTCCACGTTGAACACCGGTTTGCTTTCGTCTTCTTTTGCTGGCAGTCGTCGCATGGAGGTGATACGGGCTTGTCGAGCATCAGATTGTCCGCCGAATCAGTCGAACGTTGCGGGGATTTTGCGTCCGATTGGGCGTGATTGGCGTGAGTTCAGTTTTTGAGACCGATTGGGCGTGGTTTGCGTGATTTTTGTCGCTAGGTAGTCACGACTCCACTGAAACCGTCTCCGCCCACATGCCTCTCCAACCGACACGTGCGCTCACAGTCGTTCGCACACTCGTCCCTCGCACGACTTCACCACAGGCCCTCAGACGACGAGTCCTCGGGCCTGTGGAAGCACGCGCCATGGTGTTTGTGTGATTTCTACAGATGAGAAAAACCACACGGCGTGCGAAGGCGAACCGTAGGTTTGCCCGCGCGGGGGATGACTGACCGAGTGAAACGAGGGAAGGAATCGGTTGGGGAGGTGTGTGGGCGGATCGGTGCGGAGGCGGTTTCAGTAGAGTCGGGAATTGCAGACAGCACAAAACCAGACAAAATCCACCGAAATACGGGCTTCACGACAGGGATGCATCTGCGCAAAAATCCACAAAAATACTAAAGAAACCAACGCCTGAAAATCTCCGTCCTCGCCTCCGTCTCAACACACTTATCTTGCACCTGTCCCGTATCTGCGCCCATGAGCGAAATCGTCGTCACGCTTCCGGATGGCTCCGAACTCCAGATGGAGGACGGGTCAACCGTAGAAGACGTGGCCTACGAAATCGGCCCCGGACTCGGCAAGGACGCGGTCGCAGGTGTCGTTGACGGAGAACTCGTTGACAAGGCAACGCCCCTTTCCGAGGACTGCCGACTCGTCATCGTCACCGACCAGAGCGACGAGTACGTTGATGTGCTCCGTCACTCCGCGTCCCACGTCTTCGCACAAGCCCTCCAGCGACTCCACCCCGAAGCGAAACTCGCAATCGGCCCGTGGACGGACGAGGGATTCTACTACGACATCTCCGGCGTCGAACTCGACAGCGACGACCTCGCGGAAATCGAAGACGAGGCACACGACATCATCGAGGAAGACTTAGACATCGAGCGCGTCGAAAAATCCCGCGAAGAAGCGTTCGACCTGTACGAGGACAACGAGTACAAACAGGACGTTTTGGACACCGAAGCGGCGGACGAAGACCCGCTTTCGTTCTACGAGCAGGGCGAGTTCGTAGACCTCTGTAAAGGCCCGCACGTCGAATCGACGGGCGAAATCGGCGGCTTCACGATTCTCGAAACCTCGGCGGCCTACTGGCGCGGCGACGAGGAAAACGACACGCTGACTCGCGTGTACGGCACCGCGTTCGCCAGCGAGGGCGACCTTCATGACTATCTGGAGCGCATGGAGGAAGCAGAAGAGCGCGACCACCGCAAACTCGGACGCGAGATGGACTTGTTCTCGATTGACGAGACGACTGGGCCGGGTCTGCCACTGTACCACCCGAGCGGAAAGACGATTCTGCGGGAACTCTCCGACTTCGCGGGCGAACTGAACCGTGAGGCAGGCTACGACGAAGTCGAAACGCCCCATCTGTTCCGCACCGAACTGTGGAAGAAATCGGGCCACTACGACAACTACGTTGACGACATGTTCCTCCTCGACGTGAACGATGAGGAGTACGGCCTCAAACCGATGAACTGCCCCGGCCACGCGACCATCTTCGACCAAGATACGTGGAGTTACCGCGACCTGCCGGTTCGGTACTTCGAGAACGGGAAAGTCTACCGCAAAGAACAGCGCGGGGAGCTTTCCGGCCTCTCGCGCGTCTGGTCGTTCACCATCGACGACGGCCACCTGTTCGTTCGCCCCGACCAAATCGAGCGCGAGATTCGACAGGTCATGGACCTCATCTTCGAGGTCATCGAGACGTTCGATTTGGACGTGGAAGTCGCGCTGGCGACCCGCCCGGAAAAATCGGTCGGAAGCGACGAACTCTGGGAGCACGCGGAGGAACAACTCGAATCCGTCCTCGAATCCTCCTCGATGGACTACGACATCGAACCCGGCGACGGCGCGTTCTACGGCCCGAAAATCGACTTCGGCTTCGAGGACGCCCTTGGGCGCGTCTGGGACGGCCCGACGGTGCAACTCGACTTCAACATGCCCGAGCGATTCGACTTGGAGTACGTCACCGAGGACAACGAGCGCGAGCGCCCGGTGATGATTCACCGCGCCCTGTACGGAAGCTACGAGCGCTTCTTCATGGTGCTCATCGAGCACTTCAACGGGAAGTTCCCGCTCTGGCTCTCGCCCGAACAGGTTCGCATCCTCCCCGTCAGCGACGACAACCTCGGTTACGCCCACCGCATCAAAAACGAACTCGGCGACTTCCGCGTCGAAGTCGAAGACCGCTCGTGGACGGTCGGACGCAAGATTCAGCAGGCCCACGACGACCGCGTGCCGTACATGATTGTAGTCGGTGGTGACGAGGAAGAGGCAGGCACGATTTCGGTTCGTGACCGCAAAGAGCGCGAAGAGAAGGACGTGTCGTTGGAATCGTTCCGCGAGCATCTGGAAGCGGAGCGTGAGGAAAAGCGGACGGAAATCAACTTCCTCGACTGAAAACGTCGGCGCGCTTAGTCGGACAGCGTCCACGTCGAATCCTTCTATCGACTACGTAGTACCGGACTGCAATGAGGCAAGCGGAAAAGAAAACGACACACGCACACAGCTAACAAAGTCTTCTCTAGGGAGCCTCCGGTTTCAGTTATACTGGCTCGGAGAACTCTCGGGGCGAAGAACGCAAAACCAACGGCAGTAACTACGCTGACCACACCGTACCCGAACGCTTTCATAGAACGTTCCGGGTGGTGATTCGGACTAACTGTACCAAGTAAATAGAGAAGAAGCCCTATTAAAATAATATACAGCTCGCGTATCATTATCATACGAATTAAATATCAACCGATTTGAAAAGGTTGCTGATTGGAGTTGACGGGGTCACTCCAACTCGTCGTTTCGTGCCGTTTCTCGCAGAATAAACGGCCCGATAGATAGCGTCCGTTTCGCCACCGTCGCAATCCGGAGGATGTACGAAAGCAGGATGACGAAGGGAACGACTGCGATGGTCGTCGCCAAACTAACGACCAGTACGTCGTTGCTGATGGCGAACGTGTAGCCCGGAACCGCCCTCGCGTCGTAATAGAGTATCATCGCCACGGCGACAACGAGCGCCGGAATCGAGGTGTAAAGCATCGACCGCGAGAGGTTGACGAGTTCCCACTGGAAGTAAAGCGTCTTGAAATGCTCCCGCGACGGGCCGAAGAACTCCAAGCATTCGATAATATCGTCGAATGCCTCGTCTACCTCGTCGGTGAGCGCGTCCGCATGTTCGTTCCGGATTTTGCGCGCGAGGAAGATTTTCCACGAGTAGTTGAAGTTGAGGATGGCAGAAAGCAGGTCGAACGTCCCGAACTGCTTTTCTTTGAGACGCTCACTCACCGTGTTCGCATTTTCGGCGAGGCCATCCACGTAGCTTCGAATCTCCTCCTTCAACTCCTCGTCCCGACTCTCTTCGACAGCATCCGCAAGTGCTTCGGCTCGGTCTTCAGTTTCGTTCATCAACGCCTCCATAAACGAGGCGGGTTCCGGCGGCGCGGTCGGAACGTCGAGTAGTTCCTCAACGTCCTGCCGAAATTCCATTGCGCCTTTCATCCGACTGCGCTGGTCGCCGACCGGGCCGAGTTCCTGCGAGAGAACGAGTTGGTTCAGCGTCACGACGAGCGTCACGCCCGTGATAATCGCGCCGATAAAGCCTTGAAAGGCGGTGTCAATAGGGTCTGAGGTTGCGATAGACTGCTGAAGCGGTGACGGGTCGAGAATACCGAGAATCACCAGCGAGAGAAAGAACGCGAGCAGGATGCCACCAGCGACACCCCACCGGTTTGCCTCCATCAGAATCCACAACTTCCGCCGACTCTCGTCTACTCGTTCCCGCATGGTATCGCCGGGCTGGGAACTACCACCTGAATCGCTCATACTGTCCGTGAGGGTAAGCGGACTCAAATAGGCTGTTGCCGGGGCGATACGACTACCGGCAGAGCTGTTGGGTGATTACTGAAACAGCAAATGGCCGAGAAGGTTACGAGTTGTTCTCCTCAGTGGCCTGTTCGGTTTCGACTTCAGTTTCAGTTTCGGTTTCGTCGGCCGAGACTTCCGCCTCGAGGTCTGCAAGGTCGATGTCCTCCTCGCCGGAATTTGTCGTCGTTTCTGTCTCGGCTTCCGGTTCCGGCTCCGGTTCGTCCTCGACTCCCATCTCGGCTTTCAGGGTGTCGAGTTCTGAATCGACTTCTCCGCCGGTTCGCATCTCTTCGAGTTCGCGGTCGAGTTGGTCTTTGTCCGAGAGCGCGTCGTCGAACGCACCCGTGTCGTGGAGTTCGTCCATCGCTTCTGCGCGCGCTTCCATCTCCTCGGTCTGTTGTTCTGCGTTCTCGATGGAGCGCGAAACGTCTTCCATCTCGTCGCCGACGCCCGTCATGGCCTCCGAGACGCGACTGTTCGCTTCGGCGGCCTCGTAGCGCGCTTTCATGCTCTCTTTTTTCGTGCGGAACTCCTCGATGCGGTTTTGGAGCGTGTCCTTTTTCTCCACGAGGTTGTCCTGCGTGTTCTGGAGTTGTGCGATTTGGCCCTCCAAATCCTCGATTTGGTTCATCTTCTGCTTTTTCTTCTCAAGCGCTTTCCGGGCTAAATCCTCGCGTCCCTGCTTTACAGCCTCCCGCGCCTGCGAGTTGTGCTTCTCGACGTTCTCTTCGAGGTTTCGCTTCTGAATTTCGAGGCGCTTTTTCTGGGTGGTCAGGTCGGCGATGCCCTTCTTCACGTCCTGCAGTTCGTCTCGCATCTGCTCGTAGGAGTAGTCGAGCGTCTCGGTCGGGTCTTCAGCCCGGTTGAGGACGGCATTTATTTTCGAGCGGATGACGTACGACATGCGTGAAAGTACTCCCATACATCTACATTCAGAACCCGACCCTTAAAATCCTCACCAAGCTAACACGCCCTCATGCAGTCGAACAAAGTCGTCGTCCCCGGTGCGCGGGACGTTCGGGCCACCTTGGACGTGCCGGAGGGCGAAACCGATACGATTGTAGTCGCCTGTCCGCCCCATCCGCAGTTCAACGGGAATCGGCGCGACAACCGACTCGTGGTCCTCGGCGAATATCTTACTGACCACGGAATCGCCTGCCTGCGCTTCGATTACGGAGATTGGGACGAAGGCTACGGCGAGCGCGAGGACGCCCGGAACGCGATTCGGTGGGCGAGGGAGCGGTACGGTTCAGTTGGAATTTTTGGGTTCAGTTTCGGCGGCGGAGTTGCGGCACTTGCAGGGGCAGATGAAGCGGTGGATGTGATTGGACTGCTCGCGCCCGCGTCTCGGTTGACGGACGATTTGGACGCGGTGGAGGTTTTGGATGGGATTGCGGTTCCATTGAAGATTCTGTACGCGACTCGGGACGACACCGCGAACTGGGAACCCATCGTGGAGCGCGCAGAGGAGTTAGGCTTCGAGACGGAGGCGTTCAGCGCCGACCATTTCTTTGTTGGGCAAGAGAAGAAGGTTGCGAGGCGGTTGGGCGAGTTCTTCGTTGGACAGTTCTAATAGGGGGATTGATTTTCATTCGGGGAGGGGGTTGCACCTGATAGTTAAAACGAAGCAGTAAGAGAAACACGAATAATTGACCGTGGTGTAAAGTTGCTGTTGGCAAGTCACGACTCAAATGAACTGCCACCGCAGGCCACTCCCTCCCCAACCGATTCCCTCGCGCGCTTCATCACGCCTTCTCGGACGGTCGCTCGCGGCTTCACCGCTCGCGTTCGAGATTTCGGAGAAATCTCGTTGTCCTCGAATACCCGCCAGCGCGCCACATCGCTCGATGATTGAGGGCCGGAGAAAATCTTCGATTTTCCGGTATCACGAAAAACGCCGTCTTTCACAGGCTTCGTTTGGAATCGGCATCAGTTGTCGTTCGGATTTCTTCCCCATACTAAACCTCGACCGTGTGACCAGAGACGGCTTAGCCACGGCGTATGACTGCCGCCAAGTTCGATGACGTGCATCTTCGCCATGAGGAGATAGACTCCCAGCGAAAGAACGTAGACGAGTGGCGTCAAGCCCAACTGCCAGAGAAGCGTCGACGTGAGGTCAATCCCAATCTCGGGACGCCAAACTCTGTTCATCGTCCGGAGGAGACGCATTACCGGAACGTGAAGCAGATATATGCCGAGGGCGTGCCGCCCTATTTTCGGGAGAATCGTATTCTTGCCCCACTGTGGCTTCGAAAGCACGTATGCGAAAAGCGCGAGAACGAAGAATATCGTCGAAATGGTGTACCCCGTCGAGTGGATTTCGGAGCGAAGAACGTTATCACGGATGATATAGCCAATCGCGTACTGCTCGACTAGTTGGGCCACTGCGAAGAAACAGACCGCCGCAAAATAGATGTGACTGCGACTCTCCTTCGGCGTCCAGTCCATCGAACTGATGTGGTATCCAAGCGCGACGTAGAAGAATCCGAAGAAGAGAGCATCCCGCGTTCGAAACGGTACGTTAGCGAGCATTCCGTAATTCATGCCGATAAGACCGACGACGTGGAAAAGCGCGGCAACGGGCAGTAGATAGCGGGTTTTCCTGAACTTGACGAAGCAAGCGACGAAAACGAGGGAGTAAATCAATGCTGTCAGGAACCACAGTGGAACGGCAAGCGCGCTTCCAAAGTACAGGAGGTCGATCGCAGAGATGTTTTCGATGCCACGGTTGACGAGGGCAGTCACTACGGGAACACCTTGGAATAGCGCAAGACCGATGACTGCCGTCACGGAGAGGAGTCTCCCGAACACGTAAATCGAACCGAGTTTGCGGACAGAACCGACGACGGTCGATGTGACGGTGTCAGCAGTCGCCGTCTTTGCGAGGAAGTATCCGGACGTGAGGAAAAAGAACGCAACGTCGAACTGACCGATTGTGTCTATCACGAAAAAGACGTAGTTCCCGTACGTTCCGAAACCGCGAAACGGTTGTACGTGTGCTATGACGATGAAAAATATCGCAACTGCTCGCAGGGTATCTATGCTATGGATTCGCTTACTCATCGTATCTCAAAGGTCCACTGAGGAATCATTCCCCGGTATTTAAATTGCCTCCGATATTGTCGGGAAAACCGAGTTAGTTCGTATCAAGGAGTTGGACTTCGAGACTGAGGCGTTCAGTGTTGGGCACTTTTTATCGGAAGTAAAAAAGCGATGGGGTAGTTGGCGAGTTCTTCGTCGGTTACGATACTATTCGATGAATAGACAGCACCAACACATTTAAAAATTAATACTAACCAAAGAATATTATATAAAATTAGTCATAAAATAATTTAATATAGTTCGAAGTAAATTCCGTATGCAGTATGACAAAACGAAACAAAGACTCGAATCGGAGAACGTTCATGAAGCGAGTTGGTGCAGCATCCCTTGGTGCTGTGACCATTCCAGCGACTGCTGCTGCAGATTCCAATAGTGAAAGAGAGTACAACGTCGCTCGACAAACGGGTACGTTCGACGCGTCGTCCTCGGGCCTTTCGCGCTCCGAACGGCGCGACTTTGTCGAGAAAATGGAACAACGACACGGAAAGGAGGCGACGGCGAACCTCGTTGCAGAACCCGAAAGTAACTTCAGTGCCAGTGCAGACGTTGATGGAACACTGGTCGATTCGGTGGACGGCCACGTCGAAACGAACGAAGCAACGTCCGACCACATTATCGACATCTACAAAACGGATGTCTACACGTCCAGTGGCGCACGACGATACATCTACCATCACTGGAGTACTGCGTCATCAACGAGCGGTGGTCTCTACGAAGGAAATCTAGTTAGTTTCACCAATCACGTCAAGCACACGGACTATTCTGACAGAAAGCAGATAAAACCAGCGAGTTCGATTTCTCGCAACGGGACGGACGTGGATCTATCCTTGACGACGACAGCGCAAAACAAGACCGGAACGGGGGAGGTATCGGCGTCGGCCAGCACGACCGTCACCGTGCTTGAGGATACCATCGGTTACGACCCGAACCGAACGAGTACGACGACTGACGAGTATGCCGCCCAGTGGTCTGGAAACTACGAAGGTCAGCAGGAGTTGAGCGGTTTCCACGTCGAACAGCGACCTTCCTACGGCATTCGTGAGTTCGACTACACGTTCGAACTCGTTTCGGACGCGTTCTAATCTGAAATAGGAAACACTTTTCAAATATTTTCATACACAATTAGAGGCCGCCATGAATGAGAAAAAACAGACACGAAGTACGCGACGTTCAGCGATACGAACGCTCGGAACAGTCGCACTTGCAGGTTCAATAGCAGGGTGTACAAATATTGGTTTACGTGCAGACGGGAAAGACGACCCCTCCTACTCGGAAAAAAAAGTCGTCACCCCTGATTCGGATGCGCTTTCCCACGAAGCATTCACGAAAAAAGTATCGTCGCTCGAATCGACCTACGGTACGAACGGTGTTTGGGGGATTGCAAAACAAGAACCGGAACACGGTCTTACGTTCGCTGGTGCGTGGACGCTTTCCTCCGACGATGAGAACTGGTCTTCCGACCATGTCCTTGCCCTCTACAAAATACCAGACGTGGAACTCGACTCCGAACAGTTTTACAGGGCATGGCTCTGGAGTGGCGTAACTCCTGAAAACGAGACACAGCTTCAAGCGATTCAATCAAGGCTCTCGTTGCCCCGAGAGACGGACGACATGCGTCGGTACGACCCGGCGGAAAAGACGAGTTCCAAGAAGGTTCCAGTCGCGTTTTCGCGGGTCAATCGGGACGGACCGATGATACAATTCCCCCTTCATACCGGTTCCGTCGGATATGTGGGCGAAAAAACGAACGTCGGCAAAGCAGGGTCGTATGCCGTATCGTGGTCGGGAGAGTACGATAGTACGCAATCGGTGAACGCGACGTGTGAAATGAAGTGGCCGAAATCGAACGAGTACGAGCTAAAGTGGCAAGTAGAAGTGAACGCCACTCGGACGTAAACATCTAATCGAGCGGCCATATCGAGATGGACTGTGCCACCCCCTACCGAACCGGCCCCTCTCCGAAATCGTTTTGACGAACGATTGCGGAACATCAGTATGCCGACTGACCCCGAGACAGGCTACGACCCCGAGATGGGGGAGAAGTTCATTTTCGTCACAGGGGGCGTCATGTCCGGACTTGGCAAAGGCATCACCGCCGCGAGCACTGGCCGACTGCTCGCAAACGCCGGGTTCGACGTGACCGCCGTAAAAATCGACCCGTATCTGAACGTGGACGCGGGGACGATGAATCCCTACCAGCACGGAGAAGTGTACGTCCTGAAAGACGGTGGCGAGGTTGACCTCGATTTGGGCAACTACGAGCGATTCCTCGACATCGACATGACGTTCGACCACAACGTCACCACCGGAAAAGCGTACAAGCACGTCATCGAGAAGGAACGCGCGGGCGACTACCTCGGAAAAACCGTCCAGATCATTCCGCACATCACGGACGAAATCAAGCGCCGAATCCGCGAGGCCGCCGAAGGCCACGACGTGTGTATCGTCGAAGTGGGCGGCACCGTGGGCGACATCGAGAGCATGCCGTTCCTCGAAGCCCTGCGCCAGTTCGCCACGGAACAGGACGAAGACGACTTCCTGCTGACACACGTCACGCTCGTTCCGTACTCGAAAAACGGCGAGCAGAAGACGAAACCGACCCAACACAGCGTGAAGGAACTGCGAAGTATCGGCCTTCAACCCGACGTACTGGTCGGACGCTGTGACGACGGATTGGACGAGGAAACGAAGGAGAAAATCGCGCTCTTTTGCGACGTGCCGACCGACGCCGTGTTCTCGAATCCGGACGTGGAGGACATCTACCACGTCCCGCTGGTTGTCGAGGAAGAAGGCTTGGACGACTACGTCATGCAGGAACTCGACCTGACCGACCGAGCGGTTTCCAGCGAGGAACGAAGCACGGCGTGGCGCGAACTCGTCACGCAGGAAACCGAGGGCGAGGTCGATATTGCGCTCGTCGGTAAGTACGCGCTCGAAGACGCCTACATGTCCATCCACGAGGCGCTGAAGCACGCCGGACTGGAGAAAAACGTTGACGTGAACGTCCTGTGGGTCGATTCCGACGAGATGGACGACGACCACGAGGAGCGACTCAAAGAGGCCGACGGAATCGTCGTCCCCGGCGGATTTGGCAGTCGCGGAACCGAGGGTAAAATCGAGGCCATTCGCTACGCCCGCGAGAACGACGTTCCGTTCCTCGGCCTCTGTCTCGGCTTCCAGATGGCCGTCGTGGAGTACGCCCGGAACGTCCTCGGACTGGAGGGTGCGAACTCCGCGGAAAGTGACGACGACACGCCACACCCCGTCATCGACATCCTGCCCGAACAGTACGAAATCGAGGATATGGGCGGGACGATGCGTCTCGGCGCGCACGAAACCGACATCGAATCGGACACGCTTGCTCAGGAGGTGTACGGCGACACGAGTTGCACGGAGCGCCACCGCCACCGCTATGAGGTAAATCCCGAGTATTTCGAGGATTTCGACGGCGAACCGATGGTCTTCTCCGGACACGCAGGCAACCGGATGGAAATCCTCGAACTGGACGACCATCCGTACTTCTTCGGGACGCAGTTCCACCCCGAGTTCCGTTCCCGGCCTGACAGGGCCAGTCCACCGTTCGTTGGTCTGCTAGACGGAGTGCTCGAAGAGAAAGCAAACGGAAGCAAAACTTCGGACGCGGAAGAACGCGAGGAGGTCGAAGCATAATGGTCGAAACCGGAAAATTCATCGAGGAAGCAGTCGCGGAGATTCGAGAGGAAGTCGGCGACTCGCACGCCATCATCGCGCTGTCGGGCGGCGTGGATTCGTCCGTCGCCGCCGCACTGGCGTACAAAGCTATCGGCGACCAACTCACGCCCGTCTACGTCGATACCGGCCTGATGCGGAAAGGCGAAACCGCGCAGATTCGAGAGACGTTCGCCTACATGAGTTCGTTGGAGGTCGTGGAAGCCGAAGACCGATTCTTGGACGCGCTGTCGGGCGTCATCGACCCCGAAGAGAAGCGCGCCGTCATCGGCGAACAGTTCATCCGGGAGTTCGAGCGCGAAGCGAAGGAGACGGACGCGGACTACCTCGTGCAGGGGACGATTTACCCCGACCGAATCGAGAGCGAGGGTGGCATCAAATCCCACCACAACGTCGGCGGCCTGCCGGATGTCGTGGATTTCGACGGCATCGTAGAACCGGTTCGTGACCTCTACAAGGACGAGGTGCGCGACGTTGCGCGCGCCCTCGGACTGGAAGACATCGTCGCGGAACGCATGCCCTTCCCCGGCCCCGGGCTCGCAGTTCGCGTCATCGGCGAAGTGACGCGCGAGAAGGCCCAAGTCGCCCGCGAAGCGTGCCACGTCGTCGAAGAAGAACTCGAAGAGTACGACCCGTGGCAGGCGTTCGCCGCCGTCGTCGGGAAAGGAACCGGCGTGAAAGGCGACAACCGCGTTCACGGCTGGATTGTCGCGGTTCGGTCGGTCGAATCGCGCGACGGCATGACCGCCAGAGCGCAGGAACTCGACTGGGAGACGCTCCAGCGAATCCAGTCGCGCATCACGGGACAGAACGAGAACGTCGCCCGCGTCGTCTACGACGTGACACATAAACCTCCGGCGACCATCGAATACGAATGATGCGCGCAGTTATCGCAGGCCCGGATGAAGGTGGACTCGGAACAGCACTGAAATCGCAGGACGTCGAAACGACCGACGTGGAAGGTGTCGCCTCCCGGCCTGCAATGGAAGACGCAGGCATCCACGACGCAGACCTATTCGTCCTCACCGACGTCGGACAGGCCACCGCAATCGCGGTTGCGAAGGACGTGAACCCGAAGATTCGGGTCGTGGTCTACGACGAAAACAGCATTCCGGAGTTCGCCCGCAGTCAGGCCGACCTCATCGTTGACCCGAACCTGCTGACGGTGGACGCGGTCGCAGAAGAGTTGACGGCGTAGAGAGAAGACAAAAAGGAGAACGAGAAGGAAAACGGCCGGAACAGGAAGCCCTAATCACCTGCCCGCGGAACGATTTTGTATGACCTACGACGTTCGTGACGAACTGCCGACAGTCGAGGAGTTCATCGCCCTGCGTGAAGCCGCCGACATGGCATCCCGAAGCAGGAAGGCAGTCGAACAGGGGTTGCCGAACTCCGTGTTCGGCGTGACGGTGGTTGATGAGACTGGTGAAGTCGTCGGCATGGCCCGGATTATCGGCGACGGCGGTTCGGTGTACCAAATCGGCGATATGGCGGTACATCCCGACCACCAACGACAAGGGCTTGGTTCGCGGATGATGGAGCGACTGATGGCGTATTTGGACGAGAACGCGCCCGAGGGTGCCTATGTCAACCTCATGGCGGACGTGGAGGGATTTTACGAGCAGTTCGGCTTCGAGTACACTGCGCCTGTTTCGCGCGGGATGTACCAGCGAATGTGAAACGACTTGGGAGTTAATGGGTAGTCAGGAGGGTAATTTTGTGACCGTTACTCTGAGGAATTTTCGAGTTGCTGTCCATATTTACGGGGGTGGCTGTAGCTGTAGAAGTTGCTGAGTTGCTGTCTACAATTCCCGACTCCAAACACCGCCTCCGCACCCGCCCATATGCCTCCCCAATCGACTGCGTTTCTCACTCCCTACAGTCGTTGCGATACTCATCCCTCGCGCGACTTCACCACAGGCCCTCGGACGACGAGTCCTCGGACCTGCTGGCGCACGCGCCGTGGTGTTTGGTTGAGTTGCTGTAACGGTTGGTTTTCCCGTCTATCACAACATTTTGGCCAACTCCCGCAGTCGCTCGCTTCCGTCACGAATGAAAGGCACCCCGTGGCCCATTCCCGCGACTTCGAAGTCGGGGGCGCGTTCCGCCAGCGAAACGATGCTGTCGCGCACGTCGTCGGTGTCGTAGCTCATAGCCCACGACGAGGGTTTCAGTTTCCCGTGGCTCTCCATCACCAAATCCCCGAAGAAGGCGGCATCGAGTTTTTCGCTGACGTACACGACGTGGCCGGGAGAGTGCCCCGGCGTGGTGTAGGCCGTGAAACTCCCGATTTCGTTCTCGTCTTCGACCGGTCGAATGTCGTTTTCGGGCGCGGAAACCAGCGACCCCGCCGCGCGCTGGAATGCACCTTTGTGGTTTTGCCAGTCGGGCGTTTCTGTTCCGGAGAGAATCGGCGCGTCCGCCTTGCCGACGAAAACGGGCGCTTCGCTGGCAAGTCGGGAGAGCGCGCCGACGTGGTCGAAATCGTAGTGCGTCACCAGCACGCGGTCGATGTCGTTCACGCTGTATCCCGCTTCGTTGACACCGCGGGCGATGTCGCCG
This sequence comes from Haladaptatus cibarius D43, assembly GCF_000710615.1. Lineage (NCBI taxonomy): Archaea > Methanobacteriati > Methanobacteriota > Halobacteria > Halobacteriales > Haladaptataceae > Haladaptatus > Haladaptatus cibarius. Next base: position 650,406 of record NZ_JDTH01000001.1, on the reverse strand, counting down.
CTGTCGAACGGCGTTCCGGCGTCTACGAGCGTCAGGTCGCCGTCGTCGTCCGCGAGGAAAGCGTTCACGCGTCCGAGGTCGAACCACCAGAGGCCGTCCGCGAGTTCGGTCGCCATGGGGGCGGTACGACGGGGAGTCACTTGAGCGTGGGGCGAGGAGACGAAGCGAACGGACAGTTTTTGGTCGTGGGACGCCGAGCATTGGATATGGGTTCGTCACTGCTGGACAGATCGGACGAGGTAGATAGAAAACGTGCGGCGAAAGCCATCGCGCCGTTTCTCATTCTCGGACTGCTCAACCTCGCCCTAATCCTCTGGTGGGGGATGGAACCGCTCTGGGGCTTCGCCATTCTCCCGCCAATCTTGTTCATCAGCGTCATTGGCTGGATTGGGTTCAAATCAGGGTTCATCACCGACCACGCCGATTATCGAGAGGAAGACCGCGAAGAAATCAGCGATGACGCCGACCGCACCGCCACCGACCAGTCGAATTAAGTCCCAACCCGCCGTTTTCCCGGTATGTTCGACCGCTACGCAGACCTCGACTTGTATCCCGACGACGAGGAAGTCCAAACCGCCGAACTGGTCGTCACCGACGACGTACTCGTGAAGGCCTTCGCCCTCGGCCCCGACGCGGAACTCTCGGCCCACGAACACGGCGATAGCACGAACGTTTTCCACATCTTGGAGGGCGACGTGACCGTGATTCAGGACGATTCGGAGGAAGTCGTCTCGGCCCCCGGCGTCGTCCTCCACGAGCGCAGCGTGATTCACGGCGCGCGGAACGAGACGGACGAAACTGTGATTTTCACGGCGAGTCTCTGCCCGCTTCCGTGAACGCTGACGGCAGTGTTCGCGCATGTTGGGTATGCTCGTTCATCCGTCCATGTCCGGCCTCCCAATCTAAGTCCGACCTGCCGTTTTCGTGGAAACTCGGCTTTTCGACAGCCAAAGACAGTCTCGTCCACTCACTTGGCGGGCGAGTGCGGTGCACTCGCCCGCCAGCTGGTTTGGCCGTCCATTGCGCCTAGTAACTGAAACGTTCACATTCTTGTGACCGATTTGCCTGTATCGAACACGAAACCAACGTACTGTATCAGAGAGATACAGAAGACAATCATTTCGGCTTCCTGTTCGAAACTGTAGGATTTTACTTTCAAAACGGGCCTCGGCAGTTCCCTCTCGGTTGAACTTTTCTCCAACGACACACAATCCCACGATTCTCGGTAACCGCTTTCGGAACGGCTTTGAAACCGGACTACATTGCCGGGGGCATGAACCGAATCATCGGAGAGCGGGAACTGGCCGAGACGCCCTTTTCCGCCGAAGATGCCCGCGAGACGTTTAAACAGATGGTTCTCGCCCGACGATTTGACGAGCGCGCAATCGCACTCCAGCGCCGGGGCTGGATGAGCAGTTGGCCGCCGTACCGCGGGCAGGAAGGCTCGCAGGTCGGTGCCGCGCTGGCGATGGAAGACGACGACTGGCTCTTTCCGACCTATCGCTCGAACGCGATGCAGGCCGCGCGCGGCGTCCCGATAAGCGACATTCTCCTGTTCCGACTGGGACGACCCGAGTACAACTCCGACCACGACGTGCCGAACTTCCCGCAGGCGGTTCCCATCGCCACCCAGATTCCCCATGCGGCGGGCGTCGGCATGGGGATGAACTACCGCGCAGAGGAGAATGCAGTGCTCTGTTACTTCGGTGACGGGGCAACCAGCGAGGGCGACTTCCACGAAGGGATGAACTTCGCGGGCGTTTTCGACGCGCCGGTCGTCTTCTTCTGTGAGAACAACAACTGGGCAATCAGCCTCCCACGACACAAACAGACCGCGAGCGAGAGCATCGCGGTGAAAGCCGAAGCCTACGGATTCGAGGGCGTACAGGTGGACGGCAACGACCCGCTCGCTGTGCGCGAAGCGGTCGCCGAGGCGCTCGATTCGGCACGGGAAGGAAAGCCCGTCCTGGTCGAGAGCCTGACCTACCGACAGGGAGCCCACACGACAAGCGACGACCCGAGCAAGTACGAAGACCAAGAGCGTGACCTGCCCGAGTGGCGGAAAGCCGACCCACTGGAACGCTACGAATCGTGGCTCAAAGAGCAGGACGTTATCGACGACGAGTTCGTGGAGGAAGCCCACGACGAAGCCGACGAAACGCTAGAAGAGGCAGTCGAAGAAGCCGAATCCGTCGAAGACCCCGACCCACACGACGTGTTCGACAGAGTGTACGCCGACGTGCCGCCGCGACTGCGCAAGCAGAAAGGCTGGTTAGACTCGTTCCTCGAAACGAACGACGTGTACGAACTTGACCACTGAGAGGTGAATCGTACCGGGAAAATTCGCTCAGTCGATTGCGATGTACGTTTTCGTATCCACGACGCCATCCAACCCCTGAATGTCCGACGAAGAGGTTTGAAGCACGTTGTACACTTCCTCCGCGTCCACTTCCACCACGATGTCGTAATCTCCTGCAACGATGTGGGCTTCCCCGACGCTGTCCAAGTCCCGCACCGAATCCAGTAGTCCTTGGGACTTTCCTGCAGCGGTGTTGACCATGATAAATGCGTGAACCATGGTGTGTGATACTCTACCATGCGAGAAAAACCTTTGCCCGCCGCTCACTCGATTCTCGTTTCCCGATTCCACCACCGGAGAAAGGTTATTTAACCCCACTGTCGTACAGTGTGCCATGCGATTCGTTATCATTGGTGCAGGTCGCGTCGGCCTGCGAACCGCCCGCGTTCTCCGCGAAGAGGGCCACGACCTGGTTCTCGTGGAGTACGACGCGAACAAGGCAAAGCGCGCACGAAACGACGGCTTCGAGGTTGTCGAAGGGGACGGGTCGCGCGAATCGGTGCTCGAACAGGCAGACCTCGAATCCGCCGACGCCGTCGGCGGATTGACCGGCGACTTGAACGTCAACTTCGCGGCCTGCATGGTCGGCAAGCACCACGGCTGTCGAACCGTCCTCCGCATCGACGAAGATTACCGAGAAGACATCTACCGGAAGTTCGCAAGCGACGTGGACGAGGTCATCTACCCCGAACGCCTCGGCGCAATCGGGGCGAAAAACGCCCTCCTCGGCGGCAACATCCGCGCGATTGCCGACATCGCCCAGAACTTGCAAGTGGTCGAACTCACCATCACGAAAGAATCACCCATGCGGGGCTACTCCATCAGCGAACTGGAACTTCCCGCCAACTCGCGCATCCTCGCGTTCGGAAAGAAGGGCGAGACGATGGGGATCCCGCTTCCCGACGATTCGCTCGAACAGGGGGATAGAATCGCAGTTCTCGCCGATTTCGCCGTGTTAGAGGACGTGCGAAGGATTCTCGTCGGAGATGGCGGTCGAGCAACCGTGGAAGCAGGAGGTGTCTAAGATGGTCGCCGCATACATCATGGTCAAAGCGAACACGGGAGAGGCAGACCGACTGAAGAACGCAATCCTCGGCATCGACGGCGTGGAAGACGCCCACATCGTCGCCGGGGACGTAGACCTCATCGTGAAGGTGCAGGTCGAAAACCCCGCCGAGGTCAAGACGATTTCCGCCGACGGGATTCAAGGGATTCAGGGCGTCGAGGATACACAGACGTACATCTCGATGGACTAAGGTTGAACAGTCAAGAGAGTGAGAAGAACCAAAAACAGTGAGGAAAATGAACGCGCGAAGGCGTCCGGGGAACGCCTTCGCGCGTTTCTTCGCCACTCGCTTGCCTTATTCGATTTTCTATTCGTGGCTCTGGCGTGCCTGTGACAGCAGCCCCGCCGCAGGGTCACCGTACTCGTAGCCGGGAATAATGCCTTGCACCCACGTCCCTTCGACGAAATCGACGACGGCCATCGCGTCGTCAGCCGCCTTGTCCGGATAACCCGAAAAATCCAGCGAGAGTACGGCTTCGTCGCCCTCGCGCTCGATTACCGGCGACGTGATGTCGTCCGTGGACGCGACGGTGTGTGCGTCTTCGAGTCGCAGTTCGAGCGTTTCGAACCAGCCGTCTTCGACCACGTCGGCGACCGATTCGCTCTCGACCACTGCCGAGAGCATCGGCGTTCGAACCGTCACCGAAACGGTTTCGTCTGCTAGTCGAACGATTCCGTCGAACGGTGTCGTCGTCACGACGTACGTTCCCGGGCCGTTTTGCTCGAATCCATCGTGTAAATTAAACGCACGTTCGATGCTCGTCTGCGTCATTGCCCGGAGTAGGGTCGGCGGACGGAAGGGCGTTACGAGAAGTCTCGGGCGACATCGATTTCCGATGTCCAGCGGAGGGTGCCGTCGTAGACGACTGGCGCCTCTTCGAGGCCGAAGTACGCTCGCAGTTCGTCCGCCGTGAGAGTCACCGTTGGGATGTCACCACCTGAGAGGAAATGCGTCTGGACACCGTCGATGAACGGCAGAATGGTTCCACCCATCGACCGCCCGTTTGCCGGGTGCGAACGCGAACGAACCCGATAGCGTCCATCATCGAGCGATTCCACGAAGTGGATGAGCGGAACACCGCTGTCGGCTTGGACGATTTCGATGCCCCCGTCGCCGACGACGACGTACTGATTCCCGACGAGTCGTTGTTCGCGGGCGATAGAGAGCGCAGACCGGAGCGGGAATCCAGTGTTGAGGAGACGGCCAACCGTCCGCCCGACGACTGTCGCCCCGGCGTTTCCAACTTCGCTGTAGGTGACGATGCCACCGATGCTTCCCGCTTCGATGAGGCGCTTTCCGGGCACATACGACCGACAGGCGTTCAAGAGGAACATATCCACGCCGACGTGCGGGATGTCCGACGGGTCGAGCGTCCCATCGGAGCAGACGAACGACCCGTCTTCGACGTGGCCGATGTAGTGGAAAAAGTCCGTCCGAGAACGAAGCAGTTCGTGGAGTTCGGCAGTCGAGCAGTTTCGATACGTTTGCACGTCGAAGGGGAGTTCCTCACGGTTGCCGTACAGGTCATCTTCGTATTCGGCCTGCATCTTCGGGTCGTTGCAGACGATGGCGATACTGATGTCCTCCGTCGAGTGTTCTTTGTCGAGTCGATGCTCGAACCCTTTCGGAAGGAGTTTGTTGCCGCCGACCGGCGCACCTTCACCGAGCCATGCCCGTTCGGTGGTGTCGATATTCGGCGGCGTGACGTACCGTTCTGTTGGGGCGCGACCGACCGGTCGATTTGTATCTGATTCGACCGTGCGTGCGAAATCCCGAATGCTACCGACCGTCTCCACGGTGTCATCGTTTTCTCGAATGCCGTTTGCCATCCGCACGAGTGGAATATCCCTGATGACATACGGAAGGTGCGTACTATTTTCCGGTTCTGCGGTGACGTGAATTGCCAACCGCCACGTCGGAAGCAATCCGGACAGTGTGGCGAATGGCACGTCGAGGTACGCTTCGAGTCGTTCCGCAATGGGCATGTCGTAGAGGACTGAAAAATCGAGGTCAACCAGCGGTTCGATCTGTTCTCGTTCGTGGAGATCGATTCGATAGAGCCCCTCGGTTCGAGTCACGCAGTCGAGAAAGAACGTCTGTTTCAACACGCGTTCGATTTCCCCCTCGAAGCCGCGTTCCGGATGGTCGAGCGGGATGGTCGTGGATTTCGTCACGATTCGGGGATGCTCTCCGGGAACGACGGTCGCACCGAGGTAGTACGACAACGGCGCGATTGGAAAGATGAATTCGAACTTCGGCGGCACTTCGATTCTGATTCCCGTTTCGGGCGGTTGCAGTTCGTCCGGAACGTGCAGTTCGTCGCCGAACTCGACCGCCGGGGGATGACCGCGAAGCGTCGGGAACGACCGTTCCGGACTCGTCGTTTTCAGCGCCGACCCAAACGACGAGACGGCGGCCATCACGTCTTTCGGGTCTGTCGTCGTCGTCACGGTTCCGCCGGGGTGAGTGTGACGCGAGCGCGACCCGATTTCGACGGTGGTTTCGCCGCCGAACGAGAGGTCGAGTCGCTCGTTCGACGTGTCGATGTCGATGGCGGACTCGACGCGCAAATACGTCTTCACAGGCGTTGTGAGTTCGATGTAATACTCGGCGTTCGGAAGCGTCGCGTTCGTCTCGTGGTCTACTGCACACACCAATTCGTTGTCGGTGGTTCGGATGTATGCCCCGAGGAGCGCGGAAAACCGAATCCGTGCGGTCGTGATGCTGGTGACGACGCCGACCGGTGCGTGAAATGCGGAAACCGGAACCGCCCGTGGCTCGACCGGACGAGACGTTTCTATCTGGAACTGATTTCGTTCGAGCGGGTCGATAACGGTGAGTCCGGGGAGGTCGTCGCGGAGTCGAAACTGTGGAGTGACGCCCTCGCCTGCAACGTCGGTGACGGATACCTCGCTCATCGTTGTCGGTAGTCGGCTCTGTTCAAATGTCGAACCATTCTGTGGTGTAGCCCGTTTCCCGAAGGTGCCAGCGCTGTTCTGGGCCGGAGTCGCCCGCCCGAAGCTCAACGATGGCGTCGAACTTCGAAGCGATGGCACGAACTGGGGGCGAATCGTACTCTATCGGAAGGATGTAGTGAGCCATACCGGAAACGTCCTTTACTGCCTCGCAAATCGGGCCGAGGAAGGCATCAACCAGCGCATCGTCGTAGGATTCCGCCAACGGACGGAGCGTGTCGAAACAGAATCTGAGTTCCGCGGGTTCGAACCCGCCGCGCTCCGCGTCGAGTCGGCGAATTGTGGCGACGATTTCGTCGCGGAACGCGTCCAGGTCTCCATCGACGCGCTCGATTTCGGGGCCGATTCGAACCGAATCGTCGGCCGCCGCCGAGCGCGAATCCGTGTGATAGTTCACGATGTGAGCGTTTTCGCCGATAGATCCGGCCATCGAAAGCCGACTACGGGCCGTCGAGATGCTTCGGTCGTGGAGGGCGAACAGTCGCGTTCGGTCGCGCTTCGTTTCGCCGAGGAGGGGCGTACTTGCCGTGTCGATGACGGAGTCCGGAACCGACCCGACGACGAGCAAGTTTCCGCCAAGTTGTTTGATGCGGGCGAGTCCGGCTTGTACCGTAATTGACCCATCGCCGCGAACCGTCACGTGATGGCCGTAAAGCGAAAACGACAGTCGGCCACCCCGTCGTGGCGTGCCGTCGTCACGGGATTTGAACAGTTTGTCGAGGGCTTCCGGGTCGATAACGTCGTACAACTGCTCGGGGATTTCGGCTGGTTCGACACCCGCAACGTCCGCGACGGCCACCGTAACAGTCGTGCTAATCGACTGCGGGCCAGCAAGGTCGTGCTGGACGCGATGGACACCTCGCTCGTCGGGGGAACCGTCCTCATTCATATACTTTGTAACACTCTGCAACGGACAGTCAAAAACCCATCGTCATTTATTTGACATTCATTCATACAATTCGGAAATGAAATACGGACGAGATGTTGTTTTTACGTTGGTATCGTTTGAACACGAAGCAGTCGTCCTCACCACCAGACAAGACAAATTCATCCCATTATTGGCAGGGACATTGTACGAAAGGAGAGACAGGTCAATCGAGTAAAAGTCGTATTCGAACTACTCGCAGTATCCGACCGGTTAGTTCATTCTGGCATTGACGTAGCGGAGGAATCGCTCGACGGGATACGGCGCGCTACTGGCGATTTTCGCCTTAAGTGGGTTTTTGCTCGGATTGACGGTGTATTTCTCCAGTTCCGGCCATTTCGTCTCGATAACGCTGCGTATCAAGTCGTGGTCGGGAGCGCTGAGCCTCGACGAATCGACGCTCAGCGCCGTCAACAACAGGTTGTAGTTCGAAAACGGAGACACACCCCTGATAGCAATGTCCTTTTCACGGGGTGCCAGCGCGCCCCATCGACCCATTCTCTGTTCCCAATAAAGGAGGTTCATCAGCGAAACGTCGTTGTCGTTCGCGTACTCTGTCGCACCGGGTAGCCACTCCTCGATTTCGCGCTCGACGTATTCGTTACCCGGATACTGAAGCATTTCACAGCAGTGTTCGACCATGTTCGCGCCGTTCTCCGGCGACTCGTAGTTGCGCTTGTATATTGGACCGTTTCCGGTCACGTAGACGTGTTTTTCTACGTCGTAGTTGTTGTAGAAAAACTGGACGTGCTTCGTTTTCGGCAGGTTCCGCGTCCAGCAGAGATACTCCGAAAGTGCATTTCGGAAGTCGTCTTCGAGGTCGCGCGGATGATGAATCGAATAGTCGAAATCCTGTTCCGCAGCGATTCGCTTCGGGATTTTCACGTCGGGATGTTCGCCCGAAGACCAGTCGGAAAACGTGTACCACGTGATATCCCGAACGATGTCCTTCGAACAGGCGAGTATCGTCCGAGAATCCTGTCCCGCCGTAATCGGCGTTAGCAGGTGGAACTTGTCGTTAAACGACTGCATCGACGCCGAGATGCTGTCCGCGATGTACTCCGCCGGCGTTCGGTCGTGGTCAGGTGCGAAAAGCGGTCGCCGCGACGGCTCCATCGCATCCATATCGAGAACGTGGTTCGGGAGAACGCACCGAACATCCTGAAAGAGCGTTTTGTCGCCGATGAACGCGTTTTCGTTGTTTTTGAACTGCGACGAGTTCATGAACGCCACGGTGTCCGAATGTTTCTGCTGGTCGACATCGACCGAATCGAATAGCAGTTTCAGCGAGGTGGTGACCAACCGAGAATCGGTGTGGTAGTAGACGGATTTGTGCGCGAGAGCGTCCGGAACAACAGTCGCCGAATCCCCGTCGGAGTAGAGAAGAACGTACCGACCCGTGAGTGCCTGCGATCGTCGAAGCACTTCGTGTAGTGATTTGTTGGCAGTATCTTGTATCCACTTCCGAACTGTCGGCCCGTTCGGAATAACTGCATCGCCGATAACTGCGAGTTCGTTACCGCCCTCCGACGCCCGCTGAACCGGAAGCATTTCGGAGTGATAGATGTCCAGTTCGTCAGTAAATTCGGCGTGAGAAAACCCGGTCGGCGGCTCCGGCTGAAACGTCGAGTCGCATACGAAAAACTGGTTTTGATGTTTCACGCGATTGTTCTTTTTCATTAGATAATTTAACTCATAACTCCTGATTAAAGCTATCGGCCACTGGGAAATTCGTGAAAATATTGATTCAGGGATGGGAGGACTTCAGAAAGAACTACGTATATAAAATATATTAACTGGTAATTTGTAATATATTCAACCGTCGTTGAGGAAGTGTGGTGAAAGCCCTGGTTGAGTAATTACGGAGAATGCAAGGGATGGGATTCGAACTACGCCCGAGAACCTACGTTTCACGCAGAACCTCGGTCTAATTCGAATCCCTTTCTCGCACTTCCTCACTTCGTTCGTCAGTGCATGCGAGGGATGGGATTCGAACCCATGGACGCCTACGCGAGCGGGTCTTAAGCCCACCGCCGTTGGCCTGGCTTGGCAACCCTCGCCCGTCAGTCGATTGCCCCTTCCTATCCAAGTGGGTTTCGGTTGACCGGCCTCCTCGCTTATGCACTCTGAAGATGAACCACGGTGCATGCTCGTCCTCTCGCGCGAAGTGTACGACACGCTCGTGAGTCGCGCACGCCGGGGTCGTCCTGCCGAAATTTGCGGTATTCTCGCCGGAACGCAGGGCAGTCCGACCACAGTCGAAGACACGTTTCAGGCCGAAAACGTCGCGGAGACGCCGGAGACGAACTACGAAATTCATCCGGAAGAACAACTGGAGATAATGGAAAAGATAGAAGACCGCGGGCAGGACGTCGTCGGATTTTACCACTCCCATCCGGAAGGGCCAGACCATCCGAGCGAAACCGATGCCGCGGACGCGACGTGGGACGGCTACGCCTACGTCATCGTCTCTCTGAACGGGGCGTACCCCTTCGTCGGGTCGTGGCGCTGGAGGGGGGAGGCGTTCGACCCCGAAATCGTCCACCTCGAATAGGCGATAGGATTTTCACCGCTCTCCGAGGAGGAAAGCGCATGGACGATTACCAGCGCGCTCGACTGGCACTGCAACGCTGTCGGACGAGACACGCTCCCGATTCGCGAGTCGCCGTGTTCGACGCGGCAGTCGAATCCGAAGACGGCGAACTCCTGCTGCGAGGAACCGTCTCGACGCACGAACTCGAAACGCACGCGAAATTGGCAGTCGAACAGGCAACCGGCAGGCCGGTAACGAGCGAGCTATCGGTTCTCGCTGACGAGCGAGCGGAGCAAACAATCCAGGTTGCGGTCGCGCCCGTCCGCAGTGATTCGGACGCCGAGGTAGAACAGGTCACGCAGGTGCTCTACGGAGCATCGGTGGCCGCGTTCGACCGCGACGGCGATTGGATTCGGATTCGAACGCCGGACGACTATCTCGGATGGGTCGAAGCAGGGGTTCTCACCTCGCCGCAGGCAGACACTACGGACGCGACTCTGGCCCACGAAATCTGCCCCGATGAACTAGCACACCCGATATACGCCGGAACGGAGTGTCGAATCGACGGAGAAGAAATCGTTTTTCGAACGGGTTCGACCATCGCGCGCTCCGATTTCGAATCCAAATCCGAGTTGGAACCCGACCGGGCGGTTCGCCACTCGCCCAAAAATCCGACCGGCGAGGCAGTCGTCGAAATCGCACGGCAGTTCTTCGGCACGGAGTACGACTGGGGCGGGATGACGACGGACGGAATCGACTGCTCGGGATTGGCGTGGATTTCGTACCAAGTTAACGGAATCTCCCTTCCCCGTGATGCCGACCAACAGCGGGCCATGGGGGAGACGGTTTCTCGCGGCGAACTCCTGCCGGGTGACCTGCTGTTTTTCCCCGGCCACGTCGCCATCAGTCTCGGCGGCGACGAGTACATCCACGCCTATGGCGGCGACGACGCGGTGGTCATCAACAGTTTCGACAGTGACCACGACGACTATCTCGCGGATTTGGACGAAAAGTTCGAACTCGCGCGACGGCTCATCTGAGCCACGAAAACACTGCGTCGCCGATTTCCGCGATTGCGTCCGCGGCGTCGGCACCGTGTGAAACGGAATCAACGAAGACGGAGAAGACGAGCGGCGGGGTTCCTTCGTCCGGAACCGACAACAAACCGGCGTCGAGCGCGGCGGTTGGGAGCCACCCGGTTTTGTGCATGATTTCGGTTTCGTAGGGGAGATACCGCGGAACCATCGAGGTGTCTTTCTGGGCAGAAAGTGGAACGCACAGTCGTTCGTAGGCGTTCGCGGAAAGAGTCGCCTCGCATCCGATGTCGGCGAAAAACCGGGCGCAATCGACGGGAGACGTGACGTTGGCGGGTTCGTCCTCCGGGACGTGGATTTCCGACTCCTCGAAATCGGTCGCTTCCAGTGTCGTCATCATCTTCCGGGCCAGTCGCGTGTGCTTCATGCCGAGTTTCGCCGCAGAATCGTTGATCGTCGTCATGGAGAGGTGGTCGATGAGTTGGTTCGTCGCGGCGTTGTCGCTGGTGGCAATCATCGCGCGAGCTAACTCCTCGATTGTCGGCGTGGCGTCGAGAAGATGCAAGATACCGCTTCCGCCGACCCTGTTTTCCGGGGCGAGTGGGCACGATTCCGCGAGAGAGTCGAGTCGGCCGTCGTATCGTTCGTACAGCGCGTATAAGATGAGAATTTTCACCACGCTCGCGCTCCGAAACGCCCGGCGGGCGTTTCGGGTGTAGACAGTGTCGAACTCGTCTGGGCCGTAGGGAAACCCGAGGAAGACACCGAGTTCGCCGTCGATTCGGTCGGCGTAGCACTCGACGTACTTCCCCAGTTCGTCGCGGGATTCGAGTGTCGGTGTCGTCGGGCGCATCGTCACCGACACCCTACTGTCGTCTGCATATCGGCAGTTTTGTCCGGTCTTCCTACAAATAGTTTTGTTACGGTCGGTCGTGAATGCCAAAACGCTTATTTTTCGTTTGTTAGTCTGTACCGGTATGGCAGGGATGAGCACACTCGACTGGGTGGGATTGGTCGTACCATACGTAGTTTTTTTCGTGATGCTAATCGCGTACTACGTCCTCGAAGGCAGGCGCGAAAAGCGCCTGCGTGAGGAGTACGAGGAGGACACTCATGCCTGACGGAATCGCAGGACAGGCAGGCATCTGGGTGCTCGGAACCTTCGGCGCGTATCTGCTCGTCCTCATCGGAATCGGGCTGTGGGCGTCGACAATGATGGATTCCGTCGGCGATTACGTCATCGGCGGGCGTCAAATCGGCCCGGTCGTCACCGGGTTCTCCGAACGAGCGTCCGAAATGAGCGGTTGGCTCACGCTCGGTGTTCCCGCGGACGCCTTCAACACGGGAATCATGGCGTTTTTGAACGGACTCGGAATGATTCCGGCGGATTTGCTCGCGTGGGCAGGACTGGCAAAACGACTCCGGAAATACACGGAAATCGTGAAATCGGTGACGCTCCCGACCTTCTTCGCCACTCGCTTGGGTGACACGTCGGGCATGGTAAAAGGCGTCTCGGCAATCGTGTTGATGCTGTTCGAAGGAGGCTACGTCGGTGCCCAAATCGTCGCCGCCGGAACGCTGTTGCAGGTTCTCACTGGCGTCGAACCGTGGGTCGGCATCGTCGTCGGTGGCGTCATCGTCGTCGGCTACACTATGCTCGGCGGCTACTTCGCCGTCGCATGGTCGGACTACTTCCAAGGAGCAATTATCCTCGCCGCGTTCATCATCCTCCCCGTCATCGCGTTCACGACCTACGGACTGCCGTTCGGTGACCTCGCAAACGTCGATGGCGGGGCGTCGCTGACCAGCATCACCGCTGGCGCAACCGGCTGGGCGGCGATTTTCGGCATCATCAGCTACGCCGCAATCGGTCTGGGTGTTCCCGGCAACCCGCACATCATGGTGCGGTTCATGGGCATCGACCGAGTGAAAAACGTCCGTCTCGCGGCGATGGTCGCCCAACTGTTCATGTTCGTCGCGTACATCGGCGCGGCCCTCGTTGGACTGTACGCCATCGTCATCTTCGGACAGGGTGACCTCGCAAACGCCGACAACGCCATGCCGCGATTGACGCTCAACCTCCTGCCCGGAGCCATTGCCGGAATCGTCCTCGCGGCGGCACTGGCGGCGATGATGTCCAGCGCCGACTCGCAACTGCTCGTCGCCACGAGCGCCGTCGTGGAGGACGTGTACCACGGCTTCCTGAACAAGCAGGCGACCGAACAACAACTCGTTCGCTACTCGCGCTACGTCACGCTCGGACTCGGTGCCGCAAGCATCGCCTTCGCGTACCTCGCCAAGGACACGCCGATTTACACCCTCGTCCTCGATTATGCGTGGGGTGGTTTAGGCGCGGCAATCGGGCCGACACTCATCGCGGCGTTGTGGTGGAAGCGCGTCACAGCGAAGGGTTCAGTGGCGAGTATGATTGTCGGTGCAACGACGATGGTCATCTGGACGCAACTCAGCGTCATTCTTCCAATCATTGCCGACATTCTCGGATTGCTACCGTTCGTTAACAATCTCACGCTGATGCCGACGGAATCCTCGCCGTTCCTCTACAGTCTTGTCGGTGTCTACGGCCTATTCCCAGCGTTCATCCTCTCGGTGATTACGCTGATTTCCGTCTCTCTTGTGACGAAACCGCCGTCCGGTGTCGAAGACCACTTCGACATATTCGACAAGCCGCTGTCCGCGGTGACGAGCGAACCTGGAAGTGGGACACCGAGTTACGTGACTGACGGTGGGCGAGACGTGTCGCCGAAAGCAATCACCGAAGCGGACAACATCCGCGCCCACGTCGGGGAATCCGGCTATTGGAATAATGAGAAATGACTGGAAATTGTGAGCAATGACGAGTAAACTGGTTGGAAAACGGCGAGAACGCGCGGAACTCGCGGTCATCCCGCCGTCGGTTTCGCGCGAAGAGGCCGGAACCGGACGGGTCGGTGCGGTTGCGTACCCATACCGAGTATACGAAGCCGAAGTGACCATCAAGCGCCCGTTCATGAGCGCCCGAACCGACCGGTTCGTCGCCAGCGTTGACCGTTCCCGCAGGTTGGTGGTTCGCGCGGATGGCGTGCCGGACGCGGAAGAAATGGAAATCGAGGACGTGCTGGTGCTCCCGACGGAACTCTCCCCGGAACAGTCGCGGGCGAAAGCGCGGGAGTCCGTCCTCCAGTGGACGCTCCGGCGCTACTCACTCAACGATACGCCGAACATCGAGTTCGTTCGAGACGTGGATGCCTACAAACTGTTTTGGTTGGTCGAGCGTCCGGAGGGAGACGTTATCGTGGACAGCGTTCGCGGAACCGAAGACCCGCTGGCGGACTGACCCGAATCGACGCGATTCGATTCTCGATTACTCTCCCGCAGTACTCACGACCCAGACGCCGAGCGCCATCACCGCCCCACCTGCGAGAAATGACGGGGCGAGCGACTCCGAGAGGAAGAGCGCGCTGAGTACCGCACCCACCACTGGTTGCGCGAAAAAGAAGACAGCAACGACGCCCGCATCCAATTCTTCCAGTCCGCGATACCAGAGAAACCACGCCGCCGCGGTGCTGAACACGCCGAGATACAGCACCGCCGCGACGATTGGGAGGGTTAGGCTCGCGTCGAAGGAGGGAGAGGCAGTTGCGAGTTCGAGTGGAACGAGAACGCCGACCAGCGGAATCGATACGAGCGTGGAGTAGGTCGCGGTTTCGAGGGCCGAATAGGTTCTGACGAGCGGTTTCCCCCACACGGTGTAGCCCGCCCACCCGAAACTCGCGGCGAACAGAGCGAGAACGCCGAGGAGGTTCCCATCACCGATTGTCGAAAAGTCGTACTGCCCAGTGAGGACGACGACGGTTCCGACGACTGCCAACACCATTCCCGCGCCCTTTCGCGCGGAAAATGATTCGCCGAGAACGCTGACGCCGAGCAGAACCGTAAAAACGGGTGTGAGAACGGTCAGCAGTGAGCCTTGGCTCGCGGTGGTCAGGTCAGTGCCGACGAACTGGGTCACGAGGGTGAGCGCGACCCAACCGCCAAGAATTCCGAATCGTTTCCAATCATCCCACGAAAATTTTCGGGTTGGTATCGTCAGTCGAACCACCACGAAAAGCGTCAGGCCGCCGAGAGCGACGCGCAGAAACGCCAGCGTCACGGGCGGAATCACCTCGAATCCCCACTTGCTCACGACGTACATGCCGCCCCACAGCGCGGCGGCGGTGAGCGGCGCGAGCGCACCGGCGCGTGACATTATGCGGAGGGTGTCGCCCTCGTGGTAAATTTCTGTCCCTAGTATGGGAGGGTGAATCGTTATTCGCCCTCTGGGGAATTTCGTGGCATGGACGTAGCCACCCGAAGAGAGCGACTGCGCAGACACGCCGACGACCTCGTTTCAAAATTCGGGTCGCCGCTGTACGCCTTTTTCGAGGACGACCTGCGAGCGAACTACGAAACGCTCCGGAAAGCACTGGACGACCACTACCCCGATTCGGAAGTCCACTTCGCGGTGAAAGCCAACTACAACCTCGGGATTCTCTCGGTGCTTCGAGATGCCGGATGTAAGGCGGAAGCCTACGCGAGATGCGAACTGACGGCGACTCAGCAGGCAGGATTCGACGCCGAAGACGTGCTTCTCACGGGAATGAACCGTGCGCCGGAGGACATCGAACGCGCGCTTTCGTGGGGTGTCTCGCACCTGCTCGTGGACAACGCCGCGGAGTTGGAGAAAATCATCGTGGCGGCGAATGCAACCGACACGAAACCCGACGTGCTGATTCGCGGCAACCCCGCGATGGAGGTGCCGACGCATCCCGGGGTGGCGACGGCGACCCGAGAGAGCAAGTTCGGACTGGACATCGAAAGCGGGCGAGCGATGGCAGTTGCGGAGACGGCTGTGGAATCCGATGCCGTTTCCCTCGCTGGCGTGCAGTTACACGTCGGCAGTCAGATTCGCGGCGTCGAACCATACGGGATCGCCGCCCGCGAAATGCTCGGCTTTGCAGGCCAAATCCGCGACGAGTTGGGCGTCGAAATCGACGTACTCGACCTTGGCGGCGGCTTTCCGGTTCCATACGACGAGGACGTTCCGGCCACCGAAGATATCGTGGAGCACATGGCTGAGACGGTTCGCACGACCTGCGCCGACCTCGGTCTTCGGGAACCGACGCTGTTCGTGGAACCGGGGCGCAGACTCGTCGGCAACGCCGGAACCTACCTCGCCACGGTCGGCGTCGTAAAGGAGACGCCATACGCCGATTTTGCGGTGCTGGACGGCGGGACGAACGCCGTTTCCTCCTACTGGCCGTACCCGGTGTACGCCCTGAAAGACCGCAAACCGACGCAAAAATATCACGTCGCTGGCCCGCTCTGCTACACTGGCGACGTGATAAGCGAGGACGTGGCGCTTCCCGAACTCGGTCCCGGCGACCTCGTCGCGGTGGACAGAATCGGCGCGTACTCCCTCGGCAGTGCGAGTCATACCAACGCGGAACCGAAACCGCCGGTCGTGCTGGTTCGAAGCGATGGGGCGCACGACTGCCTGCGAAAACGCGAAACGTGTGAAGACGTACTCGGCCGTGACCGAATTCCGGATGGGCTGTGAACGATAAATTTCGAATGGACTGCAAAATCGAATTCCATCGTGAGAAAGACATTTGGGTTGTCGGTTCGGTGACCAGACCATGAAACCGGCAGACGTGTTGTCGCCCGACCCTGCGGGTGGTACCGAAAGCGGGGGCAGTTGGGTCGCCGGATTGGTTCCGAACCCGATTGCGTTGCGGTGCCTTTCGGTCGAACTGCGCGCGCCGCGGGAAATCGTCGCCGGAGAGTCTGCGAAGTTCGTCCTCCGTATTCGAAATCGTGCGCCGATTCCGCTCGGCGTGCGCCTGCCGACGAGTCGGCTCTGGGGATGGGACGTTGATGGCATTCCGGACGCCGACGAACGACGCTTCGAACCGCCAGAAAAGTCGCGGCGAGTCGCCTTTCCGCGACGGGGTATCCGTCAGTTCGAGGGAACGTGGGACGGGCAGATTCGTCGTTCCGGAATCGACGGCGACGAGTGGCGACCCGAACCGGGAACGCACACCTTGACAGGGTATCTTGCAACCGGTGAAAATACATCAAATTTACAGGACAGCGTACAGATTACTGTTCTGATCAGATAACCCTAGTATAAAAGGGCTGTCTTATTTGCTATATCCATCTTTGCTATTAGGTATCACGAACCGGGCAACGTGCCCGCACTACCGACTACCATGACTGATAAAGACAATCTCCCCCTCGACCGACGACGCTTTTTGACCATGAGTGCACTCGGCGGGGCCACGATGCTCGCCGGGTGTGGCGGCCAGACGACGGACGATGGACCGAGCGACGGGTCGGAAGGTGGAACGTTCATCAACACGTCTCCAGAGAGCGCGACGACACTCGACCCACGTATGAACGAACTCGCGTGGGCGAATTCGATGATGCACTACCTGTTTGATACGCTCGTGACCATCAAACCCGACGGAAGCGACATCGTTCCTCATCTCGCAAAGGAACGACCGAAAAAGCAGGACGAAACGACGTACACCGTTCCGCTCAAGCAGGGAGTCATGTTCCACGACGGAAGCGAGATGACTGCCGAGGACGTGGCGTACTCGTTCAACTGGGTGCTCGACCCGAAGAACAAATCGACGAATCGGGAGAATCTTGGCTTCATCAAAAGCGTCGAGAAGACTGGCGATTACGAGGTGACGTTTAACCTCAGATACGCGTATGCGCTGTTCGAACTGGAACTGGCGGGGATGAACGCAGCCATCGTTCCGAAGAAAGTCGCCGAGGACAAGGGGCAAAAGAAGTTCGCGCAGAAACCGGTCGGAAGCGGCCCGTTCAAACTCAAGGAGTGGCAGTCCGGGTCACATCTCACGCTCGAACGGTACGACGATTACTTCCTGGAGAAGGCCAATCTAAAACAGATCAAGTATCGCATTATTCCACAGGCACAGACCGCATTCGTTGACCTCAAAACCGGTGGCGTGCATCAGGCGTCCGTCTCCGAAACGTTGCTAGGGGAAGCGAAAAAAGTCGATTCCATCCAGATGAAGCGCATCTCGCAGTTCGATTACAACGGACTTGTTTTCAACTCGAAACGAGAGCCGTTCGATAATCGGAAAGTTCGGGAAGCGATGCAGTACCTCGTTGATTACGACGAGATGCTGAAAGCGACGAAGGGAGAACTCGCAAAGCGAAGCTATGGGTTCATGCCGAAAGAGGTGAACGAGGCGTGGAATTTCCCATGGCAAGAGTGGAAACAAAAATACTACCCGTCGAGAGACCACGAAAAGGCGAAGCAGTTGCTCGAAGAGGCGGGATACGGTGACGGGTTCGACGTGACGATGTCCACACTCGCGTCTGGAAAGTTCAAGAAAATGGTCATCAAGTTACAGAACGAGATGAACCAAGTCGGTATCAATGCGGAGGTGCAGGAAGTGGACACCGGTCGATGGCTCGACCAACTCGATACGGGGGAGTTCGACGTGACTATCTACGGCTGGTCCGGCGGCCAAGACCCCGATGGATTCTACTACTATCTGTTCCGCAATCCGCGTAATGACGACGGTGGCGTGGAAGATAATTACATCGGCAACGCCGCCGGAGGAATGCTGTACGAGGCATACCCCGACAGCGAGAAGTTGAAAAAAGCGGACGAAAAGATTCGAGAAGCGCGTAAGCTTGGGACCCGAGAAGAGCGCAGAAAGCTGTACATCGAACTCGCGGAGACGTTCCAGTCGGAGTATCCCCACATTCCGGTGTACTCGGAACAGTCCGCCACCGCGTGGAGCAAGAAAGTCAACGGCTACGACCCGACCGCGTTCGCGGCGCAACCGCTGTGTAACAAGTGGTCGAACGTCTCGCTCGACAACTAACAATCCACCGTTTCCATACACGAAATTATGAGTATGTACCGATACACCGCCCGGCGACTCCTACAAATCATTCCGGTGTTGTTGGGCGTGTTTACCCTTACCTTCGTCATGATGCACGCGCTTCCGGGCAACCCGGTGCGCATCTACCTCGGATTGAATCCGAGCCAAGAACTCGCGGACGACCTCATCCGGCAGTACGGGTTCAACCAACCGCTCTGGCAGCAGTATCTCGATTACCTTGGACGGGTTCTTACCGGGAACCTCGGCGAATCATTCCTGATGAAACGTCCCGTCACCGACCTCATGCTGGAGCGTATCGGGCCAACCCTCACGCTGATGGGTCTTTCGTACGTCATCGCACTCCCGATTTCGCTGTTGCTCGGTGTTTATGCCGCCTCGCGACACAACGAGCTGGGCGACCATGTCTCCCGATTTTTGGGACTGGCAGGACTCTCCACGCCGAACTTCTGGCTCGGGCTGATGCTCATCTTCCTGTTCTCTTACGAGCTGGGCTGGCTTCCGACGTCGGGGTACGTACCCTTCGCACAGAACCCGGTGGAGTCGGCGAAACGCCTCGTGATGCCCGTCGTCACGCTCGCGACTGCACAGACCGCGACGTTGATGCGCATGACGCGTTCCAGCATGATCGAAGAGCTATCGCAGGAGTACGTCCAGACGGCCCGGGCGTACGGCTTGCCGGAACGCCGCATCCTGCTCAAACACGCCTTCAGAAACGCGTTGTTGCCACTGGTGACCATCATCGGGCTCCAGCTGTCGTTCCTGCTGGACGGCAGCGTCATCGCGGAGAAAATCTTCGCCATCCCCGGCATGGGCCGACTGTTCTTCAATGGCATCACGAAACAGGACTACGGCGTCATCATGGGAATGACACTGTCGTTCGCGCTGTTGTTCCTCATCGGCGTCCTGCTGACAGACCTCGCCTACGCGTACATCGACCCACGAATCAGATACGACTGATATGAGTACGACCAATTCACTCTCCGAGAGCAGCATCGACACCGAGAGCAGACTCAAAGGAACCATCCGAGAACTCAGGTACAGTCCGACCGCCATCGCTGGCGCAGTTATCATCGGAATCCTCGTCGTGCTGGCCATCTTCTCGACCATCGACCTCGTGGTGTTCGACAAGGCCCTCATCACTGCGATTCACGAAGACCCCCACGCGATGAACCAAGCCGAATCCTACTCGCCACCCTCCCTCGACCATCCGATGGGAACGGATAATTTCGGCCGGGATGTGCTCTCTCGAATCGTTTACGGAAGCCGAATCGCGCTCGCCATTGGCGTCATTTCCGTCGGAATCAGCTTCCTCGGTGGAATCGCCTGTGGCGCGGCGGCGGCCTACTTCGGCGGTCGAACCGACGACACGATCATGCGCCTGCTTGAGGTGCTATACTCGATTCCGAGCCTCATCCTCGCCATGACGATGATGGCGATTCTAGGACCGAGCGTCTACAACCTTTTCATCGCTTATGGGGTTATCGGCATCCCGGCATACGCCCGCGTGATTCGCTCCGAGGTGCTATCCATCCGCGAGGAGGAATACGTCGAAGCGGCGCGCGCCGCCGGACTGCCGAACCGAACAATCCTGTTCCGCGAAATCGTGCCGAACGGACTGGCCGCGGTCGTCGTGCAGGCCACCCTCTCGATGGGGAGCGTCATCATCGGTGCGGCGGCCCTGTCGTTCCTCGGGTTCGGTGTCCAACCGCCGACGGCCTCGTGGGGGCGAATGCTGAGCAGTGCCCAAGAAGCGATGGTTCTCGCGCCGTGGGTTGCCGTGTTCCCCGGCGTGATGATTTTCATCACCGTGATGGGGTTCAACCTGCTCGGTGACGGTCTGCGAGACGCGATGGATCCGCGGACGACGCTCCGCAAGGCGAACTGGGACGAACTGGACGACGATTTCCTCCCCAGCGAGAACGCGCCGAGGGAAGAACCCGATGCCGTCGCCGACAGACCCGCGACGGACGGCGGGACTGATGCGAATCCTGAATCAGAGACGAAGACAGGAGAAAACGAGAATGAGAGGGGGAGAATGCAATGAGCCTCCTCGAAGTCGAAGACCTCCGAACGTACTTCTACACGGAAGGCGGCATCGTGCAAGCCGTCGATGGCGTCAGTTTCGAGGTAGACCGCGGCGAAACCATCGGATTGGTCGGCGAGAGCGGGGCCGGAAAGAGTGTGACAATCAAGAGCCTCCTCGGCCTCATCAATCCGCCCGGCAAGGTGGTCGATGGGTCGGTTCGATTCGACGGGCGCGACCTGACCGAGTGTTCGGAGCGCGAACTGCGACAGGAAGTTCGCGGGAGTGAAATATCGTTCGTCTTCCAAGACCCGATGTCGGCGCTGAACCCGGTTTTCACCGTGGGTCATCAAATCGCCGAAATCGTGGAGTACCACACCGACCGGAACGAGAAAGAGGCTCATGAGCGGACGGTCGAACTGTTGGACGACGTGGGGATTCCAGACCCCGAACAGCGGGCCGACCAGTACCCACACGAGTTTTCGGGCGGGATGCGCCAGCGCGCGCTCATCGCCATGGCGCTGTCGTGCAGTCCGAAACTCATCATCGCGGACGAACCGACGACGGCGCTGGACGTGACGATTCAAGCCCAGATTCTCGACCTGTTCGACGAGATTCAAGAGAAATACGACACAAGCGTCGTCTACGTCACGCACGACCTCGGGGTCGTGCGTGAAGTCTGTGACCGAGTCGCCGTGATGTATCTTGGCAAGGTGGTCGAACAGGCACCCTACGAAGAACTATATCGAAATCCGAAACATCCCTACACGCAGTCGCTCCTGCGCTCCGTCGTCCGCCCGGATAAGCGCGCGGACGCCCTGAATCCAATCGAGGGAACGATGCCGAGTGCAATCGACCCGCCGTCTGGTTGTCGATTCCGCACGCGCTGTCCCGTCGCGGTTGACGACTGCGCCCGCATCGAACCGCCGCGAATCGACGTGGGGCCAAACCACGATTCGGCGTGTATCCTCTACAAAGACGAGTACGGTGAGAAAAACGAACCGACGCTTCACCAGCGAGGTCAACGATGAGTCAACGCCTTCAGCAACGACCCCAAGAATCGGACGAACCACTGCTTAGAGTCGAGAACTTGAAAAAACATTTCCCGGTCAACACCGGCTTCATCAGTTCGATTCGGTGGAGTTCCGACGGCGGATTTCCGCTCGAACTGGACGACAAGAGTGTGAGAGCGGTCGATGGCGTCAGTTTCGACCTCTATCCCGGCGAGACGCTGGGCGTCGTCGGCGAATCCGGCTGTGGCAAATCGACGCTCGCGCGAACCTTGCTCGGTCTGACCGAACCGACCGATGGGGCGGTCGAATTTCGCGGAACGCGAACCACGACGTTCGACAGCGGCGCAAAACGGGGGTTTCGGCGGAACGCCCAGATGGTGTTCCAAGACCCACAGTCGAGTCTGAACCCGCGCCGAAAAGTCGGGAACATCATCGCCGACCCGCTGGAAGCGGCAGGATGGGACGAAGCAAAGCGCCGGGAGCGCATCCGCGAACTACTCGAACAGGTCGGATTGAAAGAGGAGCATTACGGACGCTATCCGCACGAGTTTTCGGGCGGCCAGCGCCAGCGAATCAATCTCGCAAGAGCGCTGTCGATTAACCCAGACCTCGTCATCGCGGACGAACCGGTGAGTGGATTGGATATGAGCGTGCAGGCCCAAATCCTCTCGCTGATGCAGGATTTACAGGAGGAGTACGGACTAACCTACCTGTTCATCACGCACGATCTCTCGGTGATCCGGAACGTGGCAGACCGCGTTGCCGTGATGTACCTCGGCGATTTCGTGGAAACCGGCCCGGTTGACAGGCTGTTTACGGAGCCACATCACCCCTACACCCGCGCCCTGCTGGATTCGGTGCCGAACCCCGACCCCGGCACTCGCGGCGTCGAATCGAAACTGGTCGGCGACGTGCCGAGTCCGAGCGACCCGCCATCCGGGTGTAAGTTCCACACGCGCTGTCCGTCGCTCATCGTTCCCGACCCGTTCACTCGGAATGAGTACCGTGAGTACATGGAACTCAGAGGCGACATGCGCGACGAAACGCTACAAACCGACGCCGACCCAGCGTCGGTTCGAGCACACTACTTCGAGGGCAACCTTCCGGCACGAGTCGAGGAAACCGTGGAGCGGGCCGTTTCGCACGCGGCGGGCGGAAACTGGAACGAAGCACAGTCCGTGCTTTCCGAATATCTCTCTCCCTGCGAAGCACACGTCCCGGAACTGGAATCCGTCGATGACGGCCACCTGTCGGCCTGTCACATCGACAGCGACGACCGAGAGGCCTTCTCGTGGTGAACTCCGACAGTTTCGCATCGAGCGTGCTGGCGCGGAAACTCGGCGGCGACGAACTCGTCGCACACGACCCGGACGTGCCGCTCCCGCCAGCGTCGAACACGAAATTGCTCACCGCCGCGCTCGCGTTGCACCATCTCGGCCC
The DNA here is from genome assembly GCF_000710615.1 of Haladaptatus cibarius D43. Lineage (NCBI taxonomy): Archaea > Methanobacteriati > Methanobacteriota > Halobacteria > Halobacteriales > Haladaptataceae > Haladaptatus > Haladaptatus cibarius. The sequence continues at coordinate 627,112 of NZ_JDTH01000001.1, read as the reverse complement.
GGACTACCGATTCGAAACGGGCGTTTTCAGGGATGGGGATTCCCTCGTCCTTCGAGGACGAGGGAATCCCTCGCTCTCGTCATCGCAACTGTCTATACTCGCGGAGCGCGTCCGAAACGAGGATATCGAGACGGTCACGAACCTCGTCGCCGACGTGGGATGCTTCTCCGAAGCATCCCGCGGGCCGGGATGGATGTGGGAGGATGGAAAATACGGCTACGGCGCGGAAAGCACGGCACTCGCGCTGTCCGGCAATACGGTTTCGGTGACGGTGTCCGGCACCGACATCGAAGTCACCCCGAAACAGAACACGACCGAAATCGTCGCGGAGTTCGACCCGTCTGCTGACGAACTACGCGTCTTTCGAGACGAGGACGAAATCCGAATCGAGGGACAACCGCCTGACGAACCGCAAACGGAAACCGTTCCGGTCGTCGACCCAGTTCGTCACTGCCTGCTCGCGTTTCGGGATACACTGGAAGCGGCGGGAATTAATCACACGAGCGGACTGCTGATTTCCCGAAATTCGGATTCAGGAGAGACGATTGCGACCGTGAAATCGCCGCCCGTTTCCGAACTCGTTCGGGAGATGAACGTCCCGTCGGACAATTTCCTCGCGGAGCAACTCGCCAGAACCGTCGCCCGCGAGGTTCGCGGCGACGGTTCGTGGAACGAATGGGAGACAGTCGTGAGCGAGTTTCTCGAAATCCGTGACGCAGGCGGGGCCAGAATCCGGGACGGTTCCGGCCTGTCGCGGTACAACCTGGTTTCCGCTCGGGGATTGGTTCGCGTTCTCGAATGGGTCGAAAAACAGCCGTGGTCGAACACGTTTTTCGACTCGCTTCCGCACCCCGGCAAGGGGACGCTGGAAGAGCGACTGTCCGATGTGGATTGTGAAATCAGGGCAAAAACGGGGACGCTTACGGGGAGCAGAACCCTTTCGGGAATCGTTCGTCGGAATGGCGGAAACAACGACGTAATGTTTTCCGTGCTTCTGGGTGGATTGACCGGCGAGGACGAGGAGGACGCACGAGAGACGATTGACGATTTTGTGCGGGAACTGGCCGGTTGAGGGACGGAAGTTTTTGTTTGAGGAAGCGGCCAACAAGGAGCGATGCGTAGTATTCGAGTGGTCGTTTGGTCAGTGATTTCAGCAGTGCTACTGGTGTTTCTTTGCCATCACGACTACCGAACGCGTTTCAAAGCAGAGCACGCCGTCCGTCGAACCCGAAACGGTAAACCGGAAATCCGAATTGTCGGCATCGGGCCACCGCCACCCGCGAACGACCGCTGTTACCCGTACCACTCATTCCGCCCCGCGCCGCCGGCACGGAGCATCGCCACCGATGCGTCAAAGGCGTCAGCGTAGCCATCGCCTTCGACGCGCGTCGTCCGCCCGCTGATTCGTTCGACCGACGGAAGCCCCGCCGAACGTGCGGCCTGATTCGTCGTGGCCCAGTCGGCCTCGATAGCGACCGGTTCGTCCGGCACAGGTTGGGAAAATTCGTTGCCTTCGTCTCCGACCCGCCGAACCGCTCGCTCCGCGGCGGTTCGAATCTGCTCGCGGGCGTCTTCGGGTGGAAGACAATCAGCGGTGAAGCGGTCGATTCCGTCCTTGACGACCGCAGTTTCTACGTCTTCCAGTTCGTCGCGGGCCTCAACTTCGGTTGCGTCGTCGCCCGTCACGAGGCCGACGGGAACGTCGAGCGAGCCTGCGAGTCCGGCGTTCCAACCGAGTTCGCCGACTTCGGCGTCGTTCACGCGAAGCGAGACGAGTATCTGCGGGTAGAAGGTGTGATTCAGGACTGCTTTTTGGGTTCCGGCTTTGCCGTGATAGCCAACGAAGAAGGCAACGTCGTGGTCTGCGGTGAGTCCCTGCATCATCGACCGTGGTTTGGTTCCGCCGCGAATCAGGCGGGCAGAGTCGTGGAGTGCGCACCGGGAGAGGTTCGTCATCGAAGAGTGAGAATCGTTGACGAGAACGTGTTCCGCCCCGCCCGCGACTGCCCCCGCTACCGCGGCATTCACGTCGCCGACCATCAGTTCCCTGCCAGCGTCGTAGTCGAATTCGCCTTTCACCACGTCGCGCGGGTCGGCGATGCCCGTGATGCCTTCCATGTCGGCGGAGACGAAGACGTTCACAGTTCCATCTCCAAGGCCCGCTCGACTTTCTTCAGGGTTCGTTCCCACGTCGCTCGCTTCGAGAACACGTGGTTCTCGTCGGGATAGTAATCGGCGTCGAACTCCTTGCCGAGGTCAGTCAGGCTTTCGACCACGAGGTCTAACTGCTCGAAGTTGACGTACCGGTCGCCGGTTCCGTGGAAGTTGTAGAGCGGAACTTCGTAGTTGTCCATGTGCGTCGCGGGCGATGCTTCGGCCCAGCGGTCGGGCACCTCCCACGGTTCGCCGCCCATCCGGAGCACTTCCGCGGAGGCGGCGCGCGGATATTTGGTTTCCTCGGCCCAGTCGCGGTACAGTTCGAGGTCGGCGAGTCCGGCGAGGTTGATTCCCAGCGCGAACACGTCCGGGTGCGTGCCGAGGACTTGGAGCGTGGCGTAGCCACCATACGAGAGTCCCCAGACGGCGACCGAATCGGCATCGACGTAGTCGAGTCCCTTCAGGTACTCGCCCGCTCGTGCCACGTCCTCGATTTCGTCCGCACCGCGGACGCCCGCGATGGCTTGGCGGAACTCCCGTCCGTAGCCGATTCCGCCGCGGTAGTTGACGAACAGGCCGACGTAGCCCTTCTCCGCGAGATACTGGTGGAACGTGTAGAAGAGGCTGTACGACCGCGAGGGATGCCAGCCATCGCGCATTTGCCGCATGGGGCCGCCGTGGACGCAGACGACTGCGGGGAGGTCTGTCGCGTCGTCCGCAACTGCATCCGATTTTCGCGGATCAAGCAGATAGCCGTCGATACATCGTCCTGCACTTTCGAACTCGATGCTTTCGGGGTCGATTGGCGAAATCGGCCACGATTCGATTGCGGACCGGGTAAGTCGATGGGTTCCGTCATTCGTATCAACGGTATCGACGCGGATTTCCGGCGAGCGCTGGGCGTCCGCGTGCAGATACGCAAGACTATCGCCCGACGGCGACGGTCTTGGATACACGTTCGTGCCCGACGTTTCGACGAGGGATTCGATTCCTCCGGAAAGCGTAACGGAGTAAATGTGGCGTTCTCCGAAATCGTTTCGATTCGAGGCGAACACGAGGGTTTCGTCGTCAATCCACTGCGGCGTCTCGTCGGCGACGCCCTTGTCCTCGAACGTTCCCTCCGTGAGTTGCGTTCGTTCGCCGGTTTCTGTGTCCACGACGTGAATGTGGTCCCAGCCGTCGAGCGGGAGGGCGAGTGCTACTTTTGTTCCGTCGGGTGAGACTTCGGGTGCACCCTGCGAGACGACGCCGCGTTCGCGGTCGATTTCCCGCGCGAGAACGATTTCCTCGCCGTCCTCCGGGTCAGCTGCGACGATTCGCCGGACGCGTCCGCCTTCGCCTCGCTGGTCGAAGACGACTCGACCGTCGGCTAACCACGTCGGACTGTGACTCGACATCGTGTCGCGGGTGCGCCACACCAATTCGCCGGTTTCGACGGAGACGACGCCGACCTGCGTCGTTTCGTCGTCAACGAACCGGTAGGCGAGATGTGTATCGTCGTCAGACCACGCGAACATTCGAGATTTGGCGAGGAACGGGCCGCGCTCCGGCACGTCGTAGGTTCGTTCGCTGCCGGTCGCAACGTCGCGGACGACGGGGCGGCCATCGCGGTAGAACGCGAACCGCGACCCGTCGGAAGACCACGTGTAGGCCTCTCGGTCGTCCGGCCCGGCGATGAGTCTGCTGGTCGTCTGTCCGTTCGGGTCGGCCAAAAAGAGGTCACCGTCGTCCGTGGCGACGAGCAGTTCCGCGGCAGTCGGCGACCACGAAATTTCGGTGACGAAGCCGTTTTCGGGTGAGAACCGCCACGTCCGTTCTCCGGTTCGGTCGGAGACGAACAGGGCTTTTCCGTCGTCTTCGTACAGCGTGACGGCGAGAAACTCACCGTCGCAAGACCACGAAGGGGGAGCAGGATACTCCACATCGAGCACATCAGAGAGAGTGAGGTTCGATGGCATACCAACCTAATTTACGCACACCCTCAAAGCGATTCCCAATCCGACGAGGGTTCGAATCGAATACATTTTTGGTACGTTAGTAGTTCCGTCCGGCGAGTTTCGTCAGGAATGCGTCGAGCACTTTCTGTTCGCCTTTTCGAAGGTGTTCGAGGAACGTCGGGCCGCTGATACCGAAATCGTCCGCGATGTCGTTCGCCGATATCTCACGGGGCCAGTTGTAGTAGCCTGCATCGTGCGCCTCGAACAGGCATTCCGTCTGGCGCGCGGAAAGCGAGTCATAAATCTGGTCACTGGTGTCGGCAAATTCGACGTTGTCGTGGGGGTTCACCTCGTGAATAGCTTCCAGCGTAACGTCGTACTCCTCTTCGAGGCGGGCGAACACGGATTCCAGTCGATCTGCGCGGACGAGGACAGTCCACTGTTCGTACCCGCCCGTGATGTGAACCGGTTCGATGGGCATAAACTCCGAGTTGACGATTTCGGGGACGATGCTGGACGCGCGCTCGTAGGTGACGACGACGCGGGCGCGATTTCCGCCGTCTTTCAGGATGGCCGTGCTCTCGACGACCCGGTGGGCGTCGATGGCTTGCACGAACGTTTCGATGTCGTGGTCGCTCTCCGAGACGAGAATGAAATCGCCCTTGACCGTTTCATCGGTCGGATAGAGCGATTTTTCCAGAATGTGGGTTCCGTCGTACTCGTCGGTCACTTCCAGCGTCCAACAACCGGGATGCCACAGTTTGAGTTCGACCTGCCGATAGGACGCCCCATCGTGTTGGTCTTTAACGTGGATAACACTCATGGCATGTGATTACGCCACACGGTGAAAAGTTTGTGGATTTTCCGATTTACGTTTTGCGCTGGGCGGCCCACACCGCAGTCGCGCCGAGGAGAATCGCGGGAACCAGCGGCACCACGATGTACGCGAACTTGAACGGCAGATACGGCGGATTGATGTAGATGAGGAGGGGCGCGATGATGAACGCGAGCACCATCACGGCGACCAGAATCCAGCCGCTTCGTCCGAACTCCCTGCTTTCAGTCATCATAGTTCACTGTCGGGTTTGACGACGACCTTCCCGAACCCGTCGCGGTTTTCGAGCATTTCGTGGGCGCGCGCCGTCTCGCTCATCGGGAGCACGTCCCGGATTTTGGGTTCGAACGTGCCGTCCCACACCAGTTCCAGCGCGTCGTCCGCCTCGCCGTGGGAGGCCATCGTGGAACCGATGACGGACAACTGATTCCAGAAGATGCGGTTGATGTCGGTTTCCGGTCGTCCACCCGTGGTCGCCCCGCAGGTCAGAATCCGGCCACCCTTGGCGAGGCTTTTGAGGGAGTCCTGCCACGTCGCCGCGCCGACGTGGTCAACGACGACATCAACGCCGCGCTTTCCGGTCAAGTCGCGGATTTGCTCGACGAAATCGTCGTCCTCGTAGTTGATGGCGTAGTCCGCGCCGAGTTCGCGCGCGTGGTCTAATTTCCCCTCGCTACTGCCGGTCGCGTACACCGTCGCTCCGGCGTAGTCCGCGATTTGGACGGCGGCGTGGCCGACACCGCCGGACGCGCCGAGAACCAGCACTTTCTCGCCGGGGCGAACGTCACCCCGAGTCAGGAGCATGCGCCACGCAGTCTGGAAGACGAGCGGCGCTGCGGCGGCAGTTTCCCACGAAACGCCGTCCGGAACCGGAAGCAGGTTGTCCTCGGGCATGACGGCGAGTTCGCTGTGAATCCCACGAACGTGTTCGCCGATGACGTGGTATTTCACGCACATCGAGTGCTGGCCGTGGCGGCAGAACTCGCATTTTCCGCAACTGACGCCCGCCGAGAGGGCGACTCTGTCACCGGGTTCGAAGCGAGTCACGCCCTCGCCGACGTCGATGACTTCGCCCGCTCCGTCACTGCCGGGGATGTGCGGCATGTCGAGCGAGAGGCCTGGAAGCCCTCTGCGCGTCCACACGTCCAAGTGGTTCAGCGCGCCCGCTTTCACGTCGATGAGAACTTCATCTCGTGCTGGTTCCGGGTCGGGGAACTCCGCGTAGTCGATAACCTCCGTCCCGCCGTGTCCTTCGAACTGGACGGCTTTCATGTGCGGTATGTCGGATGGGAGGGCTAAAACTGTACCTCAACGGAGTCGCCGACGATTTTTAGAGGTCGCAACGGAAACGACCACCCATGGTCGATTTTCAATCGCGCGACACGCGCCGCGCACCGGTTGACGAGGAGGACGAGACAGAAGACGAAACTGCTGAAGAAAGTGACGGACGGAACGAAAACGAAGAACGACAAGACGACGACCATCAGCACAACGACGACGATACCAAACACGACCACGACGACCACCAACACCACCACGCCCACGATAAAGGCGAACTCGGAGTCGGCGTCGTCACCGTTTCGTCCTCGCGCTCGCTGGACGAAGATTCAGCGGGCGACGCCATCGCCGAACTGGTCGAAGCGGACGGCCACGACATGGTGACACGGGAACTCGTTCCGGACGACTACGACACGATACAGAAAACCGTGGACAACCTCGTCGGACGAAAGGACATGGATGTGGTCGTGACGACCGGCGGAACCGGCGTCACGCCCGACGACGTGACCATCGAAGCGGTGACCCGGCTGCTCGAAAAGGAACTGCCCGGATTCGGCGAATTGTTTCGCACGCTTTCCTACGACGAAATCGGAACGAAAGTCGTCGGAACGCGGGCGACGGCGGGCGTCGTGGACGGCGTCGTCATCTGCTGTCTCCCCGGCAGTGAAAATGCAGTTCGACTCGGAATCGAAGAGATTCTACTCCCGGAAGTCGGCCACCTCGTCGGACTGTCGGGGCGAGAGTAGAGAACGGAAAGGAAAAGGGGAAAGTCGAACCTCAGAGACGAAGCGGTTCTGCCATCTCCCACCGCGAGGAAAACTGGTTGTTGACGTTCGCCGCAAATTCTGGGTCTTTGAGGTCGATCATGGCGAATGCCTCGCCCGGCGACAGCGGATTCGCCACCTCGATGCACACCTCGATTTCGTCGATGAGATTGAACGTCCCGTCGAGTTTCGGCGTCGTCCGTACCGAAAACTGTGGATGGTCGGAAAGCGTCGTGGCGTACCGGTCGCCGACGCTCGGTGGAAGTGTCCGAACGAGTTCCGGCGACATGAGCACCGACACTTCGACGTCGCGGTCGAGTGCGCGTTCGATGTGCTCGGTGACGGTTTCGCCGACGTCGCCGATGTCGAACGTCGGCGACACTCGCCCGGCAACCATGACGATTCGCTCTTCGGCGGCGTCCAACCGTTCGACCAGCAGTTCGAGCGATTCGTCCGGGCCGACTGCCGCCGTCCAGAACCCTTCTTCGATGGGCGGTTCGGCGGTGTCGAGTTCGGTGCTCAACTCGTCCACGATGCCTTCGTACTGCTCCGCCTTCGCGTCCAGTTCTTGCAGTTTGTCGTCCAACAGTCGGTCGAGCGCGGTGCTCGGTTCGACCGCGACGTACTTTTTCGGCCGACTCGCGCTCTGACTGCGGACGAGATTGTGCGTCTCCAAGCTGTTGAGAACGTCGTATATTCTCCCCATCGGTACTTCGCTCGCGCGCGACAGTTCCTTGGCCGTGGTCGGCCCCGTGTTCAACAGTGCCCGATACACCCGCGCCTCGTATTCCGAGAGCCCCAAATCGCGGAGACTTGCCATATCTGTTGACATTACGCTGACTCTATAAAAACGCTCCGTGCGTTCGTCGATATTCCAACCGCATGCTTGTTTTTATCTATGTTATTCATTTTAAAAGAAACTCGTTGCGAGTTCGTTCAGTTCGGCGGGCGTGCTCGCGGGGTCGGACATCGTCCCCTCGGTAACGAGATAGGCGTGACCGGCTTCGAGTTCGGCGCGGACGGCATCCCTGCCGTTCGTGCCACTCGCATCAGTCGTGTCAGTCGCATTCGGAACGACGACTTTCTCGTGGTCGGCGATACGGAGTCCCGCCCGATGGAGGTCTGACCCCACCGGGGCGGCGACGAGAATCTGAAGCGGTTTTCTGCAGACGCGGGATGCGGCGGTGCCGTAGCCTGCAACTTGCACGCCGATTCTGTCCGCCGCGCCAGCGAACGCACCGAGGGACTCCCGCGCCGTCTCCTCGTAGCGTGATTCACCGGTGAGAATCGAGAGGTCAACCAACACATCTGCGAATGCGGCGTTTCCATCGACCGGGCGGAGCGGTCGGTCGAGCAATCCTGCACCCTCCATCGGCCCATCAACGAACGCGCCGTCGTCTTGTTGGAGCGTGTCGATGGCGTAATCCGCAACCTCTTGCGCGGTGTCCAGATAGCCGGAATCCGTCGCATTCTCATCGCCGAGCACCTGCACAGCAGTCGTGAAGGCCCGAGTGACGTGTGTGTGGTCGGCGAGTAGGCCGGATTCGGCCGGTTCTTCGCCGGGATTTTTATAATGGGCGACCACGCCGTCGTCCACGAGCGAGTCGAGGAAGGAAAGCGTTCGCTCCGCGTAGCGTCGGGCGTAGTCGTCGTCGGTGTAGGCCGTGAAGGTGAGCAAGGCGTCAGCGGCCAGCGCGTTCCAGTCCGCGAAGGCAGTTGGGTCAACGTCGGGCGCGTCCTCGCTCTCGCGGTCGCTCGCGTCGCCGCCGTAGTATCCGTCGCCGGGTTGTTGGCTTCCGCCGAAGGCGTCGCCGTTCCAGAGCGTCGTCGTCAGGTATTCGATGGTTTTCTCGGCGGGGTCGCGGTAGCGTTCCTCGCCCGTGTACAGGTAGGCGTTCGCGTAGGCGCGCACGAGCGCTGCGTTCGCGTCGAGCACCTTTTCGTGGTGAATGTCGTTCCAGTCGCGGGTTCCGGCGTAGCGGAAAAAGCCACCGTCATAGTCGTCGAACAGGTTCGCCGTGATTGGAGACAGGGTGGCGAGTGCGCGCTCTCGGTCGCGTTTCAGCGCGAACTCGATCGTTCGCGGAACCGGGAACTTGGCGTCGTCGCCCCACCCACCGTGGGTCGAGTCGAACCGGTCTTCGACCTGTCCGACCAACAGACGCTCGATTTCCTCGGTTACCTCCCCGGCGGGTGGATTCTGGTCACGAATGTTTCGCGGCACCTGCGCCGCTTCTCGTCCTTTGTGTTTCCAGAGGTCACGCACCTGTCCCACGACCTGTCGCATAGTGTCGTGGTCGAGGAAGGTGGCACCAGTGAGATGTTCGCCCTCGGGCGTGAGGAACACGGTTGTCGGAAACCCGCCCATGTTGTATCGTTCTCGAACCCGTGGATGGCGGTCGATGTCGACCCGAATCGGGATGAAGGAGTCGTTGACGTTCGCCGCCAGCGTCGGTATCGAATACGTCTTTTCGTCCATCTCGTGACACCACGAACACCACCGCGCAGAAAGCGACAGGAGGATGGGTTTGTTCTCGTCTTTCGCCGCCTCGAATGCGTCCGCACCCCACTCTCGCCACTCGATTTTCGTTCGTTCCGCGGACTCGTCCATAGGCGAGGATTTGGGATGGATGGGGAAGTGGTTTCGGAAATCGCCGAGAGAAGGACTTTTCTAGCGAATGCATCAAGTATAGTGTTTAAGTTACACTGTTGAGCAAATGTTGGTTCTGTTGTGACTACTGATGTAGGCAATATTTGGGTTGGCCGGGCGCGCTCGCGTGCCCGGCCTCGGCGGCCTGGTGTCTCAAAATCGCTCTGTGATTTTGATGTCCTGAAAAATCAAAGATTTTTCGGATGTGACGAACGCGGAGCGTTCGTAACCAGCAGGGAAGAACTTGCTTCTTCCCGTGGATACGGGCGAACGAGAAACGAGGGACTGTAAGAAGCGAGTGACGAGTGAGGGTGATTTGCAAACAGCATTCTTTCACCAAAATTAGAAGGCGGTAGCGAAAATGTGATTCGTACCGCGCAGTCACAGCAGTAACTCCTGTGCTGGCTCTGTTGTTATAAACGAACAGAAAGTCGCTCGACAACCGTTTCGTCGCGTCGTTATTCGTCGTGAACTTCGACCGACTCAAGCACAACGTCGTCTTTCGGTTTGTCCTGTCGGTTCGTGTCTACCGAACCGATTTCCTTGACGACGTCCATGCCGTCGATAACTTCGCCGAAAACCGAGTGTTTGTTGTTGAGGTGTGGCGTGGCATCCAGCGTGATGAAGAACTGCGAACCGTTGGTGTTCGGGCCGGAGTTCGCCATCGACAGGATACCCTCGCTGTCGTGTTGGAGGTCGGGGTGGAACTCGTCGTCGAACTGGTAGCCGGGGCCGCCGCGGCCGGTTCCGGTCGGGTCGCCGCCCTGAATCATGAAGTCGTCGATGATACGGTGGAAGATGACGTCATCGTAGAGCGGTTCTCCGGAGACTTTGTCGCCGCTTTTCGGGTCTGTCCAGTCGCGGTCGCCCGTTGCGAGTCCGACGAAGTTCTGGACGGTGCGGGGTGCGCGCTCGTCGAACAGTCGGACTTCGATGTCGCCGTGATTCGTGTGAAGCGTGGCTGTCAGGTCGTCTGCCATAGCCGAACCGTCTACCTCCAAGGAAAAAAGGCGTTCTATCCTATCTGCCCGCAGTCGTGTACAGCACCGGGGCGATAACCAGCAGTGCGAGGCCGAGATAGGCGAAGTGCGGCGGTGCGCCCATCGCAACCACGGTGAGGAACAACAGGCCGAACAGGATAGTGTTCAACGACAGTACCTTTCGGGACTTCAGCGGAATCGCGGCCAGCAGTGAGAGCGCGAACAGGACGAAAACCGCCTGTCCCACGTTGTATTCGATGAGGAAATCGTCAACGAGTGGGAGTGGGACGAACTCAAGCATTCCTGTCCGTGAATCGGTGTGAGTTCTCCTTTAAACTTCCGCTATGCCCCGCTCGACCCTGTCAGTTTCAGCGGTCTGACCCAGATGTACCAGATGAGGAGCGCGGCGGTGAGATAGCCGGTGTAGAAGACCGCGGTTCCGACGAAATCGTATCCCATTTCCGTCAGGACGTATTTCGACATTCCGGGGACGACGACACCGAGTGCCAGCGCAAGTCCGAAGCGAACCTTTCCCGCGGCGTTCTCTGTGCTCATGGCATCGCCTACGCACTGAATAGGGGTGAATCGCTCGGTTCGCACCGAGAAGATATCAAACCACAAAGTATTTGTCCGGATGTGAAATTAATCGGACATGAATCGTGAACGAACACTGGCGGGCGGCATTGCCATCATCGTACTGGCGTCCCTGCTCGCCGTCGTCCTGATTCCCGGCGCAATCGCCGAAACGGACATCGAGGACGTCCGGGCCAGTTCCCTCCAAATCGAGGATGTGGCCATCGAACCCGGTTCCGTCTCCGGCGGCACCGCGACGTTGGCCGTCGAAACCCGCCTCGAACACAGGGGCGGCCCGGCGGAGAACGTTTCAGTCCTCGTCAGGGCAATTCACGCCGATTCGGGATTAGTCGAGACGACCACTCGGCAGGACGTACCGACCATCGAAGGGGAACGCGAAGCGAGTGTCACGCAGAACATTTCGGTCGAACGACGCGGCGACTACCGAATCGAAACCGTCGTCTTCCGCGACGGCGAGCGAATCGCGGAGGGTGCCAAGGAGGTCAACGGCGTCGGCACGCTCAAACCAGCCTACGCGGAAACTAGCGTCAATTTCCACTGGCAGGACAGCGCGAGCGAGTTCCCGCCAATCGAGTACTCGATTGCGGACGCCGGGGACGAGCAGACCACCCTCAACGTTTCATCGTACCTGACAAATCAGGGAGACAATCCGTCGGAAAACGTTCGCGTCGTGTTCACGGCGCGGCAAGCCGACTCGAACATCGTCGCCGACCGCGTGTCGGTGCCAGTCGGCGAAATCGAGGCGGGACGGACTGCAAGTCCATCCGCCTCGCTGTCGGTCGCGGACGACTACAACTACTACCTCGACGCCGTCCTCTGGAAGGACGGCGTCGTCGTCGGCTCGGCACGCAGTGCGGCGAATCTCGACCCCACGGAACGACTTTCGGTCAACGAAACAAATCGGGAAATCGACCTCTCGGTGTCGGATTTCTCTGGAGACAACAGTCCGAACGCGGCCACGGAAGCAACCACCACTTCGAACGACAGCGGACAACCGGGTTTCACCGCTCTCACGAGTGTCGCCGCACTTCTCGTGGCGGGTGCAATCGCACGGAGGAACACGGACAACGATGACTGAAACGGAATCCAAATCGACGGCCATCGCGGAACCGGCCAGCGACCAGACGGTACGAACCGACCGGAAAAAAGCAACTCGCGGGGAGCAGAATCGTGGAAAATCCAATCGGGAGAAACCAAACCGCGAGAAGGTACAGGGATACATCTATCGAGGTGCACTGGTGCTTCTCTGTTTCCTCGCCATCGTCGCCCTGTTCCAGTTCTACATGAGCGCGCTGGCGGTGATTCGGACCTTCGTCGCCGACCAGTACCGCCCGGTGTTCAATGCGGCGTTCAACCTCGCCGTCCTGTTGGCGACCGGCATCGGCATCTCCTCCGTCGTTCGAAAAATCGAATAGTTACCTGGCGCGAACCGTCATCTCGACCGGATTTTCGGGGTGAATCGTGACGAACGGAACGAGCGAAAGCGGCGCGTCGGAAACGAGTTCGAAATTGAACTGCGTGCCGAGTGTCGCAAGGACGAGTTTCGCTTCTCGCATCGCGAATCCGTCGCCGATACATTTGCGCGGGCCGCCGCCGAACGGGAAGTAGGCGAAGTCGGGGAGTTCTCGGCGGAACTCCGCCGTCCATCGTTCCGGACGGAACGCCTCGGGGTCGTCGAAAAATCGCCCGTCGCGGTGGACGACCCACTGCGGGGTGGAAACGACGGTGTCGGCAGGGATGTGAAACCCGGCGAGCGTATCTTCGTTTTCGGCCTGTCGATAGATGACGTATGCAGGCGGATAGAGTCGCATGGTTTCCATGACGATTTGTTCGAGGTAGTCTAACTCCGCGAGGTCTGCCACGGTCGGCGAGCTATCCACTTTCGAATCCAATTCGTCGTGGAATTTCCGTTCCACCTCGGGATGTGTCGCAAGCAGATACCACGCGTAGGTGAGCGTCAGCGCGGTCGTGTCGTGGCCCGCGAGCAACATCGTCATCATCTCGTTGCGAACCTGCTCTCTGCCCAGCATGCCGCTTTCTTCCTCGCCGAGCAGTTTGCCGAGCAAATCGTCAGCCTCGCCGTGAACCTCGTGTTGTCTGCGAATGTCCCGCAAAATCCTGTCCAGAACATCGACCGACCGGCGATAGCGCACGTTTCGCGGTGTCGGAATCTCCTCGGGAACGAATCCCTGCGGGCCGGGGCGGAATCGCTCTCCGACCTCCAGCAGGGCTTCGCGGATGGTGCGCTCCATGCCGTCGATTCGCGCCCCGAGAAGACTTTCGACCACGATACGAAGCGTCAGTTCGGACATCTCGCGGTGCATATCGACGTGTTTGCCGTCGTACCACGAATCGCCCAATGTCTCCGAATCGCGCACGATGATGTCGGCGTAGTCGTTCAGCTTGTCACCGTAGAACGACGGTTGCATCACTTTTCGCTGGCGTTGCCAGTGTTCCCCGTTGCTTGTCAGTAGGCCGTCGCCGAGCAGTCCACCCAATCCTTCGTCACCACCTAAACTCGGTTTCTTGTAGTTCTCGGCGTTCGTCACCAGCACTCGACGGATCGCTTCGGGGTCGGTGACTTGGTACACCTCCTGACTGTACACGTCGATTCGGGCGACGTCGCCGTACCCGTCCGCGACACGCTCCATGAACCCCAACGGGTCGTCGGCGTAGTGGAGACTCGACCCCAGAAACGGTACCCCCTCCGGCCCCGATGGCACGCGCTCTGCCATAGGAGACAGTAGGTCGCAGGCGGTAAGAATCCTCGCCCAAACAGTGACAGATTTTTTATGAATCATGGTGAAGATTGAGTATGAGCAATACGCACGAATCTCTCGCCGACCAAATTTCGGGTATCTTCGCGCTTCTCGTTCTCGGCGCAGGGTTGACCGCGCTGTTTCTCGGCTATTCGTGGTTCTGGATGGTATTCGTTCTCGGGTTCGCCGTTGCCCTCCCGATTGTGGCGATTCTCTCGGAATCACTGTTCGGAACCGGAGACGAAAGCAAGAGCGAATGGCGGGAAGACGAATCGAAATCGGAACAAGTGGACGAACAACAGGACGCCCTCGACACGCTTCGACGTCGATACGCGTGCGGCGAAATCGACGAAGCCGAGTTCGAACGTCGGGTTGCTCTGCTGTTGGAAAACAAGACGGTGTCGGACGTGAGAGCGCGGAGGGAGCGAGAGCAGAAACGAGAAACCGAAAGAGAGCGCGAACGAAACTGAGTTTCCATCGGGGTGAAAGCTTATGCCGTCGTGTCGATTTTTGAGAATTGATGAAGCGACGTAAGTTGTTGGCCTGTGGGTCTGGTGTTCTTTCGGTTGGGCTGGCAGGATGTATGGACTCGGTCGGAATCGAAGGAGAAGACACGACGCAGACGACTACAACGGAATCGACAACGACAGTAAACTCACGAACTACTTCTCCGGCGACCACCACTGAGCCGGGAACGGAAGAACTCAGGATTCTGAACGACGATTCTACAACCTACGAAATCGACCTAACCGTGGCCAAAATCGGTGATGAGGAAAATCCGGTTGTGGATTCTCGCTATGAAGTGCCGAGCAAATATTTGCTCTACTTTTCGCCGTTTCTCGAACATGGACAGAAGTATTATCTGAAAGCAGTCGTGAAGCAAGGAGCGACGCTCGAAAAGACGATTACAAACGACGGGTGTGTAAACGACCAGTACAACCCCGAGGGAAACAAGCCTCTCGTCCTGAGCATTCGGGATGAGGAACTCGATACCTTGTTTTGGGAGTGCGATGTTGTCTATCCGACTGTCGAGTACACGGGTTCGATGGCAAATCAGCACGAAATATCCGATTCTGAAGCGACGACGACCACTCCCTGACCCGCCACAATCGGTTTCCCTGTATCTGCTGACTGGCTTCCATGGAGCAAAACGAAGACCCTCCGGGGTGGCGTGAACTGCTGAAACACATTCTGACAGGGCTGGCGGTGCTGTCGTTCGTGTGGGCAATTCGGCGGTTGCAGGGAAAGCAAAACGGATAGCAACCGCTTTCGAATATTGAAAACCGCAAGATTAGGTGGCTGGGGAGTTTATGTCCTCGGCCCACGTTGAAAGGTGGGCCAACGCGGATTTGAACGCCCCGTTCCGGGGCTACCGCGTGAACCCACCTTACCACCGCTTCGCGGCGGTATGAAAGCGGACTGATGGGTTTCCCTTCTCCTTGCTCTCACAGGTAGAGCCAATGACATTGGAAAAAAATACCATCGGATATGGCAGTAGAAATATACCTTGAACAGAAGGAAGAAGACAACAGCGAAGCCACTGTAAAAGCACACCGCTACCGGCTCAAGCACTTTATCCGCTAGTGCCAAAACGTCAAGGATATTGACGCCATGAGCGAGTTATCAGGCCGCCACTTGTTCGACTACCGCCAATGGCGAAAAGAAGACGGTGAGCTGAATAACGTCACTCTCCAAACCCAAATGAGTACCTTCAAGGTATTCCTTCGGTTCTGCGAGTCGATTGCCGCCTTTGGGTGTGAAGCATGCGAATACACCAACTGCCTATGAACAAAGAAGAAACTCAACACCGCGTTGGCAATGCGAAAGAGGTACTGGGTCACCCCCACTACATGCACGGCTTCAGTGAGGAAGTCATGAGCGAGAAACTGCCCTGCCGGGAGGGAGAACACTACAAAGTGCTTGCTTCAACCGATTGGGGCGGGTACTTCGTGCCTACCGTCGTTAAATGGAACAACGGGGGAAGTAGACTCATTTAGGACACTAAGCGAGAGTAAGAAGAACCGTCAAGACTCGCTATAATCTCTATTGTTGTTCTGTTTCTGTTATCTAAATTTTCAACAAAAATCAATAAATGTGAAGTTGTTATACACAATAATATGTGTGACAAAAACTCACATGATTCGGTGAATAGTAACAGAAGACACTTCGTAAAAGCCGTTGGTTCTCTTGGCGTCGGTCTTGGTGTAACAAGCTACGCAACAAGTTCCGAAACAACAGCCTCCCCTCCGGACATTTGTACAGCAGGTGCAACAACCGAATGTAATACCGGCGGGGCGGGTGTTCCTCCAAACATAACCCTAAATGCGTCCGTGGTCGGGAGATACGTATCTGAAGACGAATATTGCCAACTTCTTGCCGGAGGGTGTGGAATTGCTACGGCACTTGCCGCGGCTGACGGAATCCCCGGCGACGAAGTGAAGATTGCCACCGCGTGCGGTTCTGCAACGGGAGGCTGTAACTTGTGGAACGTTTTCAAAGACAAACACGGTGGTAGTACCTCTATGTCAATCTTCCAATTAGACGAGTCCGGTGGGTCACTTGATGTAGAGGATTACATCGTAGTTCCTACAGAGTGGGACTGGTAAGTTCAACGCTGGTGAATAGCCCGCGATTATTTTAATCACAGAGAATAATAACAAATTATGGATAACCTTGCATTCGCCTCACTAATGTTCGTCATGTCAAGTTCAACCTTTGTCATAGCGCGCAAGCAACTGGGAAACCAACGGAATCGAATGTACGTAATTTCTTTATCAATGCTTCTTGTTGCCCTCTCATTAGCCATATTCGGGAGTACATCACTGATTACCGGAGCGACCGCCGTAGTTCTCATTGCCGCAAGTGTCGCTACGTTTCTCTACAGCCGGTGACCGCGTAGACAGTCAGGCTATTCGCCACTTTCACCGACTGATTTATATGCAACGATAGCTAAAGCTAAGGCAGGAAGAAAAACCTCCAAGTGGTAAGAGGAAACTTCTACGGAAACACTTTCTGCGAAACGCACACTGTACATAGTACAAAGAGCGTTGAGTAACTGCCTTGGGCAACAAGGCCGCTGTATACAACTCCCGTCGAGGTAGTCATATCAACGGGGGTTGTACTCCAAGCTTGTTGACTAACCCCGGTGGGAAAGTAATACCATACACCGAATATCACAGAAGTAATACCCCCCGGTGTAATATCGTACCAAGTAATTTCAGTAACCCCCATTGGGGAAAGAATCCCTCTCTATCTACCGCAAAAGTCATATATTTTTTTACCTCAAAATGACATGACAGCTTCCATGGAAGGGGTGCATTTCGGCTATTGTGTAGTGCAAAACGTAGGCGGGGTACACGTCAGTTCCAAAGGGTTACCTGTTGGGATATATTGGTCTAATCCGCTTCGCGGAAAATGGAAACGGCGTATTTGGCCTTTGTGGATCTTGTACTATCCGTTTCCGTCAACTAATATGTCACACAAAATCAAATGGGCCAACGCGGATTTGAACCGCGGACCTCCCGGTTATCAGCCGAGCGCTCAACCTAACTGAGCTATTGGCCCCGGTTGGCGCATTTCATCGTTGCGCCCTGCAACGTTTAAGGGTTTCTTTTCGAATCGGAGTCGTCCTCGAAGTCGATGTCGTAGGCGTCGGAATCCACTCGATAGGTGTCGCTGTTGTTGCCAGTCGAACTGCCCGAACTGCTCGCTCCGCCGCTCGTATTTCCGGGGTTCGGGAAACCGAACGTGTAGACGTTGCCCGAAGCGAACCCGCCGGTCTGTTTGTCGATGTAGGGCGTGATTATCCACTTCTTTGCGACCTTTCGGAACACAGCGCGCGTCACGGGGAACGCTAGCAGGAACCCGAGCGAGTCGGTAATCAGTCCGGGTGTGAGCAGGAAGGCACCCGCGATGAGCAAGAATCCCCCGTCGATGATGCGATTGGTGGGGATGTCCCCGTGCTGGAGGTCTGCCTGAATCTTTCGAATCGTATGTCTTCCTTCCGCGCGCACGAGAAGCATTCCGAGCAGGGCGGTCAGCACGACGAGCGCGACGGTGAGTTGCCAACTTAGCAACTGGGTCGCAACGAAGACGAGGAACAACGAATCGGCTAACGGAATCAACAGCAACAGCGCCAGCAACCGTTTCCACATGGTCGGACGTTGTAGTTCCGACTGTAAAACGCTTTACCTGCTGACTCGTTCGTGGAGAGGGGAATTGTGGAGATGGTGAGTTGCGGTAGTTCGTGGTTTCTCTGGTGGATATGAATCGGTTGGTAACAGGGTAGAGGTCGCCGGGGGCGACTCCACGTTAGCTTATTGCCTGCATCAGTAGCCGTCATCATCGAATTACTTCAATTACTCCAACAGCTTCAACAGTAACTCACCAAACACATTTTGTGTCTCGTGCCAGTTCCGAAATTCGAAATAGGGTTTCGTTCCTCGTAATGATTCGTGGCGCTTATTACGATGTACGAACTTTACCCCGATAACAACCATGAGTGAGGACACCGAGGACAGGACGATTTTGCTCATCGGAAGCGGCCCGATTCAAATCGGACAGGCCGCAGAGTTCGACTACTCCGGCGCACAGGCCTGCCGCGCGTTGCAGGAAGAGGGCGCACGGGTCGTTCTCGTCAACTCCAATCCGGCGACCATCATGACCGACCCAGAGATGGCCGACGAGGTGTACATCGAACCCATCACCACGGACGCCATCGCCGAAATCATCCGCAAGGAGCGCCCTGACGGAGTCATCGCGGGACTCGGCGGACAGACGGGACTGAACGTCAGCGCAGAACTCAGCGAGGAGGGCGTGCTGGACGAGTACGACGTGGAAATCATGGGCACGCCGCTCGACACCATCTACGCGACGGAAGACCGCGACCTGTTCCGCCAACGGATGCAGGAACTCGACCAACCGATGCCGTACTCGACGACCATCTCGCTGGACGACGGCGAATCGACCAGCGACTTGGACGAAGAGGCACTCGGCGAACGAGTCGAGGACGCTGTCGAATCGGTCGGCGGTCTTCCGGTCATCTCGCGCACGACCTACACCCTCGGCGGGTCGGGGTCGGGCGTCGTTCACGAGATGGACGAACTGAAAGAGCGCGTGCGCAAGGGTCTGCGCCTCTCGCGCAACAGCGAGGTGCTCATCACGGAGTCCATCGCGGGATGGGTCGAACTGGAGTACGAGGTGATGCGCGACGCCGACGATTCGTGTATCATCATCTGCAACATGGAGAATCTCGACCCGATGGGCATTCACACCGGGGAATCGACGGTCGTCACGCCCTCGCAGGTCATCCCCGACGACGGCCATCAGGAGATGCGTGACGCGGCCCTCGAAGTCATCCGCGACTTGGGTATTCAGGGCGGCTGTAACATCCAGTTCGCGTGGCGCGACGACGGCACCCCCGGCGGCGAATACCGCGTCGTGGAAGTGAACCCGCGCGTGTCGCGCTCCTCGGCATTGGCGTCGAAGGCGACGGGATACCCGATTGCCCGCGTCACTGCGAAAGTCGCGCTCGGCAAACGCCTCCACGAAATCGAAAACGAGATTACGGGCGAGACGACTGCGGCGTTCGAACCCGCAATCGACTACGTCGTGACGAAAGTACCGCGCTGGCCCAAGGACAAGTTCGGCGACGTGGATTTCGAACTCGGCACCGCGATGAAATCCACTGGCGAGGCGATGGCAATCGGCAGAACGTTCGAGGAAAGCCTGCTGAAAGCTCTGCGCAGTTCGGAGTACGAACCGGATGTGGAATGGAGCGAAGTCACCGATTCGGAACTCGAAACCGACTACCTCGAAGCGCCGACGCCCGACCGCCCCTACGCGATGTTCGAGGCGTTCGAGCGCGGCTACACCGCCGAACAGGTCGCCGAACTCACCGGAATCGAGAGTTGGTACGTCGAACGCTACGAACGCATCGCCGACGCCGCGGAGGCCGCCGAGGAAGGAAACTTCGACTCCGCCGCCGAGAAAGGATTCACGAATCACGAGGTCGCAGGCATGGCTGGCGCGAATGTCGAAAGCGTCGAAACATCGGCCCCGGAACGCTCGTTCAAACAGGTCGATACCTGCGCGGGCGAGTTCGCGGCATCGACGCCGTACTACTACTCCGCGCGCTCCGCGATTGAGACGAACTTCTCCGGGCGCGACGAACTCCAAGTGAACACCGACGTGGAGAGCGTCGTCGTGGTCGGCGGCGGCCCGATTCGTATCGGCCAAGGTGTGGAGTTCGACTACTGCTCGGTTCACGCGGTGCGCGCCCTGCGCGAGATGGGCATCGAAGCACACGTCGTGAACAACAATCCCGAAACCGTCTCGACTGACTACGACACCTCCGACGGCCTCTTTTTCGAACCGATTACTGCTGAAGAGGTCGCCGACGTTATCGAGGCAACGAACGCCGACGGCGTGATGGTGCAGTTCGGCGGCCAGACTTCAGTGGACATCGGCCACCCGCTCGAAACGGAAATCGAACGTAGAGGACTCGATTGTACGGTTCTCGGAACCACGGTTGACGCGATGGACTTAGCGGAAGACCGCGACCGCTTCAACCGCCTGATGAACGATTTAGGTATTGCACAACCGACCGGCGGAAGCGCGACCAGCGAGGAAGAGGCCCTCGAACTCGCGCACGAAATCGGCTACCCGGTTCTCGTCCGCCCGTCCTACGTCCTCGGTGGCCGTGCGATGGACGTGGTGTACGACGACGAAGAACTGAAAGAGTACATCGAAGAGGCGGTTCGGGTCTCGCCGGACAAGCCGATTCTCGTGGACGAGTTCCTCGCAAACGCTGTCGAGTTGGACGTGGACGCCGTGAGCGACGGCGAGGACATCGTCATCGGCGGCATCATGGAACACGTAGAAAGCGCCGGAGTTCACTCGGGCGACTCGGCCTGCATGATTCCACCGCGCTCGCTGGACGACGAGACGCTGGCCCGCGTGCGCAAAGTGACCGAAGACATCGCCCGCGCGCTCGACACGGTCGGTCTGATGAACGTCCAACTGGCAGTGCAGAATGGCGAAGTCTATGTCCTCGAAGCCAATCCGCGTTCCTCGCGTACCGTTCCGTTCGTTTCGAAGGCGACGGGCGTCCCAATCGCCAAACTCGCCGCGAAGGTGATGGGTGGGGAAACGTTAGCCGAACTCGATGCGACGGAACAGATTCCGGAACAGACGAGCGTGAAAGAGGTCGTTCTTCCGTTCGACCGTTTGTCCGGTTCCGACCCGCGCCTCGGCCCGGAGATGAAATCCACGGGCGAAGTGATGGGAACCGCCGACTCGTTCGCGAAAGCCTACGAAAAAGCGCAGTCGGCGGCGTACAATTCGCTTCCAGAGGAAGGAACTGCCGTTGTGGAACTCGACGTTGACGGCTTCGGCGACTACTACGAACTCGGCGAGTTCGAGAGCACGGCCGACGCGGTTCGCGCCGGAAAAATCGACCTGCTCGTGACCGACGACCGCGAAGCACTGGAGATGGCCGTGGAGGAGGACATTCCGTACTTCACGACCGTCGCGGGCGCGAAGGCCGCAGTCGAGGCCCTCGGCGCGCGCGACGAATCGCTGTGCGTGCAGTCCGTCGGCGACAGGCCGAAGGTTGCGCGTCAGTGGGGACGCTAAGCGGTCTGATGGTGGCGAGCGTGGGATTACTCTAACCAGAACATCCCCTTCGACCACAGGTTTCGGGCGGAACCGCCGTCCGCGAACTGTCCTTTCACCTCGTTTTCACAGATGTTTCGGCGACCCATCGAGGAGTCCCAGTAGTCCATCGACGCCGCGCTCGACGGTTGGAAGCCGACGAAGTTCTCGCGGGTGTCGTCCCCGGTGTTGACCTTCAACTGCCACTGGTTGTACTCGTTGTACGCCGAGAATTCGTCCACGACTTCGACGTTCGGTTGCGAGTACGACCACGTAATGCCCGCCGTGACCTGCGCGGTCATCCATCCGGCGCTCACGCTAAGCGAGTACGCGGTCGTTGACGACCCGCCCTGCGTTCCGTAGGGATTCCACTGGCCGTAATCCACGTCGGTGTTGCCCATCTGACTCCTGTTCCATCGGTTGAATACGCGACCCCAGTTGTTCGTGTAGCCGCTTCCGAACGCCTGATGGCCCGGTTCGAACCCTGCGGGGGAGTGGAACGAGTGAACGTCGCCCTCCGTGCTGTCGGGGTTGTCGCGGAACCAGTAAAACGTAGACCCGACCACACCGTAGGGGTCTTCCGCGTATTCGAGTTTGTCGGAGTACACCTGCTCCATGTTCTCCGTGCCGGACACCGTCCCCCCAGCCATCGTGGTGACTTGCCGTTCGGAGGCGGCAACCGCGTGGGACAGTTCCGCAACCCGGCCACCAAAGCGGTCGTGAATCAGGGCTTCGGCCCGCCCGGACTCCGTTTCCGGTTTGGTCGCATCTTCGCCCGCAATCCCGGTGTACGACCGGGCAGTTCCGTTGGCGTCGATGGCGTACGCATACGCAACCACTTTGCCGGATTT
This sequence comes from Haladaptatus cibarius D43, assembly GCF_000710615.1. Classification (NCBI taxonomy): domain Archaea; kingdom Methanobacteriati; phylum Methanobacteriota; class Halobacteria; order Halobacteriales; family Haladaptataceae; genus Haladaptatus; species Haladaptatus cibarius. Next base: position 604,654 of record NZ_JDTH01000001.1, on the reverse strand, counting down.
CGAGCGATGTTCGCTCCCCGGAACTGCCTCGGGGGAGTGGCTGTTTTTCCGCTCGAAGTCGCCGACAGCGCGCGCTCTAATCTTTCGTCGGTGTTCCTCGGAAATCGCCGCGCCCTCCTTTCGCCGTATAGATGGTGCTTCCTCGCGGTGTGCTCGTGCTCGAAGTCGCGTCGTCTGCGCTGGCAAAGCCTGTCCCCGCGACGAGGCTGGTCAACCCGACTGCGCCGGATTTGAGGAGAGTTCGTCTATCGGTTCGCTTGCTGTTTCGTTTCGCTCGTGGACTTTTTTTCATTGGCCCGTGCCCAAGGTATTTGTGCAGGAATAAATACTTAATTGAGATTTTAGTAAAGTTGCAATTTGGATGGGCAACCATTGCTGGTTCAGGTATGTTCATTCTCCGTCTAAATCGGATTACGACTGGTCTAACGAGCAGTCTGACAAACGAAAAGCCACATCATTCCTGCAAATCGGCTATTTTGGACATTGTCGTACTGACAGACCACACAGTAGCGCTGTTCGTTTCCGGTGTTGGATTGCGACGGCCACGAGTACTTTGTTCGTTCCACGCGAAAGACAGGGGACATGAGTTCCGAGATTCAGCGCGTTCTCGTCGCAGGTGCCAGCGGCGGAACGGGACGCGAGATACTACAACGGCTTCGAGACACCGATTTGACCGTCAGGGCGATGACGCACTCACCCGACAAAGAACACGAACTGTCGAATCAGGGCGCGGACGAAGTCATCGTCGGCGACCTCCTCGACCCGGCGGACGCCTCGCGGGCCGTCGCCGACTGCGACGTGGTGCTCTGCGCGGTCGGTTCGAAACCCGGCCCCCGCGTTGTCTTGGGTGGGGAACTGGTCGACGGAGCGGGCGTCGAAAACCTCGTCCACGCGGCAGTTGCGGCCGACGTAGACCACTTCGTGTTTGAGAGTGCAATCGGCGTCGGCGACTCCCGCGAAAAGATGCCAGCGCCGTTTCGGGCGCTGCTCTGGAACAATTTGAACCAGAAAAATCACGCAGAGGCCGTACTCCGCACGTCGCCGCTTTCCTCCACCATCGTCCGACCTGGACTGCTGACGAACGCCCCGGCGACCGAGGACGTGCTGGTCGGCGAGGGCGGCGAAACCGTCTTCGGACGAATTCCGCGGGCCGACGTTGCCCGGTTGATGGTCGCCGCGCCGTTTACGTCCGAAACCGAAAACCGAACCTTCGAAGTCGTCAGTCGGGACGGATTGCGCGGAACTGCCCGCGGACTCGTCGAACTAGACTGGCAAGTGCCGGGCGAGGAAGCGATAGAAATCGAAGAATAAGCGGGTCGTCCGGCTATGTTAGCCGACGATGTACTCCCACGTCACTGGCCCGACGACACCGTCAACCGAAATCCCGCTCGTGCTCTGGAAGGATTCGACCGCGCCTTGGGTTCCCGGACCGAAGATGCCATCGACCGCGATGCTGTAGCCGTGCTTGTTGGCGAGGTTGTCCTGCACGGCGCGGACGGCCTGACTTTCGTCGCCGTTGCTGACCGTAACGACGAGTTCGCCCCACGTGTTCGGGCCGACGACGCCGTCCACGGCGAGGCCGCGGTCGGACTGGAACTGTTCTACGTTCGTCTGGACTTCCGACCCGTAGATGCCGTCGTGGTACTGCATCGGATAGCCGTTCGCTTCGAGCAGATACTGGACGGTGTAGATGTCGCGCGCCGTATCGCCGTTGGAGTAAATCGGCCAGCCTGACGTGCCGCCGTTTCCGCCATCGTCGCCATCGCCGGGGTCACCGATGACTTCACCGCCGACCAAGTCCATGAAGTACTTCCAGTCGAACGTGTCGCCGGGGTCTACTTTGCCGTCGGTGGTTCCCGTACAACTCGGGTTCGGAATCTGGTGATGACCGATGACGCCGCCCTCGCCGTCGTAGGTGTTGCACGGCGCGAGGTCGGAGGTCGGGTGTCGTTTCGGGATGCCATATTTGTCACAGACGTGTGCGACTGCTTCGGCGGTCTGCTCGTAGATGTTGTCGTTGAAGTTCGTGACGTTCGCCGAACCTTCGAGTTCGAAGTTGATTCCCGTGTCGTTGTACGTTCCGTCGCCGCCGTTCGTCCACGCAACGTCCGAGACTTCGACCATCTGCATGATTTGACCGGGTTCGTCGCCGATGACGAAGTGGGAACTGACGTTCGAATCGGGATTCTCGAACCAACTGTAGCCCGCCTCGTAACTCCCTTCGATGGTGTGAATGACGACCCAGCGAACGTCCGAGGCGGTTCGGTTCGCGCTGGAATAGTTGCTTTCGTGGGCAGGCCGCCACACATCCGTGACGCTTTCGTATGCGGATGCAGTGGACGCGGAACCGACGATTGCTCCGGCACCGATTGCGCCGGACGCGAGTTTTATGAATTTTCTTCTGGATTTTTCCATGCCTTCATATTACGATCCGAAGTAAAGAATTTTTCTAGACCGGGTAAAAAATTCTTTTAGGCACGAATGTAATACAGAACAAAACGTCAGGTTGTGGTCGCTATCTAAGCGTCGATAGCCGGTTCCTCGCCGACTAATTGGAAATTAGTCGGCGAGGACGAGTCGCTTTCGGGGTGCCATCGAAAGTACGTCGTCGAAGAAGCCGAGGGTGTCGTTCGGGCCGGGGTTCGCTTCAGGGTGGTACTGGCGCGTGATGACGGACAGATCGTCGCTCTCCAGTCCTTCCGGCGTGTCGTCGTTGACGTTGATTTGCGTCACGTCGAGTTCGCCGGGGTCGGCGACGGTGTAGCCGTGGTTTTGCGTCGTCATCACGACCTGATTCGATTCCAAGTCGAGAACCGGTTGGTTGACGCCGCGGTGGCCGAAGTCCATCTTTTCGGTGGTTCCGCCGAGCGCGCGGGCGATGATTTGCTGGCCGAGACAGATGCCCGCGAGCGGGAGTTCGCCGACGTAGGTTTCGACCAATTCCTGGGCCGCTTCGAAGTTCGCGGGGTCGCCCGGACCGTTCGAGACGAAGAGCACGTCTGGGTCAACGTCCTCGACATCGTCTTCGGTCGCGTCGTGGGGCAGGACGTGAACGTCCGCGCCGCGTTCGACCAGCGCGTCGATAATGCTTCCTTTCGCACCACAGTCCACGAGCGCGACGGTTTTGTCGCCGCCAGCGTCCTCGCCGAGATGGATTTCTCGCTCGTGGACGCTGACCTGCGTGCCGATGTCTTCGTGGTCGCTCATGCCCGGACAGCCGTCGAGTTCCGCGAGCGCGTCCTCCGGCGTGGCGTTCTCGCCGACCGCGATACCGCATTTCATCGCGCCCTCCTCTCGGATTCCGCCGACGAGGTCGCGCGTGTCGAGGTGGTCAACCGCGGGAATGCCCTCGGCTTCGAGCCACTCCGCGACATCGTCGGTTAGTTCGCGCGCGACGACGGCGCGCGGGTGGACTCGGTCACTTTCGAAGCGTTCCTCTCGGACGCCGTAGTTTCCGATGAGCGGATACGAGAACGTCAAGACCTGTTCTTCGTAGGATGGGTCTGTGAGGCTCTCTTCGTATCCCGTGTATGCAGTTGTGAAAACCAGTTCTCCGCAAGCCGTACCCGGAACGCGACCACGGGCTTCTACCACATGGCCGTTTTCCAGCGCGACGTAAGCACCCGGCATTACGAGATTCATATGGAACAAGGGATAATAAACCTTGCTTTCGAAGCATTGTTACGATATTCGTAATCATCAAGTAGCAGGCCCGGCTAGGTGCAAATCTCTATGGACGCACTCGACCGACAGATACTGAATCTCCTCCGGCGAGACGCCCGTACACCGTACACGGAGATAGCAGAGGCGGTTGGAACGTCGGAAGGAACGGTTCGAAATCGAGTCGAGCGGATGACCGAAAACGACGTTATCGAGCGATTCACCGTCACGACCCACACCGGTAACGTCAAAGCAATGATAGAAATCGGCGTGGACGTGGCCGTCGATACCACGCAGATGTCCGATCGGCTCGCGGAGTGGGAACAGGTGGATTTCGTCTGGCAGGTCAGCGGCGAGGACGACATCGTCCTCATCGTGGACGCCGCGGACACGCAGGGCGTGAATCAACTCATCACTCGCGCGCGTGAGTTGGAAGAGGTTGTGAGTACGAAGACTCGACTCATCTTGGACGAACGGCTCGGATGAGGACAAATCGGCCGAATCCGAAAACTACCGAGATGAGTCGAAGGTTGATTTTGCACGAGCGGCTTGGATGAAGAGTCGCCCCTACACCCCCCAAATACATACGTCAGATAAACACAACGTCAGAGCATGGGGTTCGAAACCAACGTTGGCGGAATCGACCGCATCATCAGAGGCGTCTCCGGAATTTGGCTCATCGCGGTGGCCATCTCCGCCCTGCTCGATGACCGGTGCACGACTGCCGCAGTTGCGGGTATCGCAGGAGCAGGATTACTGCGCAACGCACAGGCTCAACACTGCGGCGGGAACGCACTACTCGGTATCGACACGACCACGTCAGAGTCGTGTTCGCTGGAATAAGCCGCGACTCAGTCGTCAGCCTTCTCCGCCTGTGGCGGGTCGCCCACGCCCGGAGATTCCTCTTTCGGGCGATGAAGGTTTTCTTTCCCCTCATGAATTTTTCGATACAGTCGTCTCACACCTTTGTCGAACGTGTCGCGTCGAACCGCGG